>QHZY01000076.1 GCA_003224855.1 Acidobacteriota bacterium | reverse complement strand
CGCCGGAAACAACATAATGTGCTTGGTATCCCCATGCGACAGCACTGCGGTCGAAAGTATGTCGCCTTGTGAGGTGCGCGTCGGCAGGCCGGTCGAGGGGCCAACCCGCTGTATGTCCCAGATCACTCCCGGCACTTCCGCGTAGTAAGCCAACCCGGCGAACTCCGCCATCAGGGAAACTCCCGGCCCGGCGGTGGAAGTCATAGCCCGCGCGCCTGCCCAGCCAGCCCCTATCACCATGCCAATGGCAGCCAGTTCGTCTTCCGCCTGCACGATCGCGAAGGTCGCTTTTCCGTCTTCGCCTATCCGGAAACGCTTCATATACTCAATCATCGCTTCCGGCAGCGAAGAGGAGGGCGTAATCGGATACCAGCTCACGAACGTAACGCCGGCGAACATGCAACCTAAGGCCGCCGCCGAGTTCCCGTCGATGATGATCTTTCCCGTTGTCTTATCCATGCGCTGGATGAAGTACGGATCGCGCTTCTGCAGATTCGCACCCGCGTATTCATATCCAGCTTTCACCGCTGCCAGGTTCAGGTTCGCCGCCTTGGCCTTTTTCGCGAACTGCTTTCCGATCGCTTTTTCGATCTCCGCCATGTCGATCTCGAGCAGCCGGGCCAGCACCCCGACATAAACCATGTTGCGCACCAGCTTGCGCAGCTTCGCCTCAGGACAAACCGGCGCAACCAGCTTGTCATACGGTACCGAGTAGAAAACCAGGTCAGAACGCAGCGAGCTCAGATTCAGCGGCTCGTCATACAGCACCGCCGCTCCCGGCGCCAGCGACTTCACGTCTTCCTGCGCCGTTTCCGGGTTCATTGCGACCAGGAAATCGATTTCCTTCTTGCGCGCGATGTACCCGTCTTTGTTAGCCCGGATCGTGTACCAGGTCGGTAGTCCGGCGATGTTGGATGGAAAAAGATTCTTGCCGGAAACCGGTACTCCCATCTGAAAAATGCCGCGCAGCAGAACCGTATTAGAACTTTGTGAGCCTGAGCCATTTACCGTCGCCACTTGAATGCTCATGTTGTTGACGACGCGTTTTGGTTCCGCCTGGTCGGATGACTGGCGGAACGCTACATCGGTGGTAGCCATTCCTGGGGTCCCTTCTTTTTTGGACAAGGTTTCAGTCAATTATAAGTCAGCGCGCACCTGGGAAACAGGCGTTAGGACGTAGCTTTTCGAGGAGAGTACCAGTGTGGAAACTACTCACGAAGCGCTTCCAGTCTGTACAGGCAATCAGTTTTCAAGCTGAAAGAATTGCGCCATGTTGCGAAATTTGCGATAGCGCGAGTCGACCAGTTCTTTTACCGGGACCTGCTTCAACTCAGTGAGATGCTTCTGGAGTTCGGCATCCAGCAGGGCCGCAGCGGCTTCGTGGTCGAGGTGCGCGCCGCCCTCGGGTTCCGGCACGGTACCATCCACGCACCCCAGTTCCGTCAGGTCTTTGGCTGTGATGCGCAGCGCTTGCGCGGCCAATTCCTTTTTGGCTGCGTCCCGCCACATGATCGACGCACAGCCTTCGGGCGAAATCACCGAATATACCGAGTTCTCCATCATCAGCACCCGGTCCGCTACCGCAATGGCCAGCGCTCCGCCGCTACCACCTTCCCCGGTGATGGTGGTGATTATTGGAACGTGCAGTCTGGCCATTTCCCTTAAGTTGCGGGCGATCGCTTCCGCTTGTCCGCGCTCCTCCGCCCCCAGTCCAGGATAAGCACCCGGCGTATCCACAAACGTGAACACCGGCCGGGTGAACTTTTCCGCCATTTTCATGGCCCGCAGGGCTTTTCGGTAACCCTCCGGATTAGGCATCCCGAAATTGCGGTAGACCTTCTGCTTGGTGTCACGGGCTTTCTGGTGTCCGACGATCATCACCTCTTCGCCATGAAAGCGCGCGATACCGCAAAGCATGGCCGGATCGTCTGCGAAGCCTCGGTCTCCGTGGAGTTCGCTCCAGTCGGTGAAAATCCGTTCAATGTAATCGAGGCAGTAGGGCCGCTGCGGGTGACGAGCGAGTTCAGTCTTTTCCCAGGCAGTCAGATTTGAACTCATTTGTTTACGCAAGCCCTCGATTCGCTGGTTCAGCTCTTTTATCTCCCGACAAGTTCCCTCGTCCTGGCTGGCCATCGCTCCCAACTTCGCGATCTGCTGCTCGATGGCCTGCAGTTCCTGGCGCGCCTTCCGTTTTCCATTCACTCCGGGACCGGAGCCGTTTTCGGAAACCAGGCGCGCTTCTACCATGGAGAGAAGGAATTCCGCCCCGGTTACAACCAGCGCGGCATTCGCCACACCCGGTACCGGGGCCTGTGAATTCGCGCTGTTAGGAACTCTCATCCGCCGCAGATTTCAATCGATCACGCGCACCGCGCCCCGCCCGCACAACTCTTCCACGCGCGCGATAAAGGTGCGGTCCGGCAACACATTATAGCCTTCCGCTTCCATCACCACCATGAAATCGCCGGCGCGTTCCACGTCAAACAGCACTTTGGCCTGGCCCTGGCGCTCGCGAAAAAGCGCATGTAAGCTTCCGGAAAGGCAATCATCTCCACCGAACCCGTCATATCCTCGAGGGCGCTTTGCGCGTAGAAATCTCCGCGCTTGGATTTGAGCACCCGCACATTGGTGATTATTCCCGCGGTAGTAATGTTCTCATCCTTCCCGGTCGAAGACTTCATGTCGCATATCTCAGCCGTAGTCAGGGCGCGCAAGTCTTCCAGCTTGCTGCGATAACGCTCCAGTGGATGGCCGGTGATGAAGAAGCCCAGGATCTCTTTCTCAAAGCTCAACCGCTGGTGCTCGTCCCAGTCCGGCGTCTCCGGCAGCGCATCGCCAGCCTGAGCGGCCTCTTCGTCCTGGAACACACCGAACAATCCATGCTGACCAGACTCGGCATCGCGCTGCGCCTTTTGCGCTCGATCGATGGCTTTGTCGAGCACCGCCATCAGCTGTGCACGTCGCCCCAATGCGTCCATGGCGCCGCTCTTGATAAGAGATTCCAGCACGCGCTTGTTCAGCAGGCGCAAATCCACCTTCTCGCAGAATTCGTAGATCGAACGAAATTGCTCCGGAGTATTGCGCGCAGCCACGATCGACTCAATCGCGTTCCCGCCAACGTTCTTCACTGCCGCGAGTCCGAACCGTATGGCTGCGCCGTGAGGAGTGAAGTTCGCGTCTGACACATTGATGTCAGGCGGTTCCACCGCGATCCCCATCTCCCGGCACTCGTTGATGTACTTCACCACGTCATCTGTGCTTCCGGTCACCGAGGTCAGCAGCGCCGCCATGAACTCCACCGGAAAATGCGTCTTGAGGTAGGCAGTGTGATAAGCCAGCAGCGCGTAGGCCGCGGAATGCGATTTATTAAACCCATATCCCGCGAACTGTTCCATGAGATCGAATAATTTTTCGACCTTCTTCGCTGGAAACCCGCGCTCGGTCGCGCCGCGCACGAAGCGCTCCCGCTGCTGCGCCATCTCTTCCGCCTTCTTTTTGCCCATGGCGCGCCGCAACAGATCGGCTTCGCCCAGCGAATATCCGGCGAGCTTGTTCGCGATCTGCATCACCTGTTCCTGATACACGATCACGCCCAGCGTCTCTTCCAGAATCTCCTTCAGTTCCGGCAATTCATATTCAATGCGCTTGCGCCCATGCTTGCGATCAATGAAATCATCGATCATGCCGCCCTGGATCGGCCCTGGACGGTAGAGTGCATTCAGTGCGGTGAGGTCTTCAATAGTGGTCGGGCGGTAGCGGCGCAAAACATCGCGCATACCGTGCGATTCAAACTGGAACACACCCGACGTCAATCCAGTGTGGAAAACCTTCTCGTAGGTTTGCTGGTCCTGCAGCGGAATATTCTCAAGCGTCACCGCCGCGGCCCCGTTTGCTTCTTCTTTCTGTTTCTGTTCGATCAGCTTCAGCGTGTCATCAAGAATGGTCAGCGTGGTCAGGCCCAGGAAATCCATCTTGAGCAGGCCCAGCTTCTCGATCGCCACCATGTCAAAGGCGGTAACGATTTCGTCGTTCTTGGTCTTATGCAGCGGGACCAGCTCGGTCAGCGGGCGGGGCGAGATCACTACCCCTGCCGCATGGACTCCTGCGTTCCGCACCAGGCCTTCCAGCTTGCGCGCTGTATCCAGCAGCTGCCTGATCTGCGCGTCACTCTCATAGGCCTGCTGCAAAGCAGGTGAATCCTTAATCGCCTGGTCGAGCTTGATATTCAAGGTGGTCGGCACCATCTTGGCGATCCGGTCCACTTCGCTGTACGGGATATCCATCGCGCGCCCTACATCTTTGATCGCCGCTTTCGCCGCCATGGTTCCGAAAGTAATGATCTGCGCCACGTTCTCCCGCCCGTACTTCTGGGTGACGTAATCAATCACTTCCCCGCGCCGGTTCATGCAGAAATCGATATCGATATCCGGCATGGATATGCGTTCCGGGTTCAGAAAACGTTCGAACAGCAGTTCATGCTGCAGCGGATCAAGATCGGTGATTCCAAGCGCATAGGAAACCAGCGAGCCCGCGGCCGATCCTCGACCCGGTCCCACCGGAATATTGCGACCCTTCGCATAGCGGATGAAGTCCCACACAATCAGGAAATATCCTGAAAACTTCATCTGTTGAATAATCGCCAACTCGCGCGCCAGACGCTGCTCGTATTCCGACAGGTTGTGGCGCAGGCCTCCCTGCCCTTGCAGCGCTCGCAAAGTCTCGAGCCGCTTCGCAAAGCCTTCGCGCGTTACGTGCTCGAAATAACTGTCCAGCGTGTATCCTGCCGGCACATCGAAGTGCGGGAACGGATTGCTCACCTTTTCCAGCCGCATGCTGCAGCGTTCCGCAATCGCCAGTGTCCGGGTCAGCACGTCCGGCGAGTCCTTGAAGACCCGGTACATCTCGTCGTAGCTTTTTACATAAAAATCCGATCCCTGAAACTTCATGCGATTCGCATCCTGGATCGACTTGGCGGTCTGAATGCACACCATCACGTCCTGTGCATGGGCATCGTCTTCGCACAGGTAGTGGCTGTCGTTGGTGGCCACCAACGGAAGTCCGAGATCTTTTTCCAAACGGAAAAGATGGGGATGTATCCGGTGTTCCATCTCCAGGCCCTGGTCCTGTATCTCAAGGAAGAAATTCTCTTTGCCGAATATGTCTGCGTAGGTGGCGGCAGCCTTGCGCGCAGCGTCGTACTTGTCCTCCATCAACCGTTCCGCCACCTCGCCTTTCAGGCATCCTGAAAGCGCGATCAGGCCCTTCGAGTGTTCCGCCAGAAACTTTTTGCTGACACGGGGCTTGTAATAAAAGCCGCGCAGCGAGGCTTCCGATGTGATCTTGGTTAAGTTGCGGTACCCCTCTTCGTTTTCCGCAAGCACCAGCAGATGGTTATAAGTGTCTCCCTCCGGAGGGGTGCGCTCGATGTTGTGGTCTTCCTTTTTGCAGACGTAAAGTTCACAGCCGACAATCGGCTTGATGCCGGCCTGTTTCGCCGCATTTACAAAATGCACCGTTCCAAAGATATTCCCGTGGTCGGTCATCGCCACGGCCGGCATTCCCAGGCTCTTTACCCGCTCGACGAGCTTCTCTACATCACAGGCTCCATCCAGCATGGAATAGTCGGTATGCAGGTGCAGATGGACGAATTGAGAGGTGGGCATTAAAGAAATTATATAAGCCGGAGTACGCCTGCCAAACTCCAGCTATGCAGAGGATATCCACAGTGCAGGCCGGCTTTGGGAATCAGCGCGGCGCCGGGAAACTCAGCCCGCGTTCATCATTCGCTCTGGCGGTAGCTTCCAGATCGATTGCCGATAGCGGGATCTTGCGTGCCCGCTGCTCGCTGAACAGCCATAGCGTCTGGCCCACGATCGCATAGTTCTCCACTTCCTGTTTGGTGCCGTCGCGAAACATCAACACAGTAGGAGTGGCTGGTTCCCGCGGAGCAGGCGGTCGCGGCGGTGCAGCGGTGGTCGGGTATTCGGATTTGATTGCCCCGGTCAGCCGCGCTACATCTTCCCGCAAATCGTCCAACTGCTGCTGTAGTTCTCGGTCTCGCTCGTCGAACGAGTTCGCCATGGCATACGCCGACGCAGCGTACGGATCAGACTGGTTGCTGTAATCCCGGTCGTAGTATCCGTAGTAAGCCGGGTATCCATAACCCCACGGCAGTGACGAGTAAAAGAAGCGATGACGAAATCGCGGACCGAAAAACCGTCCCCGGAATCCCGACTGGAATACAAATCCATTTCGCGGTCCTTGGACGAATGATCCGCGCCTGGAGAATCCAGTTCCACCAGATCCCCTGGCCGTGAAAGCTCCGCCATGCATACCACCGCGCATCTGTGCCGACAGACTGGGCGTCAGCAGAAGACACAACGCAATGGCGGCCACGCCACGCATGCCACGATTATATCTCTGCTTCAGAGCCGATTCTCAGCACACGATCAATTCTGGTCGCCGCCCCCGTGATTCTGCCTGCAGATCTTGCAATAGGTCGGTGGCTGGCTGTTATCCACGTGATGCCGGACTGGCGGGATTGTCCGCAGGTAGGCATACATGGCTTTCAATTCTTCATCCGGCAACTCCTTGAATTCCCCAAACGGCATGATGGAATTCAGCTTCCGCGCTCCCACGTATCCGGTGCGCACGGCCGTGATGAAAGTCGCTTCCGTGTAATAACTGATCCCAGAAGCGTCGGGGGTCAGGTTGGCGCTGGTGGCCAAGCCCCATGGCCCTTTTAGGACGGCGCCACCCGCCAGCATCGTGCCCGGTATTGGCTGGCCCTTGTCGGACGGCGTGTGGCACCCGCAACCCAGACGTACCAGGTACTTCCCCCGCGCAATCTGGTTCTGGGGCGGTGGTCCCGGTACAGGCCCGTAGATGGGTTCGGGCGCGTTCCGTATCAGATATTTCACCGGGAAATCCACCCGGGTCTGCGGCAGAGGATTGCGCACCGGCTTGACGCTCCGCAGATACACCACCAGCGCAGCAAGGTCTTCATCCGACATGTTGCGGAACTCGTCATACGGCATCATGGGAAATAATGTTCTGCCATCGTGTCCGATCCCCTCGCGGATTGCTCGCGCGAACTGGTCATCCGTCCATCCACCTGCGCCTGTTGCAGGATCCGGTGTAATGTTTGAACTTACGATGCGGCCGGGCAGCGGTATCGGGAGTTCCAGTCCGGCCAATTCTGTTCCGGCAATGAACGGAGCTCCATGTTGCAACCAGTCGTGGGATGTATGACAGGTGTGGCATCCGGTGAGGAACGCGACCACCCGCCCGCGTTGTAAGCGCTCCGCAGTCGGCTCGAAGTGTCGATCTGTTAATGGGCGCTTTTTGGGTCCGACAAACGGTCGCCAGCCGATGGTGAAAGTGATTCCGATCGCCAGCGAGATCAGCAGAATGATGCCGCAATAGAATAAGATTCTGGCCAATTTTTTCAAGATCAGAAACCTCATAGTTCAGTTGATTTGGAGCTGAATACTACGCCGGCAATTCGCAGCCGGAATCTACTTCCGGGATTTCGCCTTCTTCGGTCTGCCGGCAGCCTTTTGTGCAGTGGACGTATGCGCAACTTTCGCGGTTGACCCCGGCTTTGCAGACTCCGGCTTGCCTGGCGGTGGCTTGATCGGTTCAGGCTTGACGGGTTCAGGCGGCTGCTTTCCCTTAGCCTTGGTAGGAACCGGCTGCGCCGCTGGCGGCGTGCCAGCCGGCGCTACCATTGCTTTGGCTGCGCGTCCGCGCCGTACCGGAGGTGGTGGAGGCGGAGGCGGAGGTGAAAATGGCTTCAGGTATTTCAAAATCTGCGTGCGCGATCGCAGTTTGCCGTCGAGCAGCAGCATGAACACGTCATCCGCGACCTTCGAGTACTCCGGAAGCTGTGGCGTAATCCTCAGCTCTATCATCTCCGGCAAAGGCAATCTCTGCTTCACCTGCCGCCATTTGGTGAAGTAGTTTTTGAGCTTTTGGGCGACCGCTTGCTGCTTCGATGTGACAGTCAGGAACAACACCATCTCTGGGCGGGCGTCGCTCAGCAGCTTCCAGGTTCGCGAGGGCGTGGCTGCCTCTTTCCCCGTGAGGCGCTTCGCCAACTCTTTGGCGTGGTCTTCCAGGTTCCGCCACCCCTCCACCAGATCTCGACGCGGGATCAACTTCTGCATGTCTGCAATGTCTTTGTCGCTGAGGCGGGCCGTCAGAAAGTGCATCACGGCCGGCGCGGGATCGGGAGCGTACCCCATCTCGTTCATCTGCTGCCGCGTTTTCATCAGCTGTGCCAGGCCATTCGCGTCTACCTTAGCGGTTCCCCAGTGTGGGTGGAGGGCCTTCAACCATTCTTCTTTCTCCAGCGTGCGCACCACATTCAACGGATCATCTTCGTACGCCAGTTGCTCGATCTCCCGCCCGATTCCCTCATCGCTGATGTGTTCGATGTAGTTGTTCTCTTTCGCCGACTCGTATCGCGCCTGGGTACGTTCTTCAAGCGGCCAGTGGAAGCGGGCCGAAAAACGGGTCGCACGAATCAGCCGCGATGGATCTTCGACGAAAGCGTAGTTATGCAGCACGCGAACCAGCTTGGCTTCAATGTCCGCCGCTCCGTTGAATGGATCCATCAGCAGCCCCCGTGAACCCGGGTTCAAGGAAAGCGCCATGGCATTAACGGTGAAGTCCCGCCGTCGCAAATCATCCAGGATCGTCGCAGGAGTGACTACCGGCGGCTTGCCGGTTTTTTCGTAGCGCTCGGTGCGCGCCATGCTGAGCTCGGCACGCACGTTGCCAGGCAGCAGAAGATGCAGCGTTTTCGTATCTTCGTCCGCGGCAGAAACCCTGGCTCCCGCCTTCTCCAGTTCTTTCTGGAGTTTGATGGGATTACCTTGCACCGTGAAGTCGAGATCGCGAATCGGAAATCCGCTGATGATGTCCCTGACCGCGCCGCCGGTCAGGTAGATATTCATCCCCGCATTGCGAGCCACATCTTGCACCAGCGTCACACCGCGCTGCTGATCCGGCGTCAGCCGGATTTCCATTGTGTAGATGTAATCTGCCATTCTTACTTGTACCGGCGCAGCAAAACTGCGCCGCATACACGACAATTTTTCATCAGAGCTGGATTAAGGGTATCGCTGGCCCCGCACACCGTTTTGTAAGTGGCTCTCTCCAATAGACTTACAGTGGCAAAGATGGGATCCAACAAGCACAAGAAAATAACACAAGGTTAACCGTTTGGCTACAACGAACCTACATCGCGCACCGTTTCGGGCAACAATAATGCGAAAATCGCCTCGCGGCCTTTTGCGCCCGGATAACCCGTATGCCTTCAACCCACAAGAAAGTCGTAGTCCGCAAGAACGACCTCAAGTTTAAAGACAGCGAGGTCCTGGAAGGCATGATGCCCAACGACCTGAGCCTGACTACGGCAGAGGGCTTCCTGGTCAATCCGCCCGATCTCCGGGCCAACGTGCAGCGCATCTTTGTGCCGCGCGCCGCTCTCGAATCTTTGACCGTTCTGGCTGTCATCGGCGCCAGTCGCCGAAAGCGCCACGGCCTTCCCACCGATACTCGCCAGGTGCAACTGTTCGGGGAATGACTGTCCTGAATTCGGTGACAACACGTTTATTGCTGGGTGTTTAGCTGTAATCAGCATTAGAGCAGCCTGCGACCTTACCTGGTTGCGATCTGTATAATCGTGTGTTTGTTTCAGGAGGCTGATTGCAGAGGGCGGGGATAGGCATTATCGGGGGTAGCGGCCTGTATGCCATGCCCGGGCTGAAACAGATCAAAGAACTTAAATTAAGAACCCCGTTCGGCCCGCCTTCCGATGCCTACGTTCTGGGAACTCTTGAGGGGCGTAAAGTCGCTTTCCTGGCAAGACACGGCCGGGGACATCGCATTCTTCCTTCCGAGCTGAATTTTCGGGCAAATATTCACGGCTTCAAGCAGCTGGGGGTGGAGCGGATCATCTCCATATCGGCGGTGGGCTCGCTTAAAGAAGAGCACCGGCCGCTGGAATTCGTGATTCCCGACCAGTTTTTCGACCGCACCCGCCACCGCGTGGACACCTACTTCGGCAATGGCATTGTCGCGCATGTCGCTTTTGCCGATCCGGTTTGCCCGGAAGTTGCCGACGTGGTGGCTGAGGCCGGAGAGCGAGCGCGCGTAATCTGTAAGCGTGGTGGGACTTATCTGTGCATGGAGGGTCCGCAGTTTTCGACCCGCGCGGAATCAAATGTATATCGCGGCCTGGGCATGGACGTCATCGGCATGACCAACCTGCAGGAAGCCAAGCTGGCGCGCGAAGCTGAGCTCTGCTATGCCACCATGGCCATGGTTACCGACTACGACTGCTGGCATCCTCATCACGACTCGGTCACGGTCGACCAAATCATCGCTGTGCTGCTGAAGAATGCCGAAAACGCGTGCCGCGTGGTGCGGGAGACGGTTGTTGCCATGCCTAAAGAACGGGGATGCAAATGCGGTTCCGCGCTTAAGAATGCAATCGTCACCGATCGCAAAATGATTCCCGCTGCCACCAGAAAGAAATTGGCACTGATCGTGGGCAAATATCTATGAGCATCGTGGTAGTTGGTTCGGTGGCATTCGACAATGTCGCTTCGCCCTCCGGCAAAGCTGAAAACCTATTAGGCGGCGCGGCCACTTTTTTCGCGCTCGCGGCCAGCTACTTCACTCAGGTTCGGGTAGTGGGCGTGGTCGGGGATGACTTCACCGCCCAGCACTTCGAGGCTTTCAAAAAACGCGACATTGACACTCGAGGGATCGAACGCGTTCAGGGCAAGACCTTCCGCTGGGGAGGCCATTACACTGACAACCTGAACGAGGCCAAAACCGATTTCACCGAGTTGAACGTGTTCGAGAAATTCGAACCTCACATTCCCGCCGAATATCGCGATTCCCAGTTTTTATTTTTGGCTAACATCCATCCAGATCTCCAGGCACTGGTACGGCGCGAAATGAACGGAGTGCGCCTGACCGGCGGCGACACCATGAACTATTGGATTCAGCGCACCCGCGCAGAACTCGAGCGTACGCTGAAAGTTGTCGACGTGCTGCTGATCAATGACACCGAAGTCAAAATGCTGGCCCACAATGAACCCAACCTGCTGCGCGCCGCGCGCAAAGCGGAGTTGAACCGCGAAGTGCTGAAGCGCGCATTGTTTTACGGCAGCGTGATGGGATCGTTCGCGGTGGAGGAGTTCGGCACTACGCGCCTGCAGAATCTTACTCGCGAACAAATTGACGCGCGATTTCAACTATTTCGTGAGCTGACCCACCTGGATTGAAGATGCCAGCCAAGCCGCGCTGGAACCGCGAGACAGCGCTGCTGGCATGGCTTGCTGCCTGCATTTCCTTCCTGACGTTTGCTTACTATTTCCGGGCCGGTGAGGTGCTGCTCTACGGCGATGCGGTCGCTCATATCAACATTGCGCGGCGGGTTTTCGACTCGCAGACTCCCGGCCTTCTGCAGTTGGGAACGGTCTGGTTGCCCTTACAGCATCTTTTTATTCTGCCCTTCGTCATTTCTGACTGGTTATGGCGCAGCGGCGTAGCAGGATCGATCCCGTCCATGATCGCCTTCGTACTCGCTACCGTCGGCATCTTTCGGCTGGTTCGATGCCTGAAGGCAGACAAACCTGCCTTAGCGTGGATCGCTGCCGCAATCTTCGCCGCCAACCCGAACCTGCTCTACCTGCAATCGATAGCAATGACGGAAGTCCTTTATCTGGCACTGTTCATCTGGAGCCTGGTTTTTTTTAGCGAGTTCGTCCGAAGTAAGAACAACGACTGGCTGATGAAATGCGGCTGGTGCGTAATGGGCTCATCGCTGGCTCGTTATGACGGATGGTTTCTGGCTGCAGGATTGTTGATTGCGGCTGTCGTACTGCGCCCGGGGAAGCGCATCGTGATCCGCCTGGTGCTGCTGGCGATGAGCGGCCCTGTTTTGTGGCTCGCCTACAATGCAGCGGTTTACCGCAATCCGCTGGAGTTTGCAGACGGGCCTTACTCTGCCAAGGCGATCGAGCGGCGGTCGATTGCGGCCGGAAACGCCCGCCACCCTGGTACCGGAAACATACTGATCGCGGGCGCTTACTTTCTGAAATCCGCCCAGCTCAATGTCGCCGGAACGAATGCTCTGCAAGCGCTCTGGCCAGGCGTCGCCCTGATCGGAGCTCTCAGTTCCCTGCCCTACCTGCACAGAAAACTTCCGGCACTTGCGAAATCTCAATCGCGGACGCAGCCGCTGGTTGTGCTGCTCTGGCTGCCGTTGCTGTTCTATGCGTGGTCGGTGGCTTACGGCGGCGTGCCCATCTATGTTCCCGACTGGTGGCCGCATAGCCGCTACAACACACGCTACGGAATTGAGATGCTGCCCGCTTTTTGTGTTTGTGCAGTGCTGGCCGTCAATGCCCTGTTCGACGCGACCGGCGGGCTTAGACTGCGCCGGGCTATGGCGGTGGCTGCGCTCGCGCTGCTTGTCTTGAGCTATGCCTCAACCTGGCGGGATCCCATAACCCTGACTGAGGCCCGGGTTAACGGCCAGACTCGCATTGCGCTCGAAAAAGAAGTGGCACAATATCTTTCGGCCCTGCCTGCAGGTTCGACCCTGCTGATGTATGTGGGCGATCACGTCGGCGCTTTGCAGCAGGCAGGCATCCCGCTTCGCCGCGTTATAAATGAGGGCAATCATCGGGTGTGGAAACGCCCTACCGATCCCGATGGCCTGTGGGAGCAGGCGCTTGCCAACCCGCGCCGCTTCGCGGATTTTGTTATTGCCTTTGAGGGAGATCCGGTCGCGCAGCAGGCAGACAAAACCAATTTGACAGCTCTGGCGGTGCTGCACGTCTCCGGGCAGCCGGAAGCTGTGATCTATCGCGCCAGAAGGTAAGCAGAATGAGCCCAATGATGATCCCGTTCGCCAAGTTCAGCGCATGCGGAAACGACTTTCTGATTGTTGACGGAGGCCGCGCGGGCAACCTGGCCGAGCTCACGCGGAAAATGTGTGATCGCCACAACGGAATCGGAGCTGACGGGGTGGAGTGGTTGTTTCCGGCGAGCGATGCTGATATCGAAGCACGCCTGCTGAATGCAGACGGATCGGCAGCGGAGATTTCAGGAAACGGCACCCGCTGCGTCGCGGCGGCGCTTTGCTCTGAAGAGCCGCGCGAACGCGTGATCATCAAGACCGGCGCAGGGCTTAAGACCTGCATCCTGACCAGCCGCCGCGAGTTAGGCTTCGAATTCGAAGCTGCCATGGGAGAACCGAAAACCGAGGGCGAATTGACGCTTACGCTGAGCACTGGGACTGTCAGCGGAGCCCGCGTTTCGATGGGTAATCCTCACTTTGTGATTTTTGTCGACGACTTTCCTGCAAACTGGCGCCAGTTGGGCGAAGAGATTGGGCGCCGGCCGGAGTTCGAGAACGGTGTCAACGTCGAGTTTGTGTGCGTTCGGCAGAGAGCACTCGACGTGCGATTCTATGAGCGTGGAGCCGGCGAAACACAGTCTTCCGGCACCGGATCGTGTGCAGCGGCGGCAGCCGCCATGGCGGCGGGACGAGTACAGTCGCCGGTCGAGGTGAGCGCTCCGGGCGGAGCTCAGAGCGTCCGCTGGGATGACCAGATCTACCTTCGGGGCTGGGCGGAGGTGGTCTGCAAAGGGGAATTTTTCTTAGGTGACACTTAGTAGTCACACCTTCGATACCAGACCACCAGGGCTGCCGCTGTTAACATCTTGCTGAGATGAACTCGGCCCATAGTGAGCGCTTGCTGGCGCCGGCTCTGCAGCCCGGAGACACGGTCGGTATTGTCGCGCCCGCCAGCAATATGAAACGCGAAGCGCTGGAACTGGGCTGTGCTGCGCTGCGACGGATGGGTTATAAACCGTTCTACCTGGAATCGATCCTAGAACAAGATTTGTATTTCGCAGGCACGGCAAAGCGCCGGTTGCAGGAACTTGAGCAGATGTAGATTTCGCCGACGAAGATGGCGTGGAGACCAGCTCATGGGAGGCAGCGGTTTCGGGACAGGAGCAATGGCAGGTTCCGCTGAACGCAGAAGTGATCGGACTCAACGACGGCTCAGCGCAAGGCGCTCTCTACGGCGGATGTCTCTCCATCTTGGCCGCCTCGCTCGGCACGCCCTATGAACTCCGTACTGATGACAGGATCCTGTTCCTGGAGGACCTGGGCGAAAAGCCTTACCGGATTGATCGCATGCTTATGCAGCTGAAGCTGGCCGGCAAGCTTGACTCGGTGCGCGGGATAATCTTCGGCGAGATGCTGGATTGCTTCCAGATGCAAGACCAGGGCTACAGCCTGCGGGAAGTCGTAATGCGGATTGTGGGCGATATCGGCGTGCCGGTAGCCTACGGGTTGCGATCAGGACACGTAGCACGGCAAAACATCACCTTGCCGATGGGAGTCAAGGCCGAACTACAGGTGCGGGGATCCGAGGTGAGCCTGAAAATTCTGGAACCGGCAACGCGCAGCGTCGCTGCTGCCGCAAGCGCCAAAAAAGGAGAGCAATCATTTCAGGTATGACCAAGCGCAAGCACATACACCTGATCGGCGTCTGTGGCACCGCCATGGCCTCACTGGCCGGCATGCTCAATGAGCGCGGATTTCACGTAACCGGGTCGGATGCCGCGGCGTATCCTCCGATGTCAGATTTTCTTGCCTCGATGGGAATCGAAGTGGCCCAGCCCTTTGCCACAGAAAACCTCACTCCCCGGCCGGACCTTGTAGTGGTGGGCAACGCCATTTCTCGCGGCAATGTCGAACTTGAGCATGTGCTCGACCAGCGCATTCCCTTCTGCTCGATGCCGCAGATCCTGCACGACGAGTTCCTTGTGGGCAAGGAAGTTATCGTCATAGCCGGAACCCACGGCAAGACAACTACCACTTCCATGCTGTCGTGGATTTTCGAAAGCGCGGGTCGTGCGCCGTCATTTCTGATCGGTGGAATCGCCGAGAATTTCGGCAGCAGCTTTCGACTGGGCGCCGGCAAGCACTTCATCATTGAAGGCGACGAATACGACACCGCGTTTTTCGATAAAGGCCCCAAGTTCCTGCACTATTTTCCCGATGCCCTAATTTTAACTTCGGTCGAGTTCGATCATGCCGACATCTACAAAGATCTGGACGCAGTTGAGACCGCATTCAAGCGCCTGGTCAATGTGGTACCGCGGCGAGGACGCATCGTTGCTTTTGACACCGGGCACAGCCTCGAAGCATGCCTGGCCCGCGCATATTGCCCGGTCGAGCGATATGGCTCGGAAACGCGCTCCGCATGGCAGATGGCCGATTTAAATCTCACGCCCAAGAACACTTCGTGGAGGCTGCTGCATCATGGCCAGCCCTGGGGTGAGTTCGAGTTTGCGCTGGGTGGCGAGTACAACGTATGGAACGCGATTGCAGCAACCGCCATGGCCGCCGGCTTTGGCATCAGCAAGGAAACAATTGCAATTGCCCTGAAGACGTTCAAGAGCGTGAAGCGCCGACTGGAGGTCCGAGCCGAGGTCAGCGGCATCACCATCATTGACGATTTCGCCCACCATCCCACGGCCATTGCCGGCACCCTGACTGCGCTGCGCTCGCGCTATCCAAAGGGGCGGGTTTGGGCAATCCTCGAGCCGCGCTCGAACACCTTGCGACGAAACATCCTGCAAGCGCAGCTGGCAAAGAGCCTGGCGCTGGCCGACGAAGTTGTCATCGCCAACGTTTTTAAGTCGGACTCAATTCCTGAAGCCGAGCGTTTGAACATCGCCGCCCTGGCGGCTGACATAGGCAAAGGCGCGAGGATAAACTCGCCACATGCGACGAGCGTTCGCCCGGTTGCTGTTCGTACTGTCGCTCACTGCTGTCAGCGCGCTTGCTCTGCAGGAAGCAGCGCTGCACGAAGCCCGGCCGCTCGCGACCGGTCAGCCTCAGCCTGCTATCCACTACTCGGTCTCTCTCATCACTCCCTCAGCACACCTGGTGAAAGTCCGCATCGTGCTTCCTGCCGGAGCGCCGACCCGCGATTTGCAACTGCCGGTGTGGAACGCGCTCTACCAGGTTCGCGATTTTTCCCAATACGTCACAGAGGTTAAAGCGCATAGCCAGTCCGGAAGCGAGCTCGCCATTCACACCGTAAACAAGAGCCGCTGGCGGTTGGATGGAAGCGCGAAGGGAGCGGTGGTCGAATACCAGATACTCGCCAAACTTCCCGGACCCTATGGGGCGGAGCTGAGCACTCACCACGCCTTTTTCAACCTGGCGGAAATACTGATGTATCCGGTCGACATGCGCTCCGCGGCCATTCGAATCACGTTCGACCAGCTGCCGGCAAACTGGAAAATTGCAACCGCTCTCGCGGCCGACGAGAGCTCCGGCTTTAGCGCCCCCAACTATGATCGGCTAGTTGATTCACCGGTTGAGATCGGGGACTTTGCTGAATCAGATTTTGATCGCAACGGCGCCCGCTACCGGATAGTGGTGGATGCGAAAACGTCAGACTATGACATGCCCAAGCTGGCCCGCACGGTTCGGGATATCGTGCAGGCGGAAACCAGCTGGATGCAGGATCAGCCTTTCAGCACTTATTTATTCATTTACCACTTCCCCGCCGATGGCGGCGGAGGCGGAATGGAGCACGCTTATTCAACCGCCATCGACATAAACGCCCGGACTCTGGCAGCGAATCCCGATTCGCTGCCGGAAGTTACCGCCCACGAGTTCTTTCATCTGTGGAACGTGAAGCGCATTCGCCCGCAATCGCTCGAACCAATCGATTACACGCAGGAAAATTACAGCGACGCGTTATGGTTCAGCGAAGGCGTAACCAATGCCGTACAGGAGTACACGCTCTTGAAAACCGGCATGCTCAGCGAGCGGGCATTTCTGGATCATCTGGGCGATCGAATCGAAGAGATCGAGCGGCGGCCCGCTCATCTTACCCAGTCTGCCGAGGAGTCAAGCCTCTGCGCGTGGCTCGAAAAGTATCCGTCCTACTGGCGGCCGGACCGCAGCATTTCGTACTACAGCGAGGGTGAGTTGCTGGGGTACGCTCTCGACCTCGGCCTGCGCGACGCGAGCCATCAAAAGGCATCGTTGCAGGATGTGTTTCTCTGGCTCAATCGAAATTATGCGCAGAAGGCCAAACTCTTTGTTGATTCAGAAGGCGTGCGCCAGGCCGCCGAGACGGTGAGCAATTTGAACCTGCAGAGCTTTTTCGAGCGATACGTCGCCGGTACCGAAACCATTCCCTGGAACGATCTGCTTCGCGGCGTCGGGTTGCAGATCACGCGCACCATGACCGACACCAGCGATCCGGGATTTGAAGCGAGCCGGATGTTCGACATGCCGGCGGTGGTGATCAGTGTGCAACCGGGATCAGCCGCAGAAACAGCGGGCCTGCAGGAAGGCGACTCCATTCTCAGCATCAATGGCGAACCGGCTGGCGCAGATTTCGATTCCAGGCTGGCGACGGTTGCTGCCGGCAACGAGGTGCGTTTGCAGGTCAAGAATGCCAGCGGTACACGTGAAGTAAAGTTCACAGCCGGAACCCGGCAAGTGCTGCAGGTTGAAATCAAGCAATTTGAAAACGCAACCCCGGAGCAGGAACAGCGCCGTCGCGCTTGGCTCGGATTGGAGGGACCAGCCAGGTGATCCGCACCCTCGTCATGCTGGGCTTCTGGGCGCTTCTGCTGCCGGTTGCTGCTCTGCTTGGTTTTCCCTGGACATTTCTCACCGGCAACATCAACTTTCTTTATCGCATTTCAATGTGGGGCGCGTTTGCCGGGGTGCGCCTGACCGGAGTGAAGGTGCAGGTGGAAGGCCTGGAAAAGCTCGACCCAGACCGCGCTTATATCTTTATGTCAAACCATGTTTCGAATCTCGATCCGCCGATTATGCTTCCACTGATTCCGCGCCGTACCTCCGTGATGGTGAAGAAAGAACTGTTCAAGGTTCCTCTGCTTGGCCAGACTATGCGCATCGGGTCGCTGGTCCCGGTGGATCGTGGAAATCGCGAGGCCGGCATCGCAGCAGTGCGCGCAGCCGCCGAAGTCATCGGGAAAAAGATCAACATGCTGATTTATGTGGAAGGCCATCGCTCGTTCAACGGCAAGCTGCTGCCGTTCAAAAAGGGGCCATTCTATCTGGCCGTGGAAACAGGAGTTCCGGTAGTCCCGATGACCATCGCAGGCACGCACTACGTGATGCCGAAAGGACGATTTGCCATCCGGCAAGGAGTGGTCAAGGTAATTTTTCATGATCCCATATGGCCGGCCGAATTTGGCAATCGCGATTGCCTGATGGAGCGAGTGAGACGAGTGATCGACAGTGGCCTCGAGCCGAAGTACCAGCAGGCGAGCGCGTGAAGTGCCGCCTGATTTTGTTAGCATGCTTCTTGTCACTGTAAGTACGGTTTTTGCCGATTATAAATATCGAATTCCCTTTCTCGCTTTACCAGTGTCGAGATTTTGAAAATTGTAAGCGTGATCAGCTTTCACGGCGGGTTCGAATCCGCAGTGCTTTTGCCAGGTCGGGCAATTTGTTGAAGATTGCTGAGCAGCGCAGCCACAATTTGTTATCGATCGCCGGATAACCGCTGACCACCGCGCCCGCGGGAACATCATTCGGAATTCCGCTTTGCGCGGTAGCAATGACGCCGTCGCCGATCTTGCAATGTCCGGCCACGCCGACTTGCCCGGCGAGAATCACGTTGTTTCCCACATCAGTCGATCCGGCGAGACCCGCTTGCGCGCATAGAAGGGTGTGCTCTCCGACTCTTGATCCATGTCCAACCTGCACCAGGTTGTCGATCTTCGAGCCTCGCCCAATGCGGGTTTCGCCCACGCTGGCCCGATCGATGCATGCATTAGCCTGAATTTCAACGTTGTCTTCAATAATGGCGGCGCCGGACTGCACGATTTTGTGCCACTCACCAGATTCGTTCTTGGCAAAACCGAAGCCGTCGCCACCGACCACTACTCCGTTCTGAAGGATAACGGCGTTTCCAATCCGGCAATCTTCGCGCACGACCGAGTGCGCGTGAGCGAAAAAACCATGTCCGATGCGCGCGCCACGGTAGATCACAACGTGGGCCAGTAACACAGCATGGTCACCAATTTCGACATCCTGCCCGATGACAACGTAGGGCCCGATGTGCGGTTTGCGTCCGATTTTTGCCGAGGGATGGATCACGGCTGTGGCATGGACTTCCGGCGAATACACCGGCGACTTGTAAAAGAGCTCAATGGCGCGGGCGAATGATAGATAAGGATTTTGCGAGCGCATCACCGGTGTTGAAATCGGAGGAAAGTCACTCGCAACAATCACCGCCGCCGCGCTGGTCTTTCGCGCAGCCGCGGCATACTTAGGATTAGCCACAAACGTGAGCTGGCCCGGCCCGGCGCTTTCGATCCCGGCCACGCCGGTTATCGCGGGATCAGGCGAGCCGGATTCAAGCCGCAAGCCGAGCGCGGCTGCAACCTCAGAGAGCTTCATAGCGTTGTGCGGTCAGATTGTAAAAGAGAGCCAGAGAAATAGCAGATTTAAAGCAGCCCGAACATCGAGCCGACAAGATAAATACCCTCGACCACTGCCACTGCGATGAAAACAGTTTCACGCACCCGTGAGCGAGAAATTTTGGTTTTCAATTTCCCATGCTCCTGGGAGGCCGGAGTGCTGGTCGAACCGAACTCCGTGTTTCCGCCCATGGCAAACTGGGGCGCAACCCGAACCGCAGGCGAATGCCGCACCGGCAGAATTACGGCTGGGCGCGCCGCAGCCGATTTGGGCAAGGCAATCAACGACGACCAGCGCATGATCTGCATATCTGCGGAATAAAGCGCAGCATCGGCTGGAGCAGCGCTGACTTCTAGAGCGGGCATGCGCTCGGGTGATACGCGGTCGGCGAGGTTGCGAAGCAGAGAACTCCACCATCCGTGGCTCAGTTGATCACCAATCAGTTCGCCGACATCCACCGGGCGAGACTGCAACTCCAAAGCCGGCAGGTTCTCCGGATTGATCACGTTGCCCAGGTTGGTGAATACGGTGCGGTACCAGGGCAGGCTCACGTAATCCCCAAGCAGCATTCCTACCGCAACCGGGCGAGAGGTGATTTGAAGGGGCGGGAGTTTTTCCGGAAACAGCGACTCTTTAAGATTAAACGCCAGCCTCTTCCAGAGAGGACGAGTAGTGCCCTCTGGCAAAAGCAGGTTGATCTCAGGACTGTCCGGCACGGCTAGGCTTAATGTAGCACAGCTCATGAAAAAGGCGCGCTCGTGCGCGCCTCAGTTCAGAATCACCAGGAATCACGCAGCTTCGTCACGAATCGCTCCGCGGACTTTCTCTGCAACCCACCGGCGCCCGCGCCCCGGGCTCCAAACTCTACTGCAGCGCAGGACGTAGCCAGTCACCGTGTCCCGCCTAAGGTAGAAGTGCTAAACAACGGACCATGCCCGAGTACGGATGAAGGCCGCGCTATCGCAACCCTGACAGACGCGGTGCCGGGTGCACAGCCACGCGCGGCCACCGGTGATTGGATATCCGTCACCAACCCATCTGGCCGGCAGTCATTGGCGACAATTTCTCAGGCTGATTTAACGTCTCCCCTCCCGAATCGGAATGGGTTGCAGAAACAGGAGATAGTTCGTCCTTTCGTTTAGCGATCCTCCCAGTGCGCCCGTGACAGTGATATTTTTTGCGCGGACGATGGCAGTGGGGGTGTGGGATGACGGCTGACTGCTTTTGTTACCCCATTGACGGGCTACTGTCTGACACGAGGCCGCAATGAAACCGGGACTCTTCGACAGTTCTATCCTTGCCAGCACGCAGCAAGCGGTTGAATTCGTAAGCAATATTCTCGAATCCTCTACCGAATACTCGGTCATCGGCAAGGATCTGGATGGGAAGATTCTGTTATGGAACGAAGGCGCCCGCCGCATGTATGGCTACGATGCGGAGGAGGTTGTCGGGAAACTCAATTCCGAGATTTTGCATATCCCGGAGGACGTCGCAGCGGGAAAGCCGCGCGCCGTCATGGAGGCCGCTCTCCGCGACGGTAAGTGGGAGGGAGTACTCGGGCGGATTCGCAAGGACGCACGGCGCATCAGCGCCGTCTTTCACTTGTACCTGCCCGCGGCGCAAGGCGCTCGACAGGAAACCACGCCGCAGCCGAGCTCAAGCCAACTTCAGGGTCACGGGGAAAGGGTTCTCTACGTTGATGACGAGGAGCCGCTGGTATTCCTGATGACGCGCATGTTAACAAAAGTCGGGTACAAAGTGACGGGTTGCACTCAGCCAAAGGCAGCCCTCGAGAGTTTCAGGTCGGCGCCGAATGACTTTGACGTAGTGGTGAGCGATCTCTCCATGCCCCAGATGTCAGGTATCGATCTGGCGCGGGAGGTTCTGCAAATCCGGCCTGGCATGCCCATCCTGATTGCCTCCGGATACATCCATCCTGCCGACAACGAAAAAGTCCGCAGTCTCGGCTTGCCAGACCTATTGCTGAAACCCGACACCATTGAGGCACTCGCTCAGCACCTCTACAATATCTTCGCAAAATCCCAAGCATCTGCCTCTGGCGAACAGCCCGCTGGCAACTCCAAAGTCCGAGGCCAGGCTGCTTCCAGCTCCTGAGGCACGACTTCATATTCGGCCTTTGCTGGGCAATTACCCTCAGGGCGAGATTACTAAACCCTTTTTGTCAGCTCAGGCCGTAACCAAGGCAAAGCCTTGTGGAACACTTGTGTCCGCAGAGTCTTCCCACCCCGAAATTGGCAAATGACAGTAAGCTGCTGAAAGATTTGGCGTCCCCGACGGGATTTGAACCCGTGTTACCGCCGTGAAAGGGCGATGTCCTAGGCCAGGCTAGACGACGGGGACCAAAGAGAATGGCGCAGAGATAGCCTGAGCTCGATGGTAACAGCGCGTTTTTCGAGTGTCAAAGGTACGTGCCGCTGAGAAGGTTCGCCAACGACTGCGTCTTTTGTCGGTGTTTGGTCGTCTAAACAGGCATGGCCGATTCTCTTTATCTCAGCCTCTGGTTTCGTGACTTCGAAATTGACGACATGCTTCCCCATGCGCTCGCGGTGATGCGGCAATTCCCTTTCTCGGCCAACGCGCCCGGGATTTCTGAAGTTGCAGTTCACCCCGTCAACTGGATTGAGCCGACTATTCTGGAGCAACGCTTCAATCCTGGTATTCGCCCCGAAGAAGCTGTGCTGATCGCGGCTGATCTGCTGCACGACGATTACGCATACGCATTCGAAGCGTTCTGGGACCTCTGGAAATTCGATCACGCCAGCGGGAAATGGCTCCTGCAACCGTCGGCTGTGCAATTCCTGGTACACGGTTCAGAGTTTGATGAAGGCGCGACCGAACAGGAAGGAAATATCCAGGTTGATTTCGGACTGGACTCGCCTTTCCTTCAGGAGGCTTTGCAGTTGACCATCGAAACTGAGCAACGCGTCCGCGCAAACGTACAGATGCTGGTGGAGTTTACGAGTAAGGTCGAAAAGAATGCCGGGATCGGTACACGCCTGTTGTGGTCGGAATCAGACGAAAATTTCGCCCAGAAGCTGATCTCGAGACTGCAGAAAGTCCACTGAATTCGGCCCCGCTGTGTGGGGCGGACATACCTGTCCCCGCACTCGTGATTTCGGGAAATCAATTACTTTCCCGCCACCCAGTAATAGTCAATGCTGTGAGCAGGAAGACTCGCCAGATGCAAAATGCGGCGGCCGCCACTTTGGGGCTGAACGCCTGACGGCGCGATCAGCATATGCTCTCCCGAAGGCTGCTCCCCGCGTTCATACCGGTAGACCTGCGTGTTGCGATAAAAGTGCAGCCCATACTCCGTTTCACGCGAAACTCCGCTGACCACAATGGGCAGCGCATCGGCCTGCAGTCGTGAAATCATGGCCGCAACCGGACGAGCAGAGAGTGTCTCATCCAGCGCCGGCGCGCCTAGTTTCAAAATAGCTGCCACCGAAAGCACAACCGGAATCAGCGTTACAAAACGCACAATGGACAATCCCGGCCTGTTCTTCACGGTGACAAAGATTGCAATCGCGAGAACTGCGCTGATCGCGGCGGCCAGTATTGCTGAACCCGGAAAATGATGCGTGAGGAGTAAATAAGGCAACAGCATTGCCGGTGCAAGCAGCAGCGCAGCAAATGCGGAGTGCACAGCGAGCACCCAATGGCGAAAACCTTCTTTGGCGCGAGTCATCTGCTCTATCAGAAACAGCGTCCCCGCAGGAAGCGCGGGCAAAATGTATCCTGGCAGCTTGGAACGTGAAATCGAAAACAGAACCATCGGGGCTAAAAACCAGATAAGCAAAAACAAACTCAGTTCCGGTGTTCTTTGCCAGCTACGGGAGTATTTCGAAATTGCCCATATCACCAGCACTGTCCACGGCAATAACGCCAGCAACATTACCGGGATGTAGTACCAGAACGGCTGCATGTGGTGATAGAGATTTGTGCCGAAGCGAGCCAGATTGTGTTCGAGAATAAAAATCTGAAAGAATTCGGGATTCCTGATTTGCACGAGAACGAACCAGGGCAAGGCTATCGCGCAGTACAGCATTACTCCCGGGACCCACAGTGTTCTGCGAATCAGCGAGTAATCTCTGACCGCAAGCGCATGGCAAGTCAGAATGATTACTGCAAGCGCAACCGCAACCGGGCCCTTCGCCAGTGTTGCCAGTGCAATGAAAAAGAAGAACATGCCCAAGTACAGCTTTCGCGCGCTTTCATTCCAGGCCCACCAGCACAGCATAGCAATCGTGAACATCGACGCGATCGGCATGTCGGTTGAGGCTGCCCTTGCAAAGCCAATCACGCCGGCGCTGGATGCGGTAATCAAGGCGCCATCCAATTCCAACGTCGGCCGAAACTTTCGCAGGAACAAGTAGACGGTCACTATCATCAGGCTGGCGTCAAACGCGGATGGCAATCGCGCTGCCCAATCGCTTACTCCAAAGACCCGATAGGCAACCATCGCCTGCCAGTAGTAAAGCACCGGCTTCTCCAGCCAGGGCTTGCCGCCGAGCGTGGGAGTGATCCAGTCATGCCGAACCAGCATCTCGCGCGCGATCTGTGCATAGCGGGGTTCATCGGCCCCGACTAGCCCAAAATAATTTAGTCCGAAGAAGAACAGGAACCCGCAAAACCCGGCGAGCAGAAGGTAATCAACCAGCGATCTGGAGCGATCAGCCATGCATCAGCGATATCTAACAAGAACTCATTCCGCGTTTGCAGCCGGCCTAACCAGGGCATAGATACTTATCAGCGCCCACACTACTTCGAGCACCACAAAGCCGATCTGAAATGGGCGAAACGCAACGTAGGCAAGCACCGCCGACCCCGCAGCGTTCAGGATGTTGTATGCGGGCATCCGGGCGTTCATGAATTTCAGCTGATGTCCGACGTATGCAACAAGAATCAGCAGCGCCCCGACGAACGACCAGATTTGATGAGCAAGAGTGATTTCCATATTTGTGGAGCCAAGTCAGGATTTCGATACCGGACGCAATTTCGAAAGAATCAACTCGGCGGCGTTGGCGAGCGGACCAGGAATCGAACAACCGCTGGCACATTGATGTCCACCACCGCCAAGTTGCTCCGCGATCTCGGCGACGTTCACCTCGCCTTTGCTGCGCAGGCTGACGCGAAAACGCTGGTCGGGCATTTCGCGAAGAAAAATCGCGACCTCCACGTCATGAATCGAAAGAGCGTAGTTGACCAGTCCCTCGCAGTCTTCCTCTTTGGCCTTGCAGGTCTCCATCTCCGCCTGAGTCACCGCGATCCATGCAATGCCTCCCTCGCGATGAAGGTCTGAGAGAGCGGCACCGAGCAGCCGCAATTTCGCGGTCGAGTGTCCAAAATAGATGCTGCGCGCGCAGCGTGCGGGATCAGCCCCGGCCAGCACAAGTTCCCGGGCCAGCGCGAAGGTATGTTCGTTGGTCCCCGCGTACATGAAAGAGCCGGTGTCGGTCAGCACCGCAGTATAAAGGCAGGTCGCGATTTCGGCTGAAATCTCCACTCCCGCTTTTCGCGCCAGGCGGTAAATCATCTCCGCGGTCGCTACCGCGCGCGGATCGATCCAGTTGACATGCGCAAAAGGACGTCCGCTCAGATGATGATCGATACTGATGAGAAAGTGGTTTTCCAGGCCCGTAAGTCGGGTGCGTTGAATGCTGTCGCACTCCAGAATGATGGCAGCGTCATATTGACCGTCGATCCGATCGGCGTGAACAACGTTTTCAGAAAAAGGAAGGGCCTGGTAAATGCGGGGTACCCCATCCCGCAGCACCACCTCCACCTGCTTGTTCATCTGCCGCAGAATCTCTCCACAGGCGAGCGCCGATCCTACCGCGTCGCCATCGGGACGAGCGTGCGAAGTCAGCACGAAGCGGTCACGCTGTTCGATCTGGCGGAGAACTTCGTCCAACATGAATGATCGTCCTTCGGCTAATGTTTCTTTTTTCGGCTGCTTCGTTTCAACAGTTCTTCGACCCGGGCCTGGGTTTCCTCCGCCCGGTCGAGCCAGAAAAAAAGTTCCGGCGCGCGACGCAACTGCAACCTCTCGGCTACCTCCCGGCGCAGATAACCAACCGCTGCAGTCAAGCCCTTGATTGAGCGCTCTGCTTCGCGATCGTCGCCATCCACCGCCACCGCCACCCGTGCGGAGCGTCCGTCCGGCGCCAGCTCAACCGCGGTGACGTGAACCAGCCCGATCCGCGGATCAGACAGTTCGCCTTCTACCAGGGTCTCAATTTCCTCGCGCAACGCTTCACCCAGGCGCTCCCGATGATACTTCTGTCCTCGTCGTTCCATCGCACACCTCGGGCCCGAAAACCGATGAGCATACCAGAATCAGCCGCTTCGATCTCGTGGAGCGGCCACAACGAAGGCAGGAAACTCCATCAACGCGGCCAAGTTGCTCAATTGCCTGTAGATATAAACTTGTTTAAATCAGTTCGAAAAAGCTGTCGGTGAGATCAGCGCCGGCGTTGTTGGCGACGCGTGCAGCATGCCGTTCAACGTTTTTCATCAGGCCATCCAGGTAATCACGCGAATCAGAGACGCTGGCAACCCCGATGGTCGCGCGGTTCCACAGATTGCTCGGATCAAGTTCCGCAACCGCTACATTGAATTTTGCGCGCAGCCGGTCTTTTAGACTGCGCACCACCTGGCGCTTGTCTTTGAGCGACTGCGCGTGCTCGATGGTGAGTTCGAGTGTGAGCAGCGCAACCGGCATCGATTGGGAAAAGCCTCTAACACATTACGCGATGACTTCCGCCGCCACCTGTTCGGTGACAAAAGCTTCGATCACGTCACCGACTTTGACGTCACCGTAATTGGCAATGGAGATACCGCATTCCATGCCATTGCGGACCTCGGAGGCATCTTCCTTGAAGCGGCGCAGCGATCCAACTTTGCCTTTGAAGACCACCACGCTGTCACGTAGCAGCCGAACTTCCGAGTCGCGCTTGATAATGCCGTCCAGCACGCGGCACCCGGCAACCGTTCCAACCTTCGGAATACGGAAGGTATCGAGCACTTGAGCGCGGCCTTGATGGGTCTCTTTAAACGTCGGCTCCAACAGGCCGCTCATGGCACGCTTGATCTCATCCTGCAGTTCGTAAATGATCGAGTGCAGGCGGATATCAACTTTTTCCTGTTCCGCCAACTCCTGGGCTTTACGCTCAGGCCGGACGTTGAACCCGATGATGATGGCATTCGACGCCGTAGCCAGCAGCACGTCGCCTTCGTTAATCGCACCCACTCCGGAACGCAACAGTTTCAGGCGGACGCGATCGTTTGAGAGCTTGGGCAACAGATCGCTGATGACCTCGACTGAGCCCTGCACGTCGCCCTTGAGAATGATGTTAAGCTCTTTCGTTCCCGCACTCTTGATCTGCCGTAAACGTTACCTACAACAAAGTTGTCACCGGCCCGCAGAGTTCCGTTCTGTACCAGGACGGTCGCGACCGGACCGCGTCCTCTGTCGAGTTTGGCTTCCAGCACAACGCCGGTCGCGGGGCGATCGGGAGTAGCCCTCAGTTCCTGCAGATCTGCCACCAGGCAGACCATTTCCAACAGCAGGTTGAGATTGGTTTTCTGCTTTGCGGAAACGTCCACGAAAACTGTGGTGCCTCCCCAGTCTTCCGGCATCA
The DNA here is from genome assembly GCA_003224855.1 of Acidobacteriota bacterium. GTDB lineage: Bacteria > Acidobacteriota > Terriglobia > Terriglobales > Acidobacteriaceae > Gp1-AA142. The sequence goes on along the minus strand of QHZY01000076.1, from coordinate 6,985 downwards.
GTCCGCGATCCGCCAGTTGCTTCTTCACGCGATCAGGCAGCGCATCTGGTTTGTCGATCTTGTTGACCGCAACAATGATCGGAACTTCGGCGGCGTGCGCGTGATCGATAGCCTCAAGCGTTTGCGGCATTACTCCGTCATCGGCTGCCACCACCAGCACAACAATGTCCGTTGCCTTGGCGCCACGGGCACGCATGCGGGTAAACGCTTCGTGACCGGGGGTATCCAGGAAAACAATTTTACGGCCGAACGCCGGCGACTCCTTGTCTTGAATCGACACTTTATAGGCGCCAATATGCTGAGTGATACCTCCAGCCTCGCCCCCGGCTACGTTGGTCAGGCGAATCGAGTCAAGCAGTGTTGTCTTGCCGTGATCGACGTGGCCCATGATGGTTACCACCGGAGGACGCGCAATGCCCTCAACCGCGGCCCCGTCTTCGCCCGCACTGGATTCGGCGATTTCCTTCTGGGCTTGTTCTTCGAAGGATATGACATTGGTATCAGCGCCGAAAAATCGCGCCATGTCAGTGGCAAGTTCAGCATCAAGCGTCTGGTTGATAGTTGCAAACACGCCGCGCCCCAGCAGGCGCGCGATTAAATCCTTAGCGCGGATGTCCAGTTTTTCCGCCAGATCTTTAACGCTGATGCCTTCTGTAATCGTGATGTTCCGCGTTATCGGCAACGGCTCGTTGGAGACCGTCAGTCGTGGCGGCGGAACATAGCCCTTCATCGGGCCTTCTTTTATGCCGCGCGGAATGTAACGTTGGCCGGGACGACGTGACGGCCCTCCCGGGCGGCTACCCGGGCGTGTGGGACCGGGTGGAGGTAGCGATGGCCCTACACCGAGCGGTCGAGGCCCACCGGGCGTCTGCCGCGTGGGATGCATCGGGCGTCTTTCTCCCGGACGAAGAGGCGGACGTGAAGAAGGCGTGCTGGGCCGCGGACGTTGAAATATTGGCTGTCCTGGCACCGGACGGCCAGGCATTGGGCGCGCCGCCGATCCTGACGAGGCTTGCGGTTGCACCGGCGCCTTGTATACCGGACGAGGGCCGGTTTGTGGAACGATCACCCGAGGTGCTGGGGTGTGCGGTTGAGCCGGCACATTGGGACGCGGCGCAATCGGCATCTGCGGCTGCGGAGTCGCGGGTCGAGGTGGAACGACCGGCGAAGCCGAAGCGACCGGAGCTGCAGGCTGAGTTGCTGCCGGACGTACGGGCGCAGCCGGTGTTGGCGGAGCCGGTGGCGGCGGCACACTAAAGCTGGGCCGCGGCCCGGTATTGGGAACGATCAGGCGAGGAGCTGCTGGAGGCGCGACTGTCGGAGCAGCGGGCGCAACCGGCTTCGCAGTTACGGCCGGTGATGGCGTAACCGGAGCGGCTGGCTTCACCGATCCCGGCCTCGGCGTGGGTGCTGCCGTCACCACGGGCGGTGTGGGAGGAGGTGGAGCTGCAGGTGCAGCTGGCTGCTGCTTATTGATGATCGCCTTCAGGACATCGCCGGGTTTGGAAATGTGCGAGAGATCGATCTTTGTCTTGATCTCTCCCGGCTCGGAGCGAGACTGGCGTTGCGCAGCAGCTGAGGCGGGCTGGCTGGCATGAAAATGCGCGCGCACTTTTTCGGCTTCGAAATCCTCAAGGGAACTGGAATGGGTTTTCTTCTCAGTAACGCCAACTTCGGACAATACATCGAGTATTGCCTTGCTTTTAACTTCCAATTCTCTGGCGAGATCGTTAATTCGAATTTTGCTCATCCGTGCTTCTGGTGCCTCCACCTGCCCCGCTAAGTCTTCATATCAACCTCACGGTGTCAGTTGCTGTTACAAGCTTATACATCGCCTGACTTACTCACTCTGCTCAGAACCGGTCTTCTCTGTGTCTGCTTCAGACGGACTCTCATCTTCTGCGATTGTCTCCGCTTCACTGGTTACAGCTTCAGCAGATTCTTGTGCGGCTGGTTCAGCTTCAACCGTTAAAACTTCGCCTTCACCCTGCCCGGCCGCAACGTTGGCCTCGGGCTCGGCAGAAATGCCGCCCTCAGGTGTGCTCTCAGCCGGTGGTTCCTCGGCGGCAGCCGCTGCCTCACCGCCTTCAAGGGCTGAAAAGTAATTATTGACTGCCAGGCTGATTTTTTCCACCGTCTTCGGGCCGATTCCTTCAATCGCTTCCAGTTGTTCCGGTGTCATATCCGCCAGGGCTTCCACAGTTGTAACGCCGGCAGCGATCAGCTTCTCAATCAGGCCTTCGCCCAGCCCGGTGACACTTTCAAGCGGCGTTGCAGTGGAACCGACCAGCGCCGACATCTGCTGCTCGACTTCCTGGCGCTTCTCTTCTTCACTCTTGATGTCGATCTTCCAGCCAAGCAGCTTTGCGGCCAGCCGGACGTTCTGCCCCTTTTTCCCGATGGCGAGGGAAAGCTGGCTGTCATCCACCACTACTTCCAGGTGCTTGTCGGCCGAATCGAGCACAGTGACCCGGCTCACCTTGGCCGGCTGTAGAGCCTTTTCAGCGAAGGTCACAGCGTCTTCGTGATATTCGATGATGTCGATCTTTTCTCCACGTAATTCGCGAATGATCGACTGCACCCGCATTCCCTTCATGCCTACGCACGCGCCCACCGCGTCAACATCTTTGTCTTTCGACATGACCGCAATTTTGGTGCGCTCGCCGGCCTCACGCGCGATGGCGCGAATCACCACCGTGCCGTCATAGATTTCAGGCACTTCAGTCTGGAACAAATGCTGGACCAGGTCTGGCGCAGCCCGGGATACAACTACGGCTGGTCCCTTCGCGGCCTTTTCCACCCGGGCGATGATCACGCGTACCCGCTCGTTCATCGCGAACGATTCCAAGCGCGACGATTCCTTGCGCGGCATGCGGGCCTCCGCCTTGCCGATATCGAAGATCACGTCCGGACCCTCGATGCGCTTCACGCTGGCATTTACGATCTCACCCACACGGCCGATGTACTCGTTGTAAACCGTGTCGCGCTCGGCTTCCCGAACTTTTTGAAAAATCACTTGTTTGGCAAGTTGGGCCGCGATCCGCCCCAGAATTCCTTCCGTGACTTTGGGAATGCGCAGCTCTCCGCCCACCTCAACGTTGGGATCCATCTTGCGCGCGTCCTCAACCGTCACCTGCAGCTGCGGATCTTCCACCTGCTCTGGGCTTTCGACCACAGACTTAACGGCGAAGGCACTGATCTTCCCTGTTTCCTTGTCAAGCTCAGCCCGAAGGTTCTCCTGCGTCTTGTAATATTTGCGGGTGGCGACAACAATGGCGTCTTCCACCGCACTGACCACGATCTGCGGATCGATTCCCTTTTCGCGGCTCACCGCGTCAATGATGTTATAAAGCTCACTCGCCATATAAAAATCTCAAATCTCAGGCACCAGATTGGCTTTTTCCACGTTGCCGAACTGCAACTTCAGCTCCGGAAGCTCGGGCGCATTCTTCTTCTTTTTTTTGCCCAGATTCAGATCAAGCGTCAGCCATCCATCCTGGAACGATTGCAACCTGCCTTCAAAATGCTGATTCCCATTCACCGGTTCGCGGGTGGTAAGTTTCACCAGACTTCCGATGAAGCGCTCGTAATCCGCCGGCCTAACCAATTTTCTGTCCAACCCGGGCGAGGAGACTTCCAGCAAATATGATCCGCCCGGCATTGCATCCTCAACCTCGAGGATAGTTCCCACTTCGCGGCTCACGTTGGCGCAATCCTCGTGAGTGACGCCTGCCGGCTTGTCAATCACGATGCGCAGCATGCGCGATTTCCCGCCCCCGCGCAGTTCCGTTTCCAGCACTTCAAGCCCGCTGGAGGAGGCCACACGCTCCACGATCGAGCGTACCCGTTCCAGATCAAAGGCCATTGTTCCTCAATAACTTGCGGCGACCTGATTGAGCGAAACCTCAGTGGCAATAAAAAGTGGGCTTTCGCCCACTGGTGTGTTTCGCCAAATGCCGGTACTACACAACAGTTTCCACTTCCAACTATACGCTGGGGTTAGGGAAAAAACAAATACCGGGGGCTACATCCGGACGCGCGCCAAGGGGTCAATTCCGCCCGGCTTCACTTGAGGTGCAATTGATTCTAGCGCTTCCAAGAAGACCAGCACATCCGGAATTTTATCGGAGCGCACATTGACCGCGCTGAGCCATTTTCCAGCGCGCTTGATCTGCAGATTGGTGCGCACCAGTTCGGCTTTGGTGATCTCGGATACCGGGATAGAGCTTTCCTTCCAGATCACAGTGGTCGCATTTAACCCAAGCCCTCCAAACTGGACGGTTTCTCCGCGCTGCAGGCGCGCTTTCACGCTCTGCACCATGGGAGGCAGGATGCGGCCAAGGATAATGCCTATTGCTTCATCGCCGTTTTGCACTCGCGAGGTGACTTTCAGCTTCTTTCGATCGGGGCTGATCAGTTCGAGAACAAGGGATGCGCGGCGTGACTTGCTCGACATCGCGACCAATGCACCTATCAACCCAAAATGCCCGTACGCATTGATTGGGATCACGCGATAGCGCGTTTCCGCGATCTGGCTCCAGGACATTTCCTGCTGCCCGAAAGCACTCTCGCGCCGCACTCCTGAGTCGTTGATGATCAGGGCCGACTTTCCCAGCAGGATGCAGGCGGCGACGGCGGCCCCTATCAGTGCAACCGAGATATAGACCAAACTCGGATGAGCTGAGGGATCTGGTCTATCCTGCGCAGCCCACATGATTACTACGAAGCCGAGTGCGCATAAGGACACCAGGATGCGCTCAAAGTACGAAGCGCGAAATCGACGCTCGCCGTATGTCATTGTTGAGGTCGCCATCGTTCCTCCTTCTGAATGCTGGTTGGGGCAGCTAAGAATGCTCTGCGTATGGTAAGCGCAAAAATGCCAAGCCGAAACTTACCTGAGTAATTTGGGGTTGCGCCAGTTCAGGCGCTTAAGAGTTGTCAAGGATGGCGTCAGCCTCTATTTCAATCAGCATCTCGGGCGAAATGAGCGCGCTAACCTGCACCATGGAGGTCGCAGGACGTATGTCTGAAAAAAATTCTCCATGGGCTCTGCCAACCTCCTGCCAGCGAGAGATATCGGTAACAAACATCCGGGTGCGCACAACGTTCCGCAATGAGGCGCCCGCTTTGATCAGCGCGGATTCAATGTTCCGGATGGTCTGTACGGTTTGAGCGTAGGCGTCACCCGCTGCCGTAACTTTGCCATCCGGCCCTATTCCGGTGGATCCCGACACGTAAATATGGTTCCCAACCTTTACCGCGCGCGAATACCCGACTACCGGTTCCCAAGGCGCGCCACTAGAGTAGTTCTCCCGTGCCATCTGCAGTCCTCCTGATCAGGATTGTAGTGCTGCGCGCAGAAAATCAGCAGCCGCCGGCTTGGTCTGCCAACATACCCGGGCGCCATGAAACCTTCTTCTCGTTTCCAGTTTCTAAGATTGAGAGAGCTTGCGCATGACTTACGAAAGTTACTTGTGCAGGTGACTGAAGCGCGGTAAGTATCGCGAAACGGTTCGTCGCTCATGGCGCGGGATTGGGGGCCCAATGCTTTCAGAATCGCATCCTTTGCAGCAGCTGTTCATAGAGCTGGTTGGCCGGCATTACGCGGAAGAGATCGGGATTCGTGATCCCCAGGTCGTCAACTATGTGGCGCAACTGCTGACCGAATTCTGCGATGCGGAACAGCTGTTCAAGATTCGCAGCGAGGCCGGACGCCCTCTATCGGATGTGGGCGAGATGCTTGTGGAATCAAATCCGGTGTTCGGGCCTGCGCCTTCTTTCGATCGCGAACGCCAGGTACGCAAGCATATCGGCGACTACACGCTGTTTTTTACCGGTATGTTCCCGGAAAGCATCAACGCGTTCCGACTCCGCCGCAATCGTGTGGAAAATTTCGTGGATTGGATGAAGGCGGGAAAAGAGAGCTACTACATCGTTTCCAAGTTCGAATTCTTCGAATACGCTAAGGTTGCTCCACTGTTCGCCGTTCTTGCCAGCAATTTTGAACAGTGCGTTTACGGCTTGAACATGGTCAAGAATGATCTGCAAGAGATGCAGCATCCCATCATGCGCCGAACCAGTGAACTGCTGATGTAGGCTGGCGTTCTGCTTCGCTTTGACCGCGCGACTTAAGGCTGACAAAACGCCCGGGTTGATGCGGGCACGCAACTCAAGCCGCTGCGACAAGGCGGAAGTTGAGCAGCACCACCCTCCTGCCCCCTGTTCTACCATCAACCTTAATAAAACCGATCAATCGATGCGGCGGATTGCGCAGACAATTTATTTTCCAGACATAGTTGTTAGCGAGTTCGTTGTATAATCCGCCCGACCTCAAGACGGCACCAGGATTTCTCCACGCCGTGCATGGTCGTTGATCCATCCTTGTAGTCAGTCGTATATCGTGAAGGTCCTGGAAGGAGTGCCCCATGACCGAACCCCGCTTGAGTCCGCCTCGCGCAAAGATCAACCCAACCCTGTCGCTGGTTTCTCCAGCTTTCACAGCAGTTCTTATCGGATCGCTTGCTATTGCGTCGATGGGACAGATTACGAAGACCGTGTCTTCAGAGAAATCCGCGGGTGACTCTGCGCTGGTGTCCGCGAGTGCCTCACTCAGCGACACGCCGATCGCTACTGGCCGACTGATCTTTCTGCCGCAGGTGATCTCTACCCTGGGGAAAAACCTTACCGGCGCTATTCCCGCAGGGGCGCTTGCCGATCTCAATGGAGATGGAAAGCTTGATCTGGTGCTGGCTCCGCTCGAAACTCTCGACACTGTTACGGTCAGGCTGGGCAACGGCGACGGGACTTTTCAGGCACCGCACAGCTACAGCACTGGGCTTGTTTCGGAGCTGGCGCTGACGGTCGCCGACTTGAATCAGGACGGCAAACCTGATTTGGTGGTAACCGGGTGCTGCTCCAGCTCTTTGACTCCCCAGGGTGAAGTTGCGGTTCTGTTGGGCAATGGCGACGGAACCTTCAGAACCGG
>QHZY01000075.1 GCA_003224855.1 Acidobacteriota bacterium | reverse complement strand
CATAAACATAATCCGTGGGTGGGTCCTGCTCAAATGGATGCTGCTTGCAATTTTGCGCATCCTGTTGCGGAGAAAGTTTTAGCTTGAATTTTCCGCCGCTGCCCCGCGTCCAGAAAATCATGTCATTGGCCTTCTTGCTCAGGCACACTGGCGGATGCTCATGGCCGTGCGCCTCCGGGCTGTCCACGTCATAAACCCTGATCCGCCTTCCTCCACCTGGGAACTTGATATCTGTGATATAGCCGGATGGCCGATTCGCCTGTGCGCAATCGTCCACGCCGCTGGATGGCTTCGGGCTTGCCGACCATACAAGCTCAACCGACGCGACGCACAAGAACAACGCAATCGCCAGGCATCCGAATTTGTTTTCCATAAATCAACTCCTCTTTTTTTGCGTCTGGATATCGGGCCTATAATTCTGAACCAGCGAACACAGTAAATACCCGGGAGCATAGTACCGCAACATCGGCACGCCGGCGCGGGTTGAACCGCGGTGCACTACTTCCCCGGTCGCCCTGGCCAAAATCAGGAATCGAATTTTCCCTTGACCTCACTTTCCCATATGCACCATACTCAGTGCATACGCTAGGTACACTTAAGCTTCCGTGCGCCCAGGTTTGAGCTTCGCCGTCCTTGCATTTCCTCGGTTTACTCCACCACCAATATTTTCGCGAAAAAAAAGTGACTTTAATAGCCTTGTGATCAAGATTTTACCGGGTATCCCGATAGCCAAGTGCAACAAATTCATAGATTTAGGTAAAAAACATAGGGGAGGGGTACATTGACACCGCCGCCACGCGTAGCTACACTCGCGGTTCTCTCTGGAGTCCAATTCACACGCACCCCGGTCTCGCATAATGGCTAAACGTCCACGCATCGCGGTTGTCGGCAGCGCAAACATCGACCTTACGACGTTCACCGATAAATTCCCTAAGCCGGGTGAAACCATCTTCGGCCAGAAGTTCGATCTGGGCTTTGGTGGCAAGGGCGCCAACCAGGCAGTAGCGGCGCGCCTGTGTGGCGCTGATGTGTTCATGGTCGCCAGAGTCGGCAGCGATCTCTTCGGCCCCGCCACCATCGAAAATTTCAGAAAGCTTGGCATTGATGCCACTCATGTCAAACAGGCGCAAGGCGTCTCCAGTGGCGTCGCGCCAATCTTTGTCGATCCCGGCGGACAGAATCGGATCCTGGTAGTTAAAGGCGCGAACGATACGCTGGGCTTGAAAGATGTGGATGCCGCTGCTGACATTCTGAAGAGCGCCGATTGCATCGTGCTGCAGTTCGAGATTCCGCTCGAGACCGTTTATTACACTGTTGCCTTCGCTCACAAGCACGGTATTCGTTGCATTGTGAATCCCGCGCCCGCGCAGTCCATCGACATCAAGCAACTCAGCAATCTCGACTACTTCGTTCCCAATGAAAGCGAGGCGGAAACCATCACCGGCCTGCCGGCCTCCACTGTCGATCAGGCGAAACAGTGCGCGCAACAATTTCTCTCCAGCGGAATCAAGCGGGTGATCATCACGCTCGGCGCCAACGGATCGTTGATCGCAGGACGCGACCAGAGCGATCATGTGCCTGCTTTTGAAGTCTCCAGCATCGATAGCACCGGGGCCGGGGATGCCTTCATCGGCAGCTTCGCGGTATTTCTCGGTGAAGGGCTCCCAGAAAAAGAAGCCGTGCGCCGCGCCAACCTGTATGCCGGCCTTTCCACGACCAGTGTCGGCACCCAGAAATCTTTTTACTCGCGCGAAAAATTTGATGCCGAATGGGCCACCCGATCCAGAGAATGACCCTATCCCGGTCATCCCGAGCGCAGCGTTTTTCTTCGCGGAGCGAGGGATCTCGCGTGCATCTGCACCGCACAGCAATCCTGCTCACCGCAATCCTTGTATCCGTTTTCGCTGCCGCCCAACCCTCCAAAATCAAAGTCATCGCCGACCAGGACAGCGCCGGCCCGCAGGGAACCAACTTCGTTTCCCTGCTGATGCTGCTGCGCTCGCCCAAAATTGACCTGCTCGGAATTACCACGGTCAGCGGAGACCAATGGGTTGAACCAGCCACCGTGTTTGCTCTCTGGGCAACGGAAATTACCCAACGCACCGCCGTGCCCGTAATCAAAGGCGCTGAGATGCCGCTGCTGAACACGCCGCGCGAGCAGGAATTGCGCGAGCAACTCTACGGCTCATATGTCGGCTGGCACGGATCGTTCAATCCCGACGCTCCCAAATCCAATGTCACCTGGCCGCCGCCGGGCGGCTATCCTAAAGTGAAGCCTCGCCCCGGCCGCGCCGCAGATTTCATTGCCGAGACCATTCATGCCCATCCAAACGAAGTTGTTCTCTACTGTGCCGGGCCGCTGACCAACATCGCGGTCGCGATCACTCTCGATCCCGCCATTGTGCCGCTCACTAAAGCGATCTACATCATGGGAGGAAGCAGCGCCGGAGGGCCTGAACTGAACTGGTGGTGGGACCCGGAAGCTGCCGCCATGGTCCTGCGCGCGCCCTGGCAGCAGATTGTGGTTTCGCCATTCGAGGCAGGAGAGCAGGTGGTTTCGAACCAACAACTCATGCGGCGCATCGTCGAAAAGCACGCGCCTCTCTCGGACTACGTGAACGACGTCTATCTCACAACCAAACCCACTGCAGGAACAACAATCTGGTCGCTGATGTGGGACGAGCTCACCGTCGCTTCAATCCTCGATCCGGGAGTGATCAGAAAATCTGAAACCATGTATCTGGACGTCGACATCACGCACGGACCGAAATACGGCCACACGGTGGTCTGGAAAAAACCGTCGGACGTTCCGCAGTTCATGATGCCCTATAGCAGCCCCGATGGGCCTGATCGCGAGAAGTGGCTGAGTCACTTGACTCCGCCATCACAGCTTCATCCCGCCAGTGTGCAGATGGAAGTCGACGTAAAAAGATTTGAAGACGATTTCGTTGAGATGATGAGTCAATGATGATGCGGCAATGACGTCCTGCTATCCTGCGCTCGTGACGCATGCTCCCGACATTCCGACGTCACGCATGCCGCTGGGCCTGTGCGCGAACTGCATCCATGCGCGCCGGATCACCTCCGATCGCGGCTCGCTATTCCTGTTGTGCGAATTATCGAAAACCGATCCACAATTCGAGAAATATCCGCGATTGCCCGTACTTTCGTGCTCAGGATATGTGCAGGCGAAGCAGCACGCTTAGCGCATCACGCACTCGACACACTCAGCCAGCATGGTCCGCAGTTCGCGCGCATTGGTGATCGCGTGTCCGCCCTGGTCGTTGTTGAAGTAGACGTAGATGTCTCGCGCCCGCTGTGCGCGCTCTGCGATCCACTCCGCCCAGCGCGCGAGGGTATCGCGCGGATATTTGCCGTGGTAAGCGCCGGTCGGGCCGTGCAATCGAAGATAGATAAAGTTTGCGGTGACCTCGATCGGCCAGCTTTGTCCTCGCAGATCGTGGACGCATAGCGCGGCGTTGTGTTCGCGCAGCAACTCGTAAGTTCTGCGTGAGAACCAGCTCAGATCGCGGAACTCGAATGCGCACTGGTGATCCCTCGGCGATTTCTCGAGAAACTCGCGCAGCCGCCCTTCATCCAACTTCCAGTTAGGCGGCAGCTGAAACAGCACCGGTCCGAAGTGGCGGCCAAGCGCTATGGCGCGCGAGAACAGGCGATCAATCGGCTCTTCCGGATCGCGCAACCGCTTGATGTGAGTGATGAAGCGGCTGGCTTTCACCGCAAAGCGAAAGCCGCTCGGCGCGGTCGCGGCCCAGTCTGCGAAGGTCTGCTTTTCAGGGAGCCGGTAGAAGGTGTTGTTGATCTCGACCGTGTCGAATTCCTGGGCATAGTGCGCGAGCATTTTCGCCGAGGACATTTTCTCCGGATAAAAAACTTCGCGCCAGTGCCGGTAGTGCCAGCCCGAAGTACCGATCCATAATCGAGCCGGCATGCGCGTGAATTACGAGCGACGAGATTTTCTGCGCCGGGCTGCGCTGGTGCGAGCCTGTCGTGAAAGCGCCCCACGCGACGCGCCACTTCTTCCCTCCCGTTTGAGGGCGCGCGATGTGGCCTGCGAACGTTTGCGGGAAGTTTTAGCAGAACTCTTGCGTCTGCCGCTGGAGCGTTCCTTTTTTGCAGATGGAGTTCCCGCCGGGGGCGGCGCAAGTTTCACTCCTGCCTTACGCGCCTTGGATAGTCCGATCGCGATTGCCTGCCTGGGCGAGCGCACGCCATGTTTGCCTTCGCGAACATGGTGGATTTCTTCTCTGACGAACTCGCCTGCCTGCGTACTCGGCGCTTTGCCTTGGCGCGCATCTTCACGCGCCCGCTCGACAGTTTTTTTCTCCGGCATTGTTCCTGCTCCTGCGCTCAGTACCGAGTAGAGAGAGCAGCCATGCGAAGCGGGTTGTACGCAACGTGCACAGAAAATTTTCACTTCGCAGGCGCCACTTGCAAGCAACAACTCCAACCCAGTTGTACAGGCCAACATCTAAGGGGTCACTAGGTGCGGTGGACCGTCCCTGGTAGTGAGGTTGCCCAGCAACTATCGCCACCGGGGACGGTCATCTTTTCTAGGGGGCTTGTTTTTAATCGCTTCGCAGGTCCGGCGCAATCATCTGGCTGAAAACACTCAGCGCGAGGGTTCGAGACGTTCAAGAGTCAAATCCACCACGGCGTTCTTGGTGGAATAGGCTAGCAGCCCGGAGAAGGCTTCGATTCGTTCGAGCGCTTCATCATCCAGAGTGCCATCCTGCGCGTGCCTGGCGAGTTCGAGCCCGGTTGACAGGCCAGCCCAGAACACTACCTCTTCCATGCTCAGCGAGCTCTCGGGATTTGCCGGGAGTTCGCAAAGACCCATGGCGGTATCGTGAATTTCTTCCGGGCTCAGATCCTTGAGACGGTCAAGGAATGACATGACTTCGAAGATTTTGCAGAAGGGCTGCAGGTTGCGAACTGGTTCCTGTATTTTCATGGCTGCCCGACTTGGATGTGCAGACCGAAGCGCACGTTTGTCGCGGATGACACATTCCATGACGGATGAAGTCTCTTGCGTCGCGGTATACATGAAACAACTTAGTTCAGGCAGCGCTCTTGGGCATTGAACTGGTTGGGCGCACGCCCGCATAGGTCAGGCGCGAGGTGAGGTTATCGTGTGGGCCCCAGGAGTACTTGTAGGGTTCGCGGCCGCGAAGGAAATCCACCTGCTTCTTACCTTCCCGCAACGCGTCTTCGACGACTCGGGCGATGAGCTGCGTGCCGGGACTGTACCAGGCGAACTCAGGATCAAAGCCTTGCAGATAGTAGTAAGCAGTGCTGCGCTCGAAAATGGCATACAACACGCCGATCAGATGGCCGGCGCATCGCAATCCGTAAAGCCGAACGATGTTGCCGGGGAGAAGACCGTGCACAACTCTTAAATGGAAATCGCGCAGCCTGTCGCCGCAAAGCACGCCCGGCATGCCTGCCGAGTTCCAGCGGGCGGAATGCAGTTGAAAAAGCGCATCCAGAAACTCGCCTGCCGTGGCTGCGCTGGCTCGTTCAATACAAACGTCGGTGAGTTGGGCTATGCGGTTGCGAGCGTTTCTAAGGTTGCGAAGCTGGCGAGCCGGAATGAAGTCTGAAAGCTGAGAGACGCCTGCGGGAATCGAGAGCACCGGGCAGGCGTCGTGTGGAGAGTGGACGACGTAACCATGCATTCGCAGCAAGGGCGACGATGGCGTAAGGTCAGTGAACTCGGCAACGTCCCATTCGTCCGCGAGCTCATCGATGCAATGAAATATCGCACTCAACGCATGCTCGAGATATGCGGGGTGCACCAGCGCGTCGAGGTAATCGGATACGCCTCCCCCGGCGAGAGCAAGAACTCGAGCGGAACCGCGCGGATAGATGAGCAGCGGCGCGAGCGCGACCAGTTGCTGAGCGGGCCGGGCTTCACCGCGCCAGACTGCAATAACCCGCAATTTGTGGGGAGAGAAAACTTCGATCCACGGGAGCAGCCACTGGCAGCGCTGAAACGGTGTTGCGCCGTGACACTCCTGCCACAAATTGCTCCACTCCGCTGCGATCGAACGCAGTTCGTCAGGGTTGCGCAGGATTCGCGTGGTCAGTTGGCCAGGCATAGAGCCTCAGTCCTAACCTGAGTGGATCCAGTGGTGATCAGGCTTTTGTACAGATCGAAATAGCGGTTGGCCATCCGGCTGGCGGAAAAGCGGCGTTCAGCGCCACGGCGACCGGCGGCCGGATTCAACTCTTGAGTTTGATGAATGGCCTGCGCCATTTCGGCAACCGAGTCCACAAGGAATCCGGTGACGCCGTGCTCGATCAGATGCGCTAAGGCGCCTGAGCGGAACGCAACCACGGGCGTTCCGCAGGCCAACGCTTCCATGGCAATGAGCGAGCTGGTTTCGGGCGCGAGGCTGGGAACGAGCACGCATTGCGCACCCGCTAAAAGATTACGTTTTGCACGGCCGCCTACCTGGCCTAGAAATTTGTGCGGCGCGGTGATACGGGGAGCGAGCAGGTCTTCGAAGTAGCGACGATGAGATTCGTAGCCGAAGGCTGCGCCTGCGAGATAGAGAGGCATGCCGGACTTTTCGGCGGCTTCGAGTGCAAGGTGAGGAGCCTTTTCAGGACAGATCCTTCCGATGCAGGCAGCGTAGTTACCCTTCCCGCTTGCGGGATGAAATCGGTCGAGATCGACTCCGTTTTCTATGACCAGGCAGCGTGCATCTCCGGTGTGATCGCTCGCACGGGTTTCAGCCTGAGATGGTGAAACACATACCAGCGCATAATGTTCGCGCCTGATTTCGAAGATTTCCTTGGGATACCAGGCCAGTGGCAGGTGAAGCGTGACAACGACAGGGATATTGCCGGCAGGAAGATAGTCGAGAAAATCCAGGCCGTGCAGGTGGACAACATCCACCGCGTAGTCGTGGACAGCGCACGCCAGCAAATCGCGAACAGCAGTTCGAACCTGACGTTGAACTTCAGGCGTGATTTCTGTGGGAACTTTGGGCGTGCGCAGCAGAAGCCCGCTTACCTGCGAACCATCCGGGGCGACATTGGCCAGCCCTGAGTTTCATACCAGAGTTTGCCCGGATGAGGTGGCAACGCGAAGTCGTAGTCAGGCGCGGGCCGGAAACGTTCGCTATCCGCGGAAGCGACAAAAGCCTGCAAGACCGAGCGCTGGGATTCGTAGCACAAGAGCATTTCGCTTTTGAACTCACGCTGCTCAGGCGAGAGTTCGATGGCGAGCTCATACGGATCTGCATCGGGGGAAGGAATAAATTGACCACACCTGAAGCTGCCATTTGCGCCGTGATAGGAAGTCATCTGCCAGTGTTCCGGCATGGGCTGGGCCATTGCGACGGCAGCATACGCAACGAGAGCCGCTGAATCGTGGTCAGGATGGCCGCCTTCGTAAGCATGAGAGATGACAATATCAGGGCGAACGTCGGCGAGAACGGTGGCAAAGCGGCGAACCAGTAAAGGAACAGCCTGCGCAGATTCCTGGTCGACAGCTCCGAGGCAGGAAATCCTCTCTTTCGAAACACCAGCAAGGCTTAAAGCGGCTATGGATTCACGCCAACGCAGGGTGGCGTAGTCACTGCGCGGCAGCTGCTGATGGGAGGACCAAAGCGCGGCGTCGAGAGGAGCACCATCGGTCAGGAACACGACGTACGCTGCGCCGCCGACGCTGGTCAAGACTGAAGTTGCCCCAATTACTTCATCATCAGGATGAGCAGCGAGGATAAGAGTGGTCCTGGATTGTGGTTCGGAAGCTTGCGGTCCCGACTGGGGAGCAGCCAGGAAACGACACGGGTTAACGTTCGACGTCATAGTAAGCCACCTGATTAGCGGAGAGTATGCGCAAGGCTTCGCGGTATCCGTGCAAAGTACCGACATCGACGTAGCTCTCGCCAGCCTTCACGCCCAGAGCCTGGCCGCCCTGGGCAATGTATGCGTTAACCAGTGTGCCGATGTATTCATCCTGCCTGCCGCGCAGCAGCCAGAGCGAGTGAAGGTCAGAAAAAATGTTACCCGGCATTTTGAAAGCGCCCCACACCCAGTGTGAATCGGGTTTAGAGCTTTTGACCTGAATCTCACGAACAGCACCGATTTCGTCGGTTACCACAGCGTCAAAGTACTGCGGCTTATCGACCGAGAACAGCAAAAACGAGAAATGCTCGTCGGGCAGTGAACGAAAGCCATCATGCGGAAACCAAACAGTATCGGGCAAGCCGATCATGATCTCATCCTGAGGCGAGATAAAAGGAATGGCATGGAAGACTGCGTCGCACAGGCCGCTGGGATTCTGCTGCACGGCGTAGCAGATGGAGGCTCCGCCGATGTTTCCGGCGAAGTAGCTGATGATATCGGTCTTCTGCGGGGAGATGACGAAGCAGAGGCGGTCAGCGCCGGCGGCCAGCATGCGCTCGATCAGGTACTCGGAAACTGCGCGTGGGTGCTCATTGCCGTGATCCAGGCGCGTGCCCACTGGAAGAAGTTCTTTCGAAAAGGCGAGCGGCTGAATGCGGGTGCCGCGTCCGGCAGCTGGAATCACTCCCCAGCGGCGCATCAGGCGGCCTCCAGCAATTCAAGCAACTGTTCCGCGCGGTGAGATGCGGTGTGTTCGGCGAGCACACGCTCGTGAGCTGCCGCGCCGATTTCCCGCAGATCGCGGGAATCGCGGGACAACGCCTCAACCACATCATTGGGGTTTTCCGCGACCAGGATTTCGCGGCCGGGTTCGAAAAATGATTCCAATCCCGGCCAATAATCACTGATCACGGGGGTGCGACAGGCGGCAGCTTCAAACAGTCTTGCAGAAGGACAAAAGCCGCAACTTGCCATGGGGGCACGAGTAACGCTCAGAGTGAGGCTGCACGAAGAGTAAAAAGCAGGATGGTGGCCGGGCGGAACGTGGTGCACGAACCAGACATTCTCGCTCCAGGGGAAGTCCTCAGGATATTGCGCCCCGCCAATCAAAAATTTCTTTTCAGGCGAGCGACGAGCAGGCTCAAGAAAAAGCTGTTGGAGTATGCCCTGCCGGTCGGGGGCGTAGGTACCCAGATAGGAAAGATCGGAGGCGTAGCTGGAATGGTCATTCACCGGCTTGTGAATTGCGGGATCGGCACAACCATAAAGAGGGGCAACGTTGCGCGCCCCCATGCGCTGTTGCAGATCCTGCAACGCATTGCCTCCGGTATAGCTCAGAACCAGGTCGAAGGGGGCTAATCCGTATGAGGGGATGTAGTCAACCCAGCCTCGGCGCGAGAAGCTTTCAAGGGTTACCGGGGTATCAAGATCGTAGAAGACTTTCCTTTGTGCGCGGCTATTGAGCACAGCATCGCAGGCCTGCTGAGAATCCGGGCAGTAGGAAGTGACGATTGAGGCATCCGATTCGCGAGTGGCGCGTTCTACGCAGTCACCGATTTCTTTCCAATCGGAATAGAGGACCAGGTCATAGTCGTCCGATGCGGTGAGGTCGCGATGGGCAGCGTAATAAGGAACATCTTTCTCGAAAAAAGTCACGCGGTGGCCGAGGCGAGAGAGCGCGCGGCACAGCCCACGCCAGATGGTAGCGTGGCCGTTGCCCCAAGAAGAACTGATGCTGAGTCCGAAGATCGCGAATTTCATGGGCCCCGGCCCGCCGTCCGGAGTGCGTTTTAAGAAGCCAAAAACGCTCACGAGTTTGCCCGATGAAGAGCAGGAACTCAGAAATAAAAACGATGATTGCTCCCGCTGCAACCGATCACAAACAGAAGTACTTAAGCAGACATCGGGAATTTCCGAGGTGGCATCAGAACAGGAACGTTGATCCAGGGGATGCGGCGTCTTCAGGAAACCTACGCAGGTCCGCATCGCAGAATCCTGGCCAGGCAACGTGCGGAATTCTCCCTATGCGCTGGCTTGCCATCGTCGTCTTTCTCGCGCTGCCGTTGCTCGGGCAGGTCAAAGAGGATGCTTCTTATGAAGGGCAGCCGGTGGCATCGGTGCAGCTCGTTTCCGATCCGCGAGTGGACGTTGAGAGCTACCGCAGCAAAGTAGAGCAAGCTGCCGGCCAACCGTTTTCCTGGGAGAAAATCCGCGCCAGCGTAGACGCCCTTAAGGAGACTGGGAGGTTCAGCAAAGTTGAACTGCAGGTAAAGCCATCCGCCAATGGCCTGGAGCTGAACTTCGTGCTGGAGCCGGCGTTTTATGTGGGCATTATCCGGTTTCCGGGCGCGACCAAGGTTTTCAGCTACACCCGCCTGCTGCAGATTGTGAACATGCCGGATGAGGAGTTGTACCAGAAAGAGCATGTGTCGCAGGCGCAGTCGGCGCTGCTGAAATTTCTGCAGAACAACGGCTTCTATCAGGCGAAGGTTGACTCGAAAACTGAGTTGGATGACCCACATCAACTGGCCAGCGTCAGTTTCAATGTTGAGCTCGGAAAACGGGCACGGATTGGGAAAGTGGAAATCACGGGAGCGAGCCCGGCGGAGAACGCGAAACTGCTGCATGCCGTGCAGGGAATCCGGGCCAAACTAATGCGCGCAGCATTGAAGCCGGGTAAGACATTTACGCTGGAACGGCAGAAGGCAGCGATCAAACAGCTGAAGCGGCAGCTTTCCGGGCAGAAGTATCTGCAGAGTCGGGTAAACCTGGCCGCGCCGGTTTATCGCGCGGAAACCAACCGTGTCGATCTGAACATCAACGTAACCACCGGACCAAAGGCTGAGGTGCAGGTCACAGGAGCGCGATTTTCGCTGCTGCCATTTGCGTCAGGACGAATCAAGCGAAAGCTGATTCCCATTTATGACGAGGGCACGATCGACCGAGACCTGGTGCGGGAGGGCCAGCGTAACCTGGTGAATTTTTTTCAGGAGAAGGGATACTTTGACGCTCAGGTAAAAACTGATTTCAAGCGGACCCCGGACAAGATTTCGCTTACGTACATCATCAACAAGGGCGCGAAACATAACATGGATGACGTCTCATTCGAGGGGAACCAAAACCTTTCCGACGGCAAACTGAAGCCCGCGATCGAGATCAAGCAGAAGCATTTTCTCTCGCGCGGGAAGTTCAGCGACAAGTTACTGCGCAAGAGCGTGAGCGACATTGAGGCGCTATATCACAACGCAGGATTCGAGGAAGTACAAGTGCATCCGGAAGTGGTAGATCGCGAACCGCAGGTGGACGTGACGTTCCAGATCGTAGAGGGGCCGCAGACGGTGGTGGAAAACATGGAGCTCAAGGGAAACGACACGCTGGGGCGCGGGCAATTGCAGCCAGCGAACGGGTTCAGTCTGCACCCAGGGGCGCCATTTTCGCCGAAGAAGATGGCGGATGACCGCAGCCATATTCTGGCGGCTTACCTCGACCGCGGTTATCTGAACGCAGACGTGCAGAGCACGGTGACGCGGCACCAGAATGATCCGCACAAAGTTGACGTGACCTACAGCATTACCGAGCACCAGCAGGTGAGGGTGAGTGAAGTCGTGATGCTGGGCGAAAAGGTGACCCGACGTTCATTGATAGGAAGGGTGGCGAACATCTATCCGGAGATGCCGCTGAGCCAGGGCAGACTGCTGGCGGGAGAGAGCGAGCTGTATAACCTGGGAATCTTCGACTGGGCGAGTGTAGGCCCGCGCAGGCCGATTTCCGATCAGACCGAGGAAGAGGCGCTGATCAAACTACATGAGGCGAAGCGCAACACGATCACGTATGGCGTGGGACTTGAAATCGCCAAGCGCGGCGGCAATGTTCCCGCGGGAACGCTGGCGGTCCCGGGCTTACCGACCATCGGACTAGGAGGCGGCAAGGTGGTGGCCAGCGAGAAAACGTTTGTAAGCCCGCGAGGGACGCTGCAATTCACACGGCGCAACATACGCGGACTGGCGGAGACGGCCACTGTTTCGCTATTGCTGGCGCGACTGGATCAACGCCTGCTAGGGACTTACACCGACCCGCATTTCCGAGGATCGCAGTGGCGGGCGCTGACCAGCCTGTCAGCGGAGCGGACCACGCAAAATCCCCTGTTCGCGGCAACCCTGGGAAGTGGTTCCATCCAGTTTGAGCGAACGCTGGATCGTGCGAGGAGCACGACCGCACAGTTCCGCTATGAATTCAGCCACACTTCGCTGTCACAGATTCTGATTCCACAGGTTGTGCTGCCGGAAGACCGGTCGGTGAGGCTGTCGACTCTGTCGGCGGCCATTCTGCACGACACGCGCGATAAGCCGCTGGATGCGCACAGCGGGCGATACGAAACGCTGAACCTGGGCATTACCCCGCGGCTGCTGGGCTCCAGCGCGAGCTTCGCACGCATGCTGGGCCAGTATGCGTACTACCGCCCGGTGGGCGGGATAGTGTGGGCGAACAGCATCCGGTTGGGACTGGCGAAGGCCTACAACGGAAGCTTTGTGCCGACCAGCGAACGCTTCTTCTCCGGGGGAGGGACGACGCTGCGGGGATTTCCAATTGACGGCGCCGGGCCGCAACGCTCGGTGACGATCTGCACCAATCCGAACGACACCAGTTCATGCATAGGAAATATAAGGGTGCCGATTGGGGGGAACCAGCTGTTCGTACTGAATTCGGAGCTGCGTATTCCGCTGCCCATTAAGGACGGGCTAGGGCTGGTTGCGTTTTACGATGGCGGCAACGTGTATCGAAATATCAGTCTGCGGCAGTTTGTTGACGACTATACGAACACAGTCGGAGTGGGGTTGAGATACAGCACTCCAATTGGGCCGGTTCGGTTTGACGTGGGACGGAATCTGAATCCGATAACGGGAATCAGCGCAACACAATTTTTTGTGACGCTGGGGCAGGCTTTCTGAGATGAATTGGGCCAAGTGGATCAAATGGGCGCTGCTGGGATTTGTCATCCTGGCGATGGTGGTGGCGGTGGGCGGATTCATTGCCATCCATACGCCGGCGTTCCATCATTATGTGCTGGCGACAATCGAGCAGAAAACGGCGCAGGCAACCGGCGGACGAGTCGAAATACAGAGTTATGACTTTAAGCTATTCGGCCTTACAGCCAATGTTTATGGGGTAGTGATCCATGGTACGGAGGTGGATGCGACTCGGCCGTTGCTGAGCGTGGATCGGTTGACCATCAAGCTGAAGATAATGTCGGTGCTGCATCACCAGATCAACCTGAATGAACTGGCGCTGCAGCATCCGGTGGTTCGGCTGATGGTGAACAAGGACGGAAACAACAATCTGCCCAATCCAGAAGGTCCGAAGCAATCCAGCAGTTCGGTGAATCTGTTCGATCTTGCGGTGGGGCGGGCCACGATTGAACGCGGCGAGATTTATTACAACGACCAGCCGCACTCACTGGATGCGGAACTGCATGATCTGCAAGCGCAGGTGACGTTTTCAGCGCTAACGAAGCGTTACGACGGATCGATCGGATACCACGACGGACGGGTACGATATGGCACTCTGTCTCCGCTTTTGCACACGCTGGATGCGAAATTCGGCGCAACGTCAGGACGGCTTTCGATCACTCCGGTGATAACCCTGGGCGGCTCGCGAGCGGAACTTTCGGCAGAGGTCCGGAATTTTGACAATCCTTACATCAGCGGAAAGTACGAAATTGTTCTGCACACGCAGGATTTCAGCAAGCTGAGCAGTACGTCCGCGCAAGGCGATGTACGCCTGCGGGGCGGACTTGAATATCAGGCTCGCGATGGGCGTTCGGGACTGATGGCGGTCGCGCTGAATGGCGACTTGGCCAGCGCCGCAATGCTGGTTCAATCCGATGGTACGAAGCTGGCGGTAAACAATCTTCGAGGAAAATATGCGCTCAACAACGGCCGGCTGAGCGCGCAGGACCTGGCGGCGAACCTGCTGGGCGGAGAAATGATGGCGAATCTATCCGTGCGGCAGATCGACCAGCCGGAAGAAATTAATCTGCACGCGGATCTGAAAGATATTTCAATCCGCCAGTTGAAGAACACGAGCGGCAACCAAGGCAACCTGCCGCTGAACGGAATTGTGAATGGCAGCGTGAATGCTGCGAGCACGAAGGGCGTGAAGGGCCTGCAGGCACATGCTGACCTGAATATTTCCGCCCGAGTTGAAAGTCAGGTAGCGACCGGGAGCAGCGCGGTGCCGGTTGCAGGCGCGATCCATGCAGATTACAGCCTGGCGAGCGGGCGGCTGGCGCTGCGCAACACTGAGCTGCATACGCCAGAAACAACCATCCAGGCGCAAGGCGAGGTCAGCGAACGCTCGCACCTGAGCCTGACAGTGAATGCACGCGATCTGCGTGAAATCGTGAACCTTGCCTCGGCGATGCGGCCGGAGTCGCCTGTTAATCTGCCTATAGCGGGCTCGGCGACGGTCAGCGCGGTAGTAGCGGGTTCAATGCGGACCCCGCAGATTTCAGCACAGGTGGCTGCCAGCAATCTGCAAATTCAGAAGACCCGCTGGAGTACAGCGCGGTTTGAGATGAGGGCAAATCCATCCAGCTTGGTTCTACAAAACGGAACCCTGACCTCAGCGGAACGAGGGCAGCTTAGCTTCAATCTGTCGACCGGCTTGCGAAATTGGTCGTACTCACAGGACATGCCTCTTGCTGCGAGCGCTGACATGCGAGATTTCCCAGTGCAGATTTTGCAGGTGCTGGCGGGGGTGAGCTATCCCGTGCAGGGAGAACTCAGCGGTTTGATTGACTTTAAAGGCACACAGAACAATCCCGGTGGGACGGCGAACTTCAAATTGGGCAATGCAATCATTTATGGTCAGCCTTTCCAGAAGCTGCAACTTCAAGCCAATGGCGACGGCAACAACCTGCACAGCTCTCTAAGTGCGGCAACAAACGCTGGAAATCTGAACGGCAATCTCGATTTTGCGCCTATGACCAGGACCTATCAGGTGCACGTTGAGGCGCCGCAAGTGGTGCTGGGCGAACTGGTGCCGGTGAAGCAAAGAGATTTACCGGTTTCCGGAACTCTGAGCGCGATTGTCGACGGCAAAGGAACCATGGCCGACCCGCACCTGACGGCGAAGATTCAGGTGCCGCAGTTGCAGTATCAGCGAACAACACTGACCGGAGTTCATGCCGACCTGGCGGTGGCAAACCATCGGGCGGATGTCACGCTTGCGTCCGGAATTGCGAACTCCACGGTGAACGCGAAGGCAACGGTCGACTTGGCGGGCGAATATTCCGCTAGCGGCGCGTTTGACACCAGCAGCGTTCCAATCGCGCAGCTGGCGTCAATGTATGCGCCGAGCATTCCGGGCGAACTGCAGGGAGAGACCGAAGTTCACGCTACTTTCAAAGGACCGCTTCGCAACTATCAGCGCATGGAAGCGCATCTTTCGATACCGAAGCTTTCGGCCAGCTATCAGAACCTGGAGATTGAGAATGTCGGGCCGATCAGGGCGGATGTGAACAATGCGCTGGCAGTGTTACAGCCGGCCGAATTGAAAGGCACCGGAACCAGCATCAAGTTCCACGGGCAGGTTCCCTTGCGCGCGGGCAATGCGATCGCCCTGGCGGCGCAGGGAAACATTGATATGCGGCTATTGAGGCTGCTGAGCCCTGACTTGCGAACATCCGGAACGGTGGCGCTGGACGTGCGAGGAGCGGGAGATGTAGCCCATCCCAGCGTGTCGGGCACGGTGCGGCTGCAAAAGACAAATATTGCCACGGTGAGCGCGCCGCTGGGCCTGGAGCAAATGAATGGAGTACTGACGATTTCGAACGACCGGATACAGATCACCCAATTGGATGGACAGATGGGCGGCGGAAAAATTTCGGCGGGAGGATTCATCGCACTGAAGCCGCAGCTGCAGATGAGCATCGCCATGAACGCACAATCAGTCCGCCTGCGCTACCCGGAAGGAACGCGGGCAATCGTGGACAGCAATCTCACGCTTTCAGGCACCACCGACTCGGCGGCGCTGGACGGCCGCGTGCTGGTAGACAGCCTGTCATTCACGCAGGATTTCGATCTGGCTGACTTCATTGGACAGTTCAGCGGGTCTTCGGTGCCCTCCGCAGGCAACAGCCTGGCCGATCGGGTGAAGATGAATGTTGCTATCCAGAGCGCCGAACAACTGCAGGCCACCAGTTCAGCCGTAAGTATCGAAGGATCGGCAAACCTGCGGCTGATCGGCACCGCGGGCGATCCGGTGATTGTAGGAAGAGCGGACCTGACTTCGGGCGAAATATTTTTCATGAAGAAGCGCTACCAACTGGAGCGCGGAGTGATCAACTTTACCGATCCGAACCGCACCACGCCGGTCGTGAATATGCTGATCACGACGGTGGTGAAGCAGTACAACATCAGCCTGACCGTAGTCGGGCCGATTGACAAGCTGCGGACCGGGTATGTGTCTGACCCGCCTTTGTCGCCAGTGGACATAATCAATCTGATTGCGCGCGGGCAGACCACCGAGGAGGCGAGTCCTTCAACCCTGGGCGCAAACTCAGTGCTGGCGCAAGGCCTAGCCAGTCAGGTCAGCGGGCAAGTAGAAAAACTAGCTGGGTTATCGAGCCTGCAGATTGATCCTCTTCTAGGTGGCGATAACACCAATCCGTCGGCCCGGGTGGCAATTCAGCAGCGTGTCACTAAAAACTTTCTGTTTACATTCTCGACCGACCTGACTTCCGCACAGAACGAGGTAGTGCAGGGCGAATACCAGATCAACAAACGCTGGTCAGTGAGCGTGACCCGGGATGAGAGCGGCGGATTTTCAGTGGATGGGAAGTTTCATACGAACTTTTGAGCGCGCCAAATTGTCGACTTCGGACTTCTGGGTATTTCGCGATGAGCGTGAGCCGGTAGGTGGCGCACAGCTAGTCGATGATGTGCGCCGGCTGGTGCGGCGGGCCTTGCATTCAAGCGGTGATTCAGACGCCCTTACCAATGCAGTCATCGCCGCGGGAAGTCTGGAGTGCGGTCTGGCGGACGCAAACGCACCATGCGCGCATCGCGCTGCCGATCTGACCGACGCACTTGCATTCAACCTGTTGCAGCGCGACGAAGTTTCTCTTAGGCAAATACTGCGGCGAATGGATCATCTTGATGTGCCTGAAATTCTGGTGATCTCGCGGCCGGAAGGTTTTTCCTATTATGCGCTGCATCCATGCGACTTGGTGGTGGTTGCGGATAGCCTGCCGCAGAGCGCCAGCTATGCGGTGGTAGGAATTCGCAGCGTCGGCACAACCCTGAGCGCGATGATCACGGCAAAACTTCGGCGAGCAGGAAAACAGGCGCAACGCATCACCGTTCGACCCAGCGGACATCCATACGAACGTACACTGCAGTTCACGCCGCAGCAGGCGGAATGGGTGCAGAGTCATCACCACACGCGTTCATTGTTCGTGGTTGTGGACGAAGGGCCGGGACGAAGCGGATCGACATTTCTTAGCGTTGCTGAGGCATTGAGAAAGGCAGGCATCAGCTCTGCAAGCATCGTGCTGGTGGGAAGTCACTGCCCGAAGGTGGCTTCGCTGTGCGCGCCCAACATAGAAGAACGATGGCGTGAATTCAATTTCCTGGCGGCAGAACGCTGGGCTTGCGGTGCTTATCAAAATCTGCAATATCTAGGCGGAGGCGAGTGGCGGAGTTTTCTTTTTTCCGGCAGCGAGCGAGACTGGCCGGCGTGCTGGCCGCAGATGGAGCGACTGAAATTTTTGTCAAAAGACGGGGCACATATCATTAAGTTCGAAGGCCTGGGTACACAGGGAGAGAGCGTCAGGGGCCGCGCGGAGTGCCTGGCCGATGCTGGATTCGGGGCACAATTCGACGAAACTGAAAACGGCTTCATCCATTATCGAAGAATCGCAGGTGGTCAACTGCGGGAGCATGAGATTACGCGCGCAGATGTGGAACGCCTGGCTGATTATTGTGTTTTCAGGCGACGGGAATTTCCGGCTCCGAAAACAAACGCGACCATGTTCACGAACATGATCAACTTCAATCTTTCACTGGAGTTCGGAAACCAGATTCATTTCTCCGACGAAGTGTTCAATTGCCCGGCGCCTGTGATTCCAGATTCACGCATGCGGCCGCACGAGTGGATCCGCGACGCGAGCGGCAGGTTGATCAAGACCGATGGAGTGAGCCACGGCGACGATCACTTTTTTCCTGGTCCGGTCGACATTGCCTGGGACCTGGCAGGATCTGCAATTGAGTGGAATCTCTCCGCGACGGCGGAGGAACATCTGCTGCACAGATTCCAGCGACAGAGCGGTCACGACGCTTGAAGTCTCGGGCTGAAGTTCTCGCTGGGATTGCACTTACCACTTTGGTGTTGTGGAAAGCCTGAACGAGCTATTGTGACCCTGGAGTGACATGGGTAGTTTGTTCTTAAAGCTTCTCACCGCATAGGAGGCGAAGTACAAAATATGACTTCTGCCGGCTCGCCCCCCCAACGAGCAGCACAAGCCAGTGTGCGCATCCTGGTCGTGGACGATCACGAAGTAATGCGGATGGGAATTCGCAATCTTCTGGAGAGCAAGGCGGGCTGGCATGTCAGCGCCGAAGCATCCAATGGAAAAGAAGCGATCGAAAAGGCCCGGCAAGAGACGCCCGACGTCATCATCATGGACATCACGATGCCGGTGATGAACGGACTGGATGCGGCCCGTCAGATAGCGACACAGAGTCCGGGGATTCCAATTGTGATGTTTTCGCTTCATCTTTCTGAAGACCTGATCGAGCATTTTAAAACCGACGGAATACGGGCGGCAGTGGCCAAAGGCGACGCCGCGCGCGACCTGGTGCGGGCAGTTGAAACCGTGCTTACCGGCGGCAGATTTTTTCCTACACGCAACCGCAGCTAAGGCCTTCCGCTCAGACTACTGTAAAGCCCAATCTTCCAGTCTCTACAGCCACCACCTTATTCCCTAAGTACTTCGTCACTCGCACACTGGAGTGAGCAGGCCTGTCCGGCCCGCGACAAAAGTTAATGGAGCTCGCAGCACATCTTCGAAGGCTCGGAATATTGTTCGCAACGCTGTCACTGATTTCCAGCACCTATGCGGAAGAAATTGACGGGCAAACTGGAAAAGCAATGGCAGCCGCGACGCCGACACCACAGCTCATAGCCTGGCGAGTTCTCTCCAATGACGCAAACAGCAAGAACGGCCTGCATCGCCAGGCGGCAATGAATGGGCTGTCGATCATCAAGGGATCCACCCGCGCGCTGAAGATCGCCGAGCAAGGGCTGAAGGACGAAGATGCATCGGTACGTGAAGCCGCGGTGTTCGCGTTAGGTCAAATGGGAAGCAGGCGCGCAGCTCTCGCGTTGCGCACCGCGCTGGATGATCAATCGACTCAAGTGCGCTTTGAAGCCGCAAAAGCCTTATGGGCTATGGGCGATCACAGCGGCCGTTCCGTGCTGCTGGATGTGCTGCAGGGAAAGAGTTCACCTTCTGACGGCGCCGTCAAAAGTGGGATCGATTACGCTAATAAAAAACTGCACGACCCCAAAGCTCTGGCGTGGATGGGGGTTACGCGAGCATCCAGAGCCTTTCTGGGCCCCTTTTCCCTGGGCTTAGTGGCAGTGGAGGAGTTCGCCAAAGATAAGTCCGCAGCGGCACGCGCGGCTTCGGCCTCAATGTTGGGGGAGGATAACGACCCCGCTTCGCTTCGCGAGTTGCAGGATTCATTGCAGGATTCCAATTGGGTGGTTCGCCGCGAAGCAGCGAAAGGGCTGGGGCAGCGCTCCTGTGAGAATGTGATTCCAGATCTGAAACAGCTGCTAAAAGATCACCATGAAGCAGTGAAGTGCATGGCTGCCGGGGCAATAGTGAATTTGAGCACGCGTTCACCGGCCGGCAAACCCTCAGTAGCATGCACAGTTGCGCCCGGACCGGCCCTTGCCAAGCGTGCCTCGACCGAGTAGCTGGGGGAAAGTACGTAATAACTCCAGGTATAAACAGCAGTCGATAGTACAGGGGCAGCCATCTCCACAGCTTCGTCTGAGTTGTGCTGGCGCGCACTTTGAGCAACCTCCCCGGAAGGTTTAAAGACTTCGCCGGATTGTGGCGATGAATAAAGCGGCGTAAAAACCGTTTATGTACGTCCCAAAACAGTTTCGAAGGCCCAATCCGAGGCTGAAAGTTTTTTCCTTTCTGGTGCTGCTGGTAAGCGCTCTTTCTTTGAACGGTTGGGCTCAGGCTGACCTGGACATGGTCCACGTGCCAATCCGGGGGCCGTTGCATCCATCGATCGCACCCGGTGGTGCGCCAGAACTGGGCAGTGCCGAAAAACTGGTGAAAGTAAACGTCGACCTGGTCCTGGTACCGGTGACCATTACGGATGGTTACAACCGCCTGGTACAAGGCCTGGCTAGTGACAATTTTCAGGTGTTCGAGGGGAAGAGCCAGCAACAGATCCGCTACTTTTCTCAAGAAGATGCGCCGCTTTCTGTGGGGCTTGTTCTTGACCTCAGCGGCAGTATGAAAAACAAGATCGACAAAGCCCGGGAAGCGGTTATCGAGTTCGCCAGCCATGCCAATCCGGCAGACGAGTTCTTTATGGTTTCATTTGCTGACCGACCGCAGGAGTTATGCGATTTTACTGAGCGGGTGGAAGACATCCAGAGCAAGCTGATATTTGCGAACACCAAAGGGAGAACCTCGCTGCTGGATGCGATCTACGTTGCCGTCAACAAAATGCGGCGAGCCAAGTATTCCCGCAGGGTGTTGCTGATCATTTCAGACGGTGGCGATAACCACAGCCGCTATACACTTTCTGAGATCAAGTCGCTGGTCAGAGAGGCAGACATTTCTATTTACGGTATTGGCTTGTACGACCGCTATTTCATGACTTCGGAAGAAATGGCCGGCCCCGAACTCCTGGAAGACTTGAGCAAGGAAACCGGCGGGACGGCGTTTACTATTGATAATCCGGGTGACATGACCTACGCGGCGCACTCCATCAGCAACATCTTGCGCAATCAGTATTTGCTCGGATATCAGCCCAAAGGCTCTAAGGCTGATGGTAAGTGGCACAAAATAAAGATCAAATTTCTGCTGGCGGGCAGGGCTAAAAAGACGGCAGCGCACTTCAGCGTACATGCCAAACAGGGGTATTACTCCCGCGCCGCTGAATAAGGTCCAAAACTGAAAGCTTTCGTGATCTCGGAGACTTTAGGGAGGGGTGAGCATTGATTAATAAGGGGAGGTTCAATCAATGCCCACCGTCCGTCTCCTTCGCGTTGGGGTTGAACGTATTCTGCAAAACCGAGATTGCAAACGCCATCGGGTAAATACTGTAATTTTCCTGACTCTGACCGACTAACTCGCGACACAGTTTTCACATAGTTTAGGCGCAAGAGGGTCTCGAATCAGCATGTTAGAATCGCTTACCCATGCGGTTCCTGGTTTTTCTGATGGTTTTTCCGCTTCTAGTCGGGCTTCCCTGCCACTCCCAAAAGCCCGCTGATCGAAAACCGGTACCAGCATTCGAGGATGTCAGCCAGCAGGCCGGGTTGACTGTTGCCCACAATTCATCCCCGGAGAAACGCTACATCATTGAATCGATGAGTGGAGGAGTTGGATTCATCGATTGCGACAACGATGGAAAGCTCGACATTCTAACGGTGAACGGCTCCTCGGTGGATCGCTATTTGGGGGGAGGCGATCCGATGGTGACGTTATACCGGCAGACAGCAGACCTGAAGTTTAAAGACATAACGGCCGAAGCCGGACTGACGGTAAAAGGCTGGGGAATGGGAGTAGCTGTTGCCGATTTCGATAACGACGGATGGCAAGACCTCTACGTAACCGGATACGGGCGGAACGCGCTCTATCGCAATCTGGGGAATTGCAAGTTTGAAGATGTGACTGATAAAGGCGGCGTAAAGATGAGTGGATTCAGCGCCGGCGCAGCCTGGGGAGATTACGACAAAGACGGATACGTCGATCTGTTTGTTCCGCGCTATGTTTATATCGATATAAACAAGCTGCCGGTTTTCGGGAGTAACGACAAGTTCTGCCGTTTTCGTGGCGTGATGGTGCAGTGCGGACCGTGGGGACTTCCCGGTGAGTCAGATTTCCTGTTTCACAATCGTGGCGATGGAACATTTGAAGATGTCTCCAAAAAGGCCGGGGTGGATGATCCGGACCATCGCTTCGGCATGCAGGGAATCTGGGCCGATTATGACAACGACGGATGGCCAGATCTATATGTAGCCAACGATGCCGGGCCGAATTTTCTTTACCACAACAAGCACGACGGAACATTTGAGGATGTGGGCCTGCTCTCAGGTGCGGCGCTTAGTTCGGATGGCAAGGAATTGGGCTCGATGGGGGTCGACTTCGGCGATTTCGATCACGACGGCCTGCTCGACATTTTTGTAACCGTGTTTACTGAGCAGTCAAACCTTCTCTTCTGGAATCAGGGCCAGCGTGGCTTCGTCGACATAGCCTGGAGCGCCGGCATCGGGAAGCCGACCTTTTTGCCGGTCGGATGGGGCACCGGGTTTGTCGATGTGGACAATGATGGCTGGCTGGACATCTTTATTGCACAGGGTCACGTTTATCCCCAGCTGGATCTGGTCAAAAACGGAGCGCCCTACCGCGAACCGCTTCTGCTGTTTCGAAACCATCGCGATCGCACATTTGAGGATGTAACCCCTTTAGCTGGACTCGACAAATTGCCACTTTCCTCGCGACGGGGAGTAGCTTTTGGCGATGTCAACAACGACGGAAAGGTAGACATTCTGATCCTGAACGTAGGAGAGCCGCCGACGTTGCTGATGAATCGCACCCAGGGGGATGATCATGCAGCGCTGTTTAAGCTGATCGGTTCGAAGAGCAACAGAGCGGCATTGGGAGCGCGAGTTACGGTGAAAGCTGCAGGGGTGACGCAATTCAGCGAGGTGCGCAGCGGATCGAGCTACTGTTCACAGAACGATCTTCGTTTGCACTTTGGGTTGGAGAAATCGGCGCTCATGAGTTCAGTTGAGATCCAATGGCCGAGCGGAGCCAAGCAGGTGATTAACGATCTCCCAGCGGACTTCATCTACACGGTGGTGGAAGACAAGGGGATTACGCAGAAGGTCCCGTTCAGCCGCAAATAATCTTTTTTGCAAATCAGAAGCCAGGATTTTTGGCGGTTCCAGCAGAGGCTGGGGCCTGGCGTGACTTACCCTCATAAAGCTGGAAGTAGCGTGCTATGTGCTGCTTCGACTCCTCTACCCGGCCGAGTTTACTGAGCACCAGTCCCAGATTGTATTGAGTTTCATAGTCATTTGGGTCCAAGCTCTCGGCACGCTGGAGAAGTTCAAGGGAATGCGGCAACTGGCCTGACTGCAGGTAAAGTTTGCCCGCTTCCACAAATGCCCGGGCTTTCCTGGGATCGATCTGAAGTGCGCGCTCGAAGTGCCGAGTAGTTGCCGAAGTATCGTTTTGCAGCTTGCTCAACAGACCGAGATGGAATTCGCTTTCTGCCAGGTTGGGGTTTAGTTGCAGCGATCGATCGTAAGCTTTGGTTGCTTCGCCAGTATGTGACAGGCGCTCATTCGTCAAGCCGAATGCCAGCCAGCCTTGCGCGTCGTCGGGACGAGCGGCAACGTAGCTTTGCAGCGCATGCAATGCATTTTCTTCCTGCTTAGCATCCAGCAGAACTGCGCCGGCCAGATAAAGGTCCTCAGGGCTCTGACTGCGGGAAATCAGTTGCAAAGCAGACTCAGCCGCAGCACTGGTGTGACCCGATTTCATCGCCTCAACAGTGAAGTGCCGAAGCGTCGGAACGGACTGGGGGTCGATTTTCAGGGCTCGCTGCATCATCTCGAACGATCTGGCGTGATTGCCTTGCAGGGAGTAAATCTCGGCGACAGCGACCACTGAATCGATTGCTTTTGGATTCAAGGCCAGGGACTTCTGAAAGCTGGCGAGCGCCGCAGCAGACTGATTCTTTTCCAGCAGAGCCTTCCCTTTCAAGTAATGAACGCGATCGAGCTGTTTTCCGGCAGCCATGGCTGAAGTCAAAAGCGCAAGAGCAGGATCGGGCAGGCGGGCCGCGACGAACATACCGGCCAGATCGACATCGAGCTTTGGGCTTCTCGCGCTTGCGCTGCGAGCTAATGCGATTGCCTCATCAGTGCGCCGGAGATCGATGAGTGACGCCAGGCGAATTAATGTAGTGTGCTCATCCAGGCGGCCGGCGGGTATCGAATCAAGCGCTGAGAGCGCGTCCTGCGGCTTTCCAGAATCACGGTAGAGCTGGGCGAGTTCAGCCCGCAATTGCAGATCGCCAGGAGCAAGAGTTTGCGCCTGTTGATAGGCTTCGGTGGCGGCATCCGTCTTGCCCTGCAAAGCCAGGGCGCGGGCGAGACCAGATTGGGCATCGGACGATTTGGGGTCGATCTCAGACGCGCGACGAAAGAGCGTTTCGGCCTCTGGAAAGCGCTGTTGCAGGCCGCGAATTCTGCCCAGCAGCGTGAGCGCGCGAACATCGTTCGGATTATTCGTCAGCGCCGACCAGACTGCACGCTCTGCGCTCTCGAGATCTCCGCGTGAGATCAGCGTGTCGATGGTTGGCGCACTCTTTGTAGCGGATTGTTGGGCGGCAGGGGCGTAGCAGCACAATAGAATGACGAAAGCTGCGAAGGTAGCGATTCGACCGCGTGGCCCCACCAGCCAAGCCTACCACGCGCTTTAGGATGCCTGCATTGGGCGCGAATCCGCGCCGCCAGTTTGCGCGCGCCCCGGTTATCACTGCATACGATCAAAATAGTGTCCTGTCCTGCCAGCGTGCCAATGGCCTCAGGCCAGTTTTCTTCTTCCAGGGTTGCGGCCACCGGTCGGGCGTCACCATCAAAGGTTTTGAGAACAAGGAGATTGTGAACCGATCGCACACCCACAACTGATTCCGAGATCACTCGGTGAGCTATGATTCGCGGGACTCCCAGTTCACCCGGCGGCTGATATCCTCGGCTGCCCTTAACCAAGCCAAGCGCATGGACATCACGCGAGAGTGTTGCCTGACCCACCTGGATGCCGCGCTTTGAGAGCGCATGCTGCAGTTCGCACTGCGATGCTGCAGGCCGCTGCCCCAGAAGCGTCAGGATAGTCCTGTGACGTGACGCCTTCGACATAACTCAAGATGTGGGGGTGGCACATAGATGGTACCGCTTTCAGCGCTAGTGTCAAATCCTGCTCACACTGAAACCGGGGAAAACAAAACCCGCCGGCTTGCGGCGGGTTTCCCCAGTGTCCGAAAAGTTTTAGCTCAGGAAGGCGGGTGCCCGGCTTCAGTGACTGCGATCGGCTCCATACTGCGGCCTATCTTCGGGGCGGTAATCGGGGCGGTAATCTTCAAAGAACTGGACCAGCCGGTCCATCAACTTCCGGCGTCCTCCAATTACATGAAGCCCACTCTCGTGCTGGTGCTCTTCCAAAAGTTTGTTCAATCCGTTTTCCAATTCGCTCATGTTCGATGCCCTCAGTCTGGTTTTGGAAAACCTCCGGTGATAACCGCGCACGCGGCCAGCCCTTGTGGGGTTTACCCTAATTTTCAGTTTACAAATGCGCGACGCAAGTGTGAAATTAGAAATTCCGATAGCGGTCATCAAGAAATTTCATGGCTTACTTCGAGGCGGCAGCCAGCTGGCGAACAGTGGTGATGAAGGTCAGCCCTGCCCGCGTTTGAGTTCGATCGCGACGGTAGGCGATACCAAGTTCGCGCCAAAGTTCGCCATCCTGCAATGGAATCAGTTTCACCCTGCCTGCCAGCACCTGATCGCGTGCAAAGCTGGTGCTGATCAGCGAGACACCCAAGCCGGCAGCAACAAAGCTCTTGATCATGCCAACACTGGCTAATTCCATTCTGACCTGCAGTTTAGAAGCGTAAGGACGAAACAGTTTATCCATCACCCGGCGGCTGTGGCCGGTTTTGGGCAGCAACAGAGGCTGCTTAACGATTTCAGCCACCGGCACCACGTCGAGTTTTGCCAGCGGGTTCTGCGGGTTCACCATCAGCATCAGTTGGTCGCGAAAGATGGTGTGAGTTTTCAGACTTGCCGATTTCACCGGCAAGGTCACAATTCCCACATCAATTGAGCCATTCTCAAGTTTTTCGATGATCTTATAGCTGAAATTGCGGTAGATGCTTATCTGGACGTTGGGATAGAGATGGCAATATTTCGCAAACACATCCGGAAGAACATACAGGCAAGTGGCTTCATTGGCGCCGATAAGAAGTGTTCCTCGCGGCGAGGTGCCCTGGTCTACTACGGCGAGCAGAGACTCATCCCGCATTTGCAGCAAGCGCTCGGCATAACCGAACAGAACGCGTCCAGCGGGAGTAAGTGTCACGTCTTTCCCTGAACGGTCGAGCAGGCGGTCGCCGTAGTCCTGCTCAAGCTGGCGAATCTGCGCGCTGACTGCTGACTGGGAGCGGAACACTTTTTCTCCGGCGCGCGAGAAGCTGCCCAGCTTTGCCACTTCGAGAAATGTTGCGAGCTGATCGAAATCCATGGCACAACTGAGTTGAGTGCCGATTATATCGGAGGACCAGCGCGCTTAAGCGAGCGAGAGAGCGAATTGAGCAGCGTTCTTAGCGCCAGTAAAATTTTCGATGGGCCGCGGAAGTTGATTTTATCCTTCTTCACATTCGACGCAGGGTTTAAGTTGCACCAGCGGGCCGACCAGTGCGGGAACAACAGCCTGAAGGTTCGAGGGGGTGTGCAGTCCGCACTCGGTTTTGGCGAAACCTGCCCACCGCCCAGCTCGAGCGTCTTCTCCGCTCCGTACAGCGCGGGTGCAGTGCATGCATCCGATGCTGGGATAATTCTGATCGTGTAAATGATTGTAGGGAACGTTGTGCTTGCGCACATAGCTCCATACCATGTCCGTGGTCCAGTCGGCGATCGGATTGATCTTTATCAGCTGGAACTTGTGATCCCATTCGATCTTTCTCGCCGATGCGCGAGCGCTGGTTTGCCGGCGGCGAATGGCGGTGACCCAGGCGCGCAGCTCGGCCAGTTTCTGCTTCAGCGGTTCCACTTTGCGAAGCGAGCAGCACAAGTCGGGATCGCGGCGCCACAGTTCTGCGCCATGAGTGTGTGCCTGCTCTTCAGGCGTCAGCGATGGATAGACCCTCTCGATACGGATTCCGTAGCGCTTCTCGATCCGGTCCATGAGCTCATAAGTCTCTGGAAAAAGAAATTCAGTATCAAGAGTGAAAACCCGAAACGAACCGCTGACGTGCGATGCGAGATCAATCAGCGCCATACCCTCAACGCCGAAACCCGAAGCGATCGCAACGTTCTTACCGTAATTTTCAAACGCCCAAGCAAGAACCTGCTCGGGAGACCATGCCTCGGCCTGGCTGCTCAGCTGCGCAATGTCCTCTCTGGCTTCTCTGGCTTCTGTCATCGGGCTTCCACAACACGCTCCGAAGCGTGCTCTTGCAGGCTGATCGCGTTGAGAGTGGTTGCCGGTTTTGCGAACCGGACAGTTTCGCCGATTACCAGCAGTGTCGGTGACGGTAGCTCAGGAGAGTTATGAAGCTCGGAAACGCAGGTTTGATAGGTTTTTTCATATCGCGTGGTTGCCTGCGAAACGATCGCACAGGGAGTTTCACCAGCCATTCCTGCTGAGATCAGTTCCTTCTGAATCCGTGAATAATTCTGGCCCGGCATGTAGATCACCACGGTAGTTTTCGCGAGATCTGCATGCGAGAGCTGGATGCCGACTTCATGCGCGCGATGGCCGCTGATCAGAAGCAGACTGGAAGCCGCATCACGATGAGTCAGGGGAACCTGGATAGAGGAGACGGCGCCCAAAGCTGCGGTTATTCCGGGAACTATCTCGCATTCCAGTCCTGCCTGCCGCACTGCCTCGAGTTCCTCGCCGCCGCGCCCGAAGATGAAAGGGTCGCCGCCTTTGAGGCGAACAACGCTCAGGCCGAGCCACCCGTATTCCACCAGTAACCTGTTGATCTCCTGTTGGCTGATGCTTGGACGCCCGCCGCGCTTGCCGACACTAATTACGCTTGCAGACGATGGAATCAGGGCAAGTATTTCCGCGCTGACCAGTTCGTCGTGCAGAACGACATCGGCGGATCTCAGCGTTTTCAGCGCTTTCAGCGTGAGCAGTTCCGGATCGCCCGGACCAGCTCCGACCAGATACACTCTTCCCTTCATTGGAAGTTCTCCCTTTCAACTTTCACGGCTTCGACATGCGCCGGACTGCCTGCGGCTATCTCGTGCAAGATACGGCGACGCTCGACTGGATCAATTTCGCGTGCGAATAAATTCTTGCGGATGGAGCCCAGGTGCTGCAGCCAATCGCCATATTCAGAGCCGAAGTCATTTTCAAACTGACGCCGCAGGCGCTGTGCCAGCGCTGGACTATGGCCGGCAGTCGAGATGGCGATCTGCAGATCTCCTCGGCGCACGACCGCGGGATAGTAGAAATCGCAATATTCGGGATCGTCCACGGCGTTGCAAAGAATGTTGCGTGACTGCGCTTCTTCAAACACTTGCCGGTTTACATCGCGCGAAGAAGTCGCCGCGATCACCAGAAACATGTTCTCCAGATCGGACCGCTGAAA
>QHZY01000006.1 GCA_003224855.1 Acidobacteriota bacterium | reverse complement strand
CCGACCAGCGGCCCCTTGGGCGGATTAATGGTGATTTCGGCTTTATGACGGTGTTTTTCGACGGCGAGGATAACTTTGGTTTCGAACTTATCACCAAGAATTTTGCGGATTTTTGTAAGGCCGGTTTCTACTTCTTTGCGGATCGAGGTAGTGACTTCGTAGTGTCTTCCCGTGTACTCCACGTTCATGAGCGCCCCTCCTAGAAATTCAATGTGAAATAAATCGGGCACTGCAGTGGGACATTTTGTAATTTAGCAATTTTGTAATCTGGTACTTTGAGATCGGATGTATGGAGGCAGCTTCAAATTACAAAATTACCCGATTACAAAAATCACCAAATCTATTTTTTGACCCGGCGCTGGTGCGTGCTGGGGATGCGCATGTCTTCGCGGTATTTGGCAACTGTCCGCCGGGTCACCTGGATGCCTTGCGATTGCAGGATCCTTGTGATCTGCTCGTCGGTCAGGGGGCGGCTGGCATCTTCTTCCTCGATGAGCTTTTTGACGCGGCGCTTCAGGATCAGCAGCGACGTTCCGCCGCCTTCCGGTCCCTGCACGCTCTCGCTGAAGAAGTAGCGCAACTCGAAAACGCCCTGCGGCGTGTGGGCATACTTGCTGGCCACCGCCCGGCTTACCGTGGAAGGATGCACGCCGATTTCTTCGGCCACCTCCTTGATCATCATCGGTTTCAGGAAATCAATACCACGCTCCAAAAAATCCTGCTGGCGGGCAACGATCGAGTAGCAGACCTTGGTGATGGTCTGCTTCCGTTGCTCAATATTCTTGATGAGCTGGATGGCGCTCTTGTAGCGCTCTTTGACGTAATCGCGCGTGTTCTTGTCGTTAACACCGTCGCGCGTGACCAGCTTCTTGTAAGCGGGATTAAGCCGAAGCTGGGGCATATCCTCGTCGTTCATGATGACCAGCCACTCGTCGCCGTGCTTCACGAAAGCCACGTCCGGCTCGATCAGGCGAGCTGGGACGGCGTTATAGCGGAGGCCGGGACGAGGATCGAGAGTGCGAACGTAATCCAGTGCGCTCTGCACCGCTTCGACCGGGCGGTTAATCGCTTTACCGATCTCCTTCAACTGTTTCAACTGCACCGCGCGCAGGTGCTGGTCCACGATTAAAACCGCATCCGCCAGGACCTGATCAACAGCTTCGCCGTTGCCATTCTTCTGCGAGGCCAGTTGCTGTTGGTGGAACCGCAATTGATAAAGCAGGCACTCGCGGAGATTGCGGCAGGCCACCCCCGGAGGATCCATTTGTCGAATAAGTTCGATTGCTTCATGCAGATCTTCACGGACGAAGTTTACCGTGAAGGTTGGGGGCGTGCTGAGATCCGGAGGGGTTTCAGGCGAACTGTTGGGCGCAATTGCGTCTATGGAACCGTCGACATTTATGGAACTGTCGGCATTGATGGAACCGTCGACATTTATGGAACTGTCTACGAAGGTCTCGATACCCTGCGCAGGGAATTCAGCATCGGCTGATGGTATACCGTTGTTACCCCCGTCATTCCATTCGGGCCCATCCAGTTCGACATCGCCTTCGGTACCTGCAACGGCCGCCAATTCGATGGCCGTCTCAGGGCCAACCTCAAGACCAAGAGCAGTCGCCTGTTTGGCCAGCTTTTCCGCCAGGCTGGCATCCTGTTCGGGAGATGCCGGCGTAATCACCCCTAAAAGTTCTTCGTCGCTTGCGATCAGGTAACCTTCTTCGTTCAGGTTTCCAATGACCAGTTCCGCGGCCTCTCGGACCGGAGGACGAATGGACAGGGCTCCCAGTTGCCACATCAGGTGATCGGTGAGATTGCCTGGTTTCGAGAGGAAATTCTCGAACGAAGGCCGTTCGATTTCCTCCATCTCATTACGGCTGCGAAAGCCAGGATCGAGATATTCCTGAAAGAAGGAACCGAAATCAATTTCTTCGAAGGGATCTTTCTTCTCTTCGGCGGTGATCGCCGGCGCTTCCTCCGCCGTAGCCTGCCGGTCGCGGTCTTCTTCCCGCCGGTTCACATCATCAATAAGCGGGACCGCATCCTCCAGTTCCTCCAGAACCGGATTTTCCACCATTTCGGCGGTGATCATGTCCTTGAGTTCAAGCTTGTTGAGCGCAAGCACGCTGACCATTTGCACCAGACCCGGAGTAAGGATCTGTCTCTGCGAGACTTTCAGGTGCAATTTGGGCTGCAGTAACACCATGGTTCAGTCGTTAGTCGTTCGTCATTGGCCATTAGCTGCAGGCGGTTGTCAACGACCTACGGCCAGTGACCTGGTTTTCACACCAGCGAGAAACTCTCGCCCAAATACACTCGTCTGACTTCGGGATCCGTGCCCAACTGCTCGGGAGTCCCCTGGCGAAAGATTCGCCCCTCATTAATGATGTACGCCCGGTCAGTGACCGAGAGCGTTTCGCGCACGTTGTGATCAGTGATCAAGACGCCGATACCGCTCGCTTTCAGATCACCGATAATCTTTTGCAGGTCGAGCACTGCAATCGGATCAATGCCCGAGAACGGCTCGTCCAGCAGGATAAAAGTCGGGTTGATCGCCAACGCCCGCCCTATCTCGACCCTGCGCCGCTCTCCGCCAGAGAGCGCGTATCCGCGGTTCTGGCGAATGTGCTCCAGTCCCAGCTGATCGATCAGGGTTTCCATTCGCTCGCGGCGCTCATGCCAGGAAATAGGCTGCACCTCGAGCACCGCCAAAATGTTCTCTTCCACAGTCAGCTTCCGGAAAACCGAGGCTTCCTGCGGCAGGTAGCTGATGCCGTATTGACGCGCCCGCAGATACATTGGCACGTCAGTGATATCGTCGTTGTCGATCAGGACGCGGCCTGAATCAGGAGGGATCAATCCCACAATCGAGTAAAAGGATGTCGTTTTGCCCGCACCATTAGGTCCAAGCAAACCAACCACTTCCCCTTGTCCCACCCGCAGGCTTACCCCATTAACAACTCGACGCCCACGATATGATTTGGCGATTTCGTCGGTGGCCAGCGTAAGCATTTATCGTGCCACTCGCGTTTGAGTTACGGTGGGGAGGGCCTGACTACCTTCAATCACGACCCTATCATCGCCCCTAAAGAAAGTCAACGAAACGCCCGTAATCTTGCCATGTTCGGCATCAAAAATGCTAGGCGGTCCGCCAGTCATCACGAACTTATCCTCGCTTGCCGTATAAACCAGGCGGTCGCCAGCCGCCCGACGGCCGGGTTGCGAGACCACCACGCTTCCGCTCGCGATAATGTGATCGATCTTACCTGTGTTGCTCTGAGCAATTGTTCTCTGATCGGACCCCGCCGGCTCCAGGAAAACATCCATGGCAGCTGCCGAGGTCGCAACTCCGGCTCCCTTGGCTACTACGTTGCCTTCGAAGTGCGCTCGTCGTTCGGAATCCGTGTAGGTCAGCCGATCCGACGTCACTGTAACCGGAACCGCTCTGCCCGCCTTATCCAGTTGAACCAGCACGGTCGAAACCGGTTGCCTCTTCGAACCTTCCGCCACCACCGAACGGTGATCGCGGTCAAATCGAATGACCGGCGCCTGAACCACCTTCGCATCCTGCCATAAACGCGCATTGCCGGAGTAGACCGCAATAGTCGGCATGCGCGTAGCTTTCATGCTCTGCGCGGTTACATGGATGGGCGAGCCCGAGGCCAGCAGCGATCCTTGTGGCTCCGGCTTCATATCGTTGTAGGTGCTCTTCACATCCCCTTCAGCCACGCCCTCACCGGTGTCGCGATAGAGTCGCATGCCTTTGGCCGTCGTCACCGATGCGCCCACGGCGACTCTCGGAGATTGACTCAGGGTAAGCAATCGCTGGTCAGGGACATACGTTGCCTTTCCGCTCCACGCGCGCTGCTCACCATCGGTATATTCAAAATTTCCCTGCTGCACCAGTGATTCAATTCCTTTGCCCGGTTGGAATGTAGCATCCACGTTTTCGCTCGTACTCACCCGCTCTTTCTCGCCCGGAGTCTGAGCAACAATTTTCGCGTGCGGAGCGCCATGCAGACTCGAGATCCTGAGCCGCTCCGCTGGCGGGCGCCTGATGCTGCACAAGCCGGACATCGCCTCGCGAGTGAATACTGCTCAAGACGTTTCGTCCCGCGAAATTCATCAGCACTCGCTGCGCTGCTGCTTCAAGCGGCTGTTTGCCCTCAACTTTGGCTTTAGCATTGCCATTGAAAGCTATAGTGGCAAGGGACTTTCCATCTTGCGCAAAATGCGCAATCATCTCCTCCGCTGTCGCCTGCGAACTCGGCTGCGCATTGCTGGTTGTGACCACATGGCCGGTGGCAGCGAGATGATCGATTGAGTTGTCCTGGGTCAGGAACAGGGTGGCTCGATCGGCCTGCGATTTCCAGGCATTTCCAGCCAACGCCGCCGATTCCAGGACCACCGTTCGCGGCTCTTTCGTAATGCTGCCGTGTCGCGCGGTCAGGTGCAGGGGCGCCGCGCCGGAGTAATCCACTTGCACCTGGGACTGCAGCACCAGCAGCGAATGTTCCGCGTCATAATTCACCCCGATCGACGAACCCTGCGCCTGGGGCAAGCTGAATTCAACCTTGTCTTGAGTGGAAGCGTTTCCGGTCTTCTGATTGAAAACCAGTCCGCTGGTTCGCAAGTGCAGGGGATTTTTGAGCTCCTTCGGAGCGGCTTGATCGGGCTTGGTTAGTCCCTGAGGGTTGGCTTCCAGATCAATTTGCACCTCGCCCTTGCTTGTGACTTCGCCGGATTGGGGATCGTAAACGAAATCCGATCCATATATCTGGTCGAAGCGGCTGGAGTCTCGCCCAAACAGAGTGATGGTGACATCGTGCAACTCAACCCGGCCCCCAGCGCGAAATTGCACCGCCTTGTTGGCCTGGATCTTAAAGACCGTTCTTCCCTGCTCCGACCGCGAGATGCTGAAACCGTTCGCGCTCTGCTGCACTTCGACATTGATCTTTCCCGGCACGTCTTTCAACGCGTTCTGTATTCGGTGCCGCGCGTACAAATAAACCCCGGCCACGAAAAGCGCCAGCAGAACCACACTGATCGCAATCCAACGGCGCAGCCGGGAAAATTGTGTCGGCATCTGATGAAAGTTTACTGCACTATTTACGGGACAAGCAGTTAGATGCCGGATGGGCTTGCGGATGCCTTGGCCACGGCGAGATTTGCGTGCTCCTTACTTCGATCAAAGTCCCTGAGCGTTAACTCCATCCCGCCAAACTCGGCATGGTCGTTTTGTTCCAGCGTGAAGGCAATATCAAGAACATCCCCAGCCAGAAGCTTTTGCTGTTCGCAGCGCTCCGCCATACGCCAGCCCACCGCTTCAAAGGTTAGTGCCTTCCGCCAGTCGCGTTTGCGGCGTGGAATGGCCGCCGAATCAGGATGGCAACGTGGATTTGCCTGCAGGGCTGCATCCGCGGGCTGGCCTGACTCTTCTTCTACCATTCCGATTTTCAGCTTTATATGTTTGTCTTTCATCACTTTGGGCGGCGTAACCAGGCGCGCGCCCCTGACCGCGAACACCGGTTCGCGATTTCCTACCCCGAACGGTTCCATCTGCTTCAACGCCTGCAGCAATTGCGGAGTGATCTCTGTCAGGTCAATCTCCGCATCGATTGGCAATATCGGTTGAAAGTCTGCCAAAGTCAGCCTCTGCCGCGCGTAGCCATCCAGATGCGCTCTCAATTCCTCGACACGCGCCGATGGCAATGAGAAACCTACCGCGTGCGAATGGCCGCCAAAGCGGGTAAACAAATGGGCACACGATTCCAGCGCATTCAACAGGTGGAACGGGCGGATGGAACGTCCTGAACCGTGGGCTTCTTCGCCATCGCGCGAGATGACCAGCGCTGGCCGGCCGAATTTCTCGACCACGCGGGTGGCAGTTATCCCGATGACTCCGCGGTGCCAGCCATCTCCATCGACCACGTAACAGAATGTTTCCCGCAGAACTGCGTCTTCTTCGAAGCGTTTCCAGATGCACTCCAGAATGCGCCGCTCTTCTTCCTGGCGCTGCGCGTTGAGCTGATCGAGCCTGGCCGCGATCGCCTGCGCCTGCGATGCGTCTTTCACCGTAAATAGATCGATCACGTCGCGCGCCACATCCATGCGCCCGGCTGCATTGATGCGCGGAGCAATTCGGAAAGCTACCTCGCCCGCGCTAAGCGGACGTCCACTGAGTTCCGCAATTTCTAACAGCGACTTAAGCCCGGGGTTTACCGCTGTGCGCAGGCTATCCAGGCCGATTTTGGCGAATACGCGATTTTCGTCAGTCAGGGGAACAGAATCGGCAATCGTTGCAATGGCCA
Organism: Acidobacteriota bacterium; assembly: GCA_003224855.1. Lineage (GTDB taxonomy): Bacteria > Acidobacteriota > Terriglobia > Terriglobales > Acidobacteriaceae > Gp1-AA142. The sequence continues at coordinate 25,654 of QHZY01000006.1, read as the reverse complement.
CGATCTTCAAAAAAGACCTCAGCAGTGCCGAGAGATCTTTGCCCGGCCTCTTTCTCTCCAGCAGAGCCTGTGCGAGTTTGAATGCAACACCCGCCCCGCAGATCGATTTGCACGGATACTCGCAGCCCGACTGATTAGGATTGATGACAGCCAGCGCCTTCGGAACGCCGTCGGGCCCTGGCAAGTGATGGTCGGTAACAATCAGATCGACCTTCAGGCGGTGCGCCGTTTCTGCCGCGGCGAAGGCGCGAATACCCATATCCACACTGATAATCAGTCGGATGCCGGCGGCAGCCGCGCGCTCGATCACGTCACCGCGCAGATCGTAGCCTTCGCGAATGCGGTGAGGAACATGAAATTCGGTTATTCCTCCGCACATTTCAATCGCAGTCTTCAGGATGACGATGGCGGTGGTCCCATCCACGTCATAGTCACCGTAGATCAGAATAGTTTCGTTCCGCTCAATGGCGGCTTCGATGCGCTCGACCGCAGCTTTCATTCCCAGCAAACGATCAGGAGAATGCAGGTGAGAGATCTCGGGAACAAGAAAGCGCATGGCATCTGCGCCGTTCGCAATGCCCCGCATAACCAGTAGCCGTGCCAGTGTTTCAGCTGCTTCGGGATGTTTTAGCGAAACGGTTAATTCGCGCGTAAGCGCATCGGCCGCCGCAGCATCGCATGTCTTCGCCAGCCACTCCATCAGAAAGCGCGCACCGCCACCCAAGGTCTAGCTCTCATCGTCCAGACCGGGTTCATCGATTGCAATGCCGCCGAAGTCTTCGCTCATTTCCAGCAGATGCTGGTAGTGGTCGTACCACTCGGTGGAAGCTTCGTACACCATCATGACTCCCTGGTGACCAAAACCGAGTTGCACAAATCCGGTCTTGCCGATGTAAGTTCGCAACCATCGCGCCTCTTCCAGTTCTTCGTCGCTGGTGTGCTGTGCGCTGCCCAGACGTTCGAGAATCCCGTCGAGCTCTTCGCGCTCCAGTGACCAGGAATCCATGGTCAGAAAGGGCGCCTCCGCCGACTTCGCCAGTTCCACAAAATCTTTCCAGCTATCAGGATTGTCCTGGCTCTTCCAAAGCACGCTGGGAATCTCGTCGTAGTCCACGTATCCGTGAAAGCGACGCATCCCATGGCCCTCGATAAAGGCGACCATGTCATCTTTTAAACTGGCCAGATTGTCAGCGCGCGAAGTCATCGGCGTAATTCTGCATTGTATGCTGAATGGAATCAAACCACACAGGGGGCTGCACCCCGCTGTGCTAAACTAACCGTTTCACAATCGCGTCCAAACCGCGCCGTCCGAATCCAAAACTATGCTGCTTTCGAAAGAGTATGTGTCTTACCTCGCCCGTGAGCTCACCAAAAAACTTCTTGCCGGCGAATTTATTGAGACCAAAGACCTGCCGGGCGTCACCGCCAAAGTTCACGCCTCCATGCTGGAAGAACTATCTCTGGAAGATCGCATCAATGACGAAGTGCGCGTCATCCTCGAAGCTTACTCCGACGAGATGCGTAAAAGCGGCGCCAATTACCAGGAGATGTTCCGGAAGGTAAAAAACGAACTGGTGCGCAAATACAAAGCAGTCCTCTGAACACCGTGATCGTTGGGCCACTTTATCCATTTCGCTCAGATAAACGATTTACAATGGCGCCAACAGGTCTGCTCTATGCCCTCGCGTCGCAGTGCGTTGCTCCTGATGATTCTGCTTCTCACCGCCTTCACTTTTGCGCAATCAAGCTATCAATCCGGCACCCTGGTGAACATCGAAAAGCACACCGAATACATCCCGCAGGCATGGCATTGGGACACCGTCGTGGCCTTCAGGACCGAGGTCAAATATAAGTTGAAGGTACGTCTGGCGAACGATACGTATCTGACCGAATATATTCCAGACATTCAGCCTGACGGACCGATTCCGAGTGAATGGAAAAATGACAAACCGGTTGAGGCGCGCATTGCGGACCACGTGCTTTTCATTAAGCTCTCATACGGGCCCGAAATCGAAACACATATCGTTAAGCGATTGAAAAGCTGAACTGTTTCGCCGGCGTTCCCCCTTTTGTTCGGCAGGAGCGAGTGCGTGTAAACTGGATACGACGGAGACGAATTGCGACTTTCACGAGATAAAGCCAACAAAGTTGCGCATGTGGTAACCGACGCCTTAGCCGAAATGGACCAGGTCGGTTTCGTCGAGGACCGCAATACTATTCGCCTGGAAGTTCGCAAACTGCTCGAAGAGCTTCTCAACCAGGAAGAAAAAATCGACCTTGCAGCCCGCCAGAAAATTGAGAATCAGAAGCGCACGATTCTTGAAGGCAGTCAGGAATGGGACATTCTTTACCGCAAGTATTACAACGAAGAAGTCAAGAAGCTCGGGATGTGAACCCGCACCCGCCCCGGCCGGCCGCAGCACGTGTCATCCCACCCCTCAAGCAAATCGTTCAAGCCGCCGCCAGGCAGGCTGGATTCGAACTGTGCGGCGTGGCTCCCATTCAGCGCTTCCCCGAATCCGCCAATTATTCCGAGTGGATTGACGCCGGTCACGCCGGCGAAATGAAGTATCTCGAAGCGCGCAACGAACAAGGCGAGTTCAAGCGGGCCTCCCTGGAGTTCGCAGTGCCGTGGGCGCGCAGCGTCATCGTCTGCGCCATCAACTACAACACCGATAATCCATATTCAACCCAGGTTCACGACTCCGGCCGGGGATGGATATCTCGTTACGCCTGGGGCCGTGAAGACTATCACAGCTCGGTGCTGCGCAGGCTGCGCCTGGTAGAAGAGCGGCTGCGCCAGGAGTTCGGCCAGAAAGAGATTGGGCAACAGGAAATTCAGACCCGTTGTTACGTCGACACCGGACCAGTGTCTGAGCGCATGTATGCCAAATATGCAGGCGTGGGGTGGGTGGGAAAAAATACCTGCATCATCAATCAAGGCCAGGGATCGTGGCTTTTTCTGGGAGTGATTCTTACTTCTGCCCAGATTGAACCCGATATTCCTGCTGCGGATCGTTGCGGCACCTGCACGCGTTGCATTGACGCGTGTCCGACCGGCGCGTTTGCAGGGCCTTATCAGCTCGATGCCCGGCGTTGCATTTCCTATCTCACTATCGAAAAAAAGGGCGAGATTGCCGCAGATTTGCGCGACCACATGGGAAACAATATCTTCGGCTGCGATATATGCCAGGACGTCTGTCCGTGGAACCGCAAAGCGCCTTTCAGCTCGGCCCCTGAATTTCAGCCGCGCCCGGGTTTAGTAAACCCGATTCTTGATCGGCTTGCGGAGCTGGAAGAACAAACCTTTCAGCAGACTTTCCGCCAGTCCCCGTTACGGCGCGCCAAATTCTCCGGCATGCGCCGGAATATCGCCATTGCTATGGGAAACAGCGGCAATCGCGCGTTTGCGCCCGTGCTCGAACGACTTGTGGACGACCCCGACCGGACAGCCTCAGAAGCCGCTCAATGGGCTCTGAACAAGCTGAAAGAACGAGCAACCATTCCTTAGCGGTGAAGGTCTAATCATCAGCTTCGTTGGGAACCCTCTCTGGCTGTGTTGCCGCCGAATGAGTGGGCAGAGGGCGAACGACCCCGCCACGTATCGTGAGTGGGGTCGTTCTGTTTTTGCGTGTTACGATCAACCATTGGCACCATCATGAGGTTTCGCGCTGGCTCATTTCTGTTTCTGCTTACGATCCTTTCCCCCAACCTTTTACAGGCATCCGAGCCCTCCTGGATTCGCGTCAGCTCTGCTCATTTTTCGGTTTTAACCAACGCTGGCGAAAAGAAAGGCCGTGAGGTCGCGCTTCGCTTCGAACAGATGCGCATCGTTTTTGCGCAGCTGTTCAACAAGACTCGAGTAAATTTGCCGCAGCCGCTGGATATCATTGCCGTCAAATCGGAAGGTGACTACCTGCGTCTGGTTCCTCCGCAAAATGGAAAATCGGATTCCCTTCCCGGCTTCTTTCTGTCAGGTGAAGACCGCAACTACATTGTGCTCGATATCTCCGCCGACGACAGCTGGCGCAGCGTGCTGCATCCGCTTGCCCATTTACTGCTGAATTACAACTACCCGCCCACCCAGCCCTGGTTTGATGAAGGCTTTGCGGAATACTTCTCCAGCCTGCGACTGGATGACAAGCAGGCCCAGCTTGGCGGCGATCCCGAGCTCGCGCTTGCCTGGAAGCAAACCCTGATGGGAGGAGCGCAGCCGGTCCGCACCTCCCGTTCACTGACAGAAATTCTCGGTGCTCCAGCCTGGTTGCCTGTACAGGACCTGTTCGCAGCTAAGCACGAGAGCGCGAATTACATCGAAGGCCCGCATCAGACGCTGTTCGATGCTGAGTCCTGGATGATCATGCATTACCTGCTGAATAAAGACAAGCTTTCGGAAACCGGCACTTATTTTGGACTGGTAGAAGTGCAGAAGATGTCCGTAGAAAAAGCCATCCAGCAGGCATACGGCGTTTCGCCGCAACAATTTCAGCAGAATGTTAAGGACTATTTCCATTCGCTGGCTCCGCTGTTTCAGGCACAGGACAATGCCAAACGGCCCGACGTGACAGATGCGGGCGGCCAAACGGCCCGCATTGACGTCCCGGTTGCAAATGTCGGGGCCAGCGTTCAGCCCATTGCTGAGCCGGTAGCCGACGCGCTGGTCCAGGAGATGTCGCTGCGAATACCGGAACGACGCGATCAGGCCATACAGCACCTGCAAACCGCCGCAGCCGATGAAAAGAATGACAACGCCATCAGGCATCGTGCCCTCGCATGGGCGTTCATGACCAAAAAAGATTTCGAAGCGGCGCGGGAACAGATCGGCCGTGCTGCGGAACTCGACAGCCATGACTTTTGGGTGCGCTATTACGCGGCCTTCATAAAGTTCAAACAAGCCGAAGGCAAAACATCATTTCAAGGGCTTTCCAACATGATCCAGGATCTGCGGCTGGTGCTCGATGCCAGCCCTGATTTCGCTCAAGCTTATGACATGCTCGCACTGGCCCGGCTTGAGGGTGGTGGAATCAACTCCGCGTTGCAGTCCATTGGTTACGCAATTCAGCTCGCGCCCCGAAGTCAGGTCTATTTGCTGCATAAAGCACAGATCCTGATGGCGGCCAAGAAGTGGGATGATGCGTCGGCCCTGCTGGAACGATTGAAAAGCAGTTCTGATAATGCGGTTGCCCTGCAGGCTCGGCAGACACTGCAAGACTTTCCCACCATTAAGAAGTATGGCGTTTTGCCGGAGCGTTCGCAGGCCCCGGCATCTCCCCAGCTTCCCGCTGATTCGCTAGGTGACTCCGAGGCTGCCGGTGATGCTGAAGCGAGCCCGACTCCAGCACCTGCGACCCCCACCTACGACAAACGCAAAGTCGAGTACCTGAAAGGCCGTCTTCTGGCGGTTGATTGCGCAAAGCCGAGCGCCGTTTTGACCGTAGCTTCGGGCACCCGGAAGCTGAAGTTGCGAACCGCCGACTACACCGCGCTGACTTTGATTGGTGCAGACCAGTTTTCCTGTGACTGGAAAAACATGCCGGTCACTATAAATTACAAAGCCGGTGGCAGGAACGACGGGGATCTGGTTTCTCTTGAACTGCATTAAAAAACCCTCCCAGGGGAAGCTGAGAGGGTGCGCGTGGAAGAACGAAGCGTGTTATGCGCGAACTACATTGGCTGCCTGAAAGCCTTTGGGGCCCTTCAACAGATCAAATTCTACCGTTTCGCCTTCGTTCAGCGTTCGGTAACCATTTTCCTGGATTGCCGAAAAATGAACGAAGACATCCTCCCCGGTAGAGCGCTGAATAAAGCCATAACCTTTCGCTCCGTTAAACCACTTGACTGTACCCTTCTCTCTCACTGATGAAACTCCTTTCGCCTCTGCTAAAGAATTCGCCATCGCAGTTTCCGTCACTCTTACACCCCCTGGAAAAACACGACAGCCCCCAAGTTTGGCTCCATGCTCACTCGCTGAAACGAGTCCCCGAATTGTTCAGATGGTTCTGACGAGTCAGTACGTATCTGGACCCGTCCAGGCGAGTTGTGGCCCCGAGACACAAAATCTAAACCTGGGAAACTGCACTCATTGCTCCGAAAAAGTGGGCAATGAGCAGACGATAATATGCATGAACTCTGTTTCTGGCAAGAAAAGAAACGCAAAATGCGCGAGAATTTTTCGCCCTATTCCGGCTCTGCTGATTCGACATTTACGGTCGGGCGAACAGAAAAAGAACTGTAAGCTATTGAAAGCACAAATTTTTCATCGTCCCCCGGTCAGAGGGAGGCAATCCCATCTCTCTTCCTGGCTGAGCCCGGCCGGATTCGAAAGTGAAATATTTGTTCCACTAAGAGATACATCCGTTTACATCGCCGACACTCGGTTTACCTTTTAGCCCTTCCCAGATTGGAACTCGAACGCATTGAACTTGACCCGTTGTGCACTGTTCACACGTCACATGGAAGGGTGATGCCCGTTACATTCTCGCTTGCGACTTCAGGCTATCCTGCTCGACGTTCCCCGTCTCGAGCAGACTGGCTCGAAGATGGCGATATACCGAACACTTAAGTTGCTCGCCGTTGTGGCACTTCTGCCTTGCGCGGCAGCATTTACCCAAACCGCGCCAGCGTCTTCCCCATTACAGCTCTCCCCTGCATTTCGAGAACTGGCGCGCGCTTCGGGTTACATCTTCATCGGAACCGTCACCTCTGTTCTCCCGGGCCGGCTCAATACCATCGCCACCGTCGATGTAACTTTCCGGGTTGAAAAAGCTTATCGCGGTGTTCGTCGCGGTCAAGCGCTGACCATTCATCAATGGTCTGCATTATGGAACTCCGGGCAGCGATATAAACCGGGAGAAAGGGTGCTGCTCTTTCTTTACCCGCAAAGCAGATTAGGTCTTACCAGCATCGTTGGTGAGCCCGCAGGCCGTATTCGAATTTCCGCGTCCCAGTTCATTTTCTCGCCATCGCAGTACGCAACCTGGTTCAAGCCCATGTCGCCGTCAATCGATCGTCCGCAGCTGCCGGAGCAAAGAGTTGGAGCACGCCAGATTTCAGACGCTGTGCTGCGCGCCAGCCGAGAGCTCCAATGAAGCTTCTCGCCAGCATCATTCTTCTTTCCTCCACCCTCGGTCATGCAGGCGGTCCACAGTACGTTGCCGGTTCTACATATTTTGATCCCGCTGTTCAAGGCACAGCACTGGCATGGCCAGAGGGCGTTCTCAACTACTCAACCGACCGTGGTGATCTCAGCCCCGTAGTGCCCGGAGCGGCGGCTGACTCGCTCGTCGCTACCGCTGTCAGTCGTTGGACCTCAATCCCCACTGCAGCCGTATCGGCTACCCGCGCAGGCCAGCTCGCTGAAGATGTCAGCAGCGCCAATGTAACCACAGTTGGTAGCGCGGTATCTCTGCCTGCTGACATACTGCCTTCGGCGGTCAGCACACCTGTGGCGATTGTTTACGACGCGGACGGAAAAGTTACCGATGCTCTGCTGGGAACTGGAGCCGGCTCTTCTGCAAACTGTTTTGGAAATTCTGTGTTCGGCGGCGTAGACAATTATGGAACCGACGGCCACTTCTTGCACGCGTTGATCGTTATCAATGGAAACTGCGCCCAGACTTCCGCTCAGGTTCCCGACCTTCAATACCACCTGGTGCGCATGTTCGGGCGCCTGCTGGGACTTGGCTGGTCACAAGCCAATGTGAACGTCTTCACCAGGAACCCTGTTCCAGCCGCGGACGATTTCAATGGCTTACCGGTAATGCATGCCACTGACCCGATCAGTTGCGTCCCGATCTCACGGTGCTATCCAAACGCCGATGTGCCCAAAACGGACGACTCGTCCGTTTTGACCTACCTGTACCCGGTGACCTCTGCCAACCTCGCAAGCTTCCCCGGGAAGCAGATTACCGCCGATAACACCGCTCGGATCCACGGCTCCGTGTTCTTTACCGACAGCACCGGAGCCGCCACACAGCCGATGCAAGGAGTAAATGTTGTTGCGCGGCTGATTGATCCGTCGAGTGGCAAAGCATCACGAAGCGTGGTTGCTTCTTCGGTTTCAGGTTTCCTGTTTTCAGGCAATGCTGGAAATCCGGCGACCGGGTTTTCCGACAGTTCCGGACAGCTGTTAACTCGTTTTGGCGGGAATGATACGAGCGTGCAGGGTTTTTTTGATTTTGCCGGCCTTGAAATTCCAGACGGGAGCAACGCCGCGCAATTTCAGATCTCGGTCGAGCCGATCGATCCGAACTGGTCGCAGTTTGTCGGTCCATATAGCCCAAACCAGGTCCAACCCTCCGGGGCGTTCACGCCCGTCATCGTCACCGTTGCCCGCGGCGCTAATGTTCAGCAGGACGTCCCGATGGAAAATAGTGCCCTTGTCACACAGGACCCGTTTCCGGCAAGCACTTACAACAGCCCTGTAGGATTGCCTCCGAGCGGCGATTGGACAGCATCGTTAAGCGGCTACGGCGATGGCGACTACTTCACCTTTCCGGCTAAGGCGAATCACACACTGTCAGTCGAAGCCCTTGCGCTGGATGCTTCGCTCTCACCGACCGATGGCAAAGCGCAACCTGTTGTAGGAATGTGGGCGCTCGAAGACCCTGGAACATTTCCTGCTCCGGCGAATACGCCGCTGGCCTTCAATACTCAAAACTTCGGGTTAAGCCGGCTTGACGCAAGGATTCTTACCACCACAAACTTTCGAGTAGGCATCTTCGATTATCGCGGGGACGGCCGGCCCGACTACCTCTATCGCGCACGCGTGTTTTACGCTGATGCTGTTTCTGTATCGCGCGCCAGCGCGGGTGGAGGAACGCCATTCAGTATCACCGGTATTGGATTTCATCGGAACACGGTCTGCGCTTTCGGATCGACTACAGCCGCGGTGCTAGCGGTCAGTGCAAGTCGATTGATCACTGCCACTCCGCCGGCCCGTGATGGAATCAGAGATGTGACGTTGAGTGATCCGGCAAGCGGGTCGTCTTCGACTATTTCGAGCGCTGTGACGTTTGGAGCGGCGGCCTCAGATGGATTGAAATTGATTTCGGGCGCAGGCCCGGCAACGCCGATCGGCAGCCTCGCTCTGAATCCATTTAAGGTCCAGGTGATTGCGGCCGATGGGAGTACGCCTGTGCCTGGTGCAAGCGTAATGTTGAACGCTACTCCTGCAGTCGCCTTCTCGGCGTGCGCAGGAGCTTCCACCTGCACCATACTCAGCGACGATAACGGCTCGGTTTCGACCAGGGTAAAGCTGATTGCTGCCGGCAACAACACGCTGACCGCCTTCCTCGCTCCGGCTTCTTACCCCTCGCCCAAGAGCGTTCAGCTGACGCTGCTCGGTTCGAGCAGCTCGCTGGCTATCTCTCTCGACAATCAGCAACTGTGGGTGGCACAGGGCGCGACCGTGGATATTCCACTCTCTGCGCGCGTGCTTTCGAACGGAGTGCCGGTGAGCAGCCGCACGGTAGAGTTTCAGGTGCTGCAAGGCACGGCTTCGCTTGCGGCGCCTGCATCTGTTTCGGACCTCTCGGGCATTGCCTCAAATTCTGTCCATCTGGCTAATCTGGGCGGGGGGGTTCTGATCAGCGCATGTGTGATGCCTGGAAATGTGCCCTGCCAGAACTTTTCTGTCACCGCGGTGCCGGCCTCGGCGCAATCCTTGCAGGCGGTTTCCGGAACTCGTCAGGCGCTTGCAAGCGGTCAGACTCTTCGACCGGTCGTGGTCAGAGTGACGGATGTGACTTCGCCACCTCATCCGGTCATCGGGGCGACAGTGGCGGTTCAAGACATTGTCTCCCGCATCGACCCGGCTTCCGATCCGCTGAACATTGGCGGAATTCTGATCGGCCGTAACCCAGCCCCGGTGGTGATCACTTCCTCGCGTTTTGCGATGATCTCTGACAACAACGGCCAGATCGCAATTGTGCTTTCGCCCGGCAACGCCTCGGGCTCAGTTCAAATTCAGGGAACTGCCTCGGCCGGAGTGGGTGTGATTGGGTTCAATTTGCAATCATTCGCGCAGTGACACATCAGTCACGCGAGCTACTGCGCAGGCAATCCAGGTGACACTTCTTTACATACAGTGAGGCCATTTTCGGCAACTCCCCGAAGTGCTCCGCATCTAATTGGATAGGCAGAACTGCAACTCTCCTGTGTCTTGCCCCCTGAGCGGAGAGGGCCAGACGCAGGGGAGAAGCGGTTAATTGCTGCTATCCTTAAGCCATAACTTCTATGAGAAAATTTTTACTTTCCTGGTTACTGGTGTGCGCTGTTGCTGTGCCGATCCTGCTCTCCACTGCTTCCTATGCCGAGGAAGGGCAACTGGACCCGTCCCCACCGAAGGGTATAACGGTTGAAGCTCTTATCCAGCGTTTTGCCGACAAAGAAAAAGAGTTCATGCAAGCCCGCGACCAGTACACCTACCGGCAATCAGTCAAGGTGCAGACCCTGGAGGGCGATACGGTTGATGGCGAGTACCAGGAAGTGTTCGATGTAGTGTTCGACGACCAGGGCAGGAGGCTGGAGAACGTGGTGTTCGCACCACAAACTTCGCTTCAGCGAATCAGCATGACTCCGGAAGATATCGACGACATTCGACATCGTTTACCTTTTGTGCTGACTTCTGACGAGATAGGTGAATACAACATTCTGTACGTAGGCCAGCAGCAGGAAGATGAGCTGCACTGCTACGTGTTCGATATAGCCCCCAAAGAAATTGTCGGGAAGAAGAGATATTTTCAGGGCCGTATCTGGGTGGACGATCATGACTTTCAGATCGTTAAAACTTACGGCAAGACCGTTCCTGACATTCGTAAAAAGAAAAACAACGAAAATCTGTTCCCCAAATTCACCACCTGGCGGGAACAGATCGACAACAAATACTGGTTCCCAACCTATACCAAAGCTGACGACACCCTCCATTTTTCTACCAGTGACGTGCGCATTCGCGAGGTCGTGAAATATACCGACTACCAGCGTTTCGGTTCGAAGGTCAAGATCACCTACGAAGGTAAAGAAGTGCCCAACCAGGACGACAAGAACCAGAAGAAAGATAATCCGCCGCCGCCCCAGCGCTAAGCGCGCCATTCAACTTTCTTAATTTTTCGGGCTGGATTTTGAGTATGATTTCGGCGCTGTGCTGATCCGCCTTCTAACCGCCACCCTCGTGCTCTGTGCCTGGCTGCCGTTATGCGCCCAGGAAGGCGAGCTCGATAAATCACCTCCCAAGATCCTCTCGCCTCAACAAGTGATCGATCGCTTCAGCGCGCGAGAATCCGAGTGGAAGCGCGTGCGGCAGAGCTACAGCTTCCGTCAATCCATCACGGTGAAAGCTCTGGACGGCAACGATGAGCGCGGCGAATACCGTCAAGTCGCGGACATCAGCTACGCGGGCGCTCGACGCACGAAAAACATCGTGTTCGCACCCCAATCCGGCATCGACATGTCTAAGGAGGATCTGGACGACCTCGAGAGCCGCTCGTCGTTCACCATCGGACGGGAGGAACTCGCGGAATACAACGTTGCATATTCCGGGCAGCAGAAAATCGACGAGCTACATTGCTATGTCTTTGAAGTGTCGCCCAAAGCGATGCTCAAAGACCGGCGCTATTTCCAGGGCACAATATGGGTCGATGATCGTGACTTCCAGATCGTGAGACTGCGCGGGAAGTCCGTACCCGATATCAAAATCAAGAAGAAAAAAAAGCTGATTGAAAACCTTTTCCCGCAGTTCACAACCTGGCGTGAACAGATCGACGGCAAATTCTGGTTTCCAACTTTTTCTTCCGCAGATGACACCCTGCATTTCAATGCCGGCGAGGCACGGATCAAGCAGGTACTCAAGTTCACCGACTACAAGCGAACAAGCGGGGCATCGCAACCGGGAAACTGATCTGAGAGGGCTGTGCTGCTAGTAGAAGAGGTACTTTCTCCACTTATCATCGGAGCGCCCCATCAGGCGCATAATGTGGCGACTGGTGTGCAGATTAAAAGCCCGCGGCTCACGCATCAGCTTCATGCCGGCCTCAGTCGGATGCTGGTTGCCCTTACGGCGATTGCAGGGATGGCAGCAGGCAACCAGGTTCTCCCAGGTGGAAGCGCCGCCGCGTGAACGCGGCACAACGTGATCGAGCGTCAATTCGCCGGAAGACAGAGCTTCGCCGCAGTACTGGCACATATTCCGGTCTCGCAGCAGAATGTTCTTACGTGAGAGCGCCCGGGTCTGATGCGGAATGCGGCGGTACTCCAGCAGGCGGATCACGGAAGGAACCCGCAGCGCCAGGCGGGCGGCATGCAAAAAGTGGCCGTTTTCTTCTTCAGTCATTGCCACGCCCTTCAGAACCAGAACAATGGCTCGCCGGGCGGCACAGACATTTATCGGCTCATAAGAGGTATTCAAAACCAGCACCGGAGCATGCAGCGCATGTCCGTTTCCATCGGTGCTGATACCTGCCATCATCGGCAGCGTTCGCGTCCTGGCATGCGCCATCGAGCTATTTAATTTGCCTGACATACGCTCACACCGCCGCCTTCAGCGCTTGAACCGCCTCACTTGCCCCAGCATTGCCGACTTGCACTTCAGCCTTCAGAGTTCTCGCGATAGTCGCTACCCAGACTTTCGACGCTCCTGCGCTCAACAGAACCTTTGAGCATTCGGAAACCGTGGTTCCGGTCGTGAAAACATCATCTACCAGCAGAACTTCTCGACCTTTCACCGCTTCCCGTCTGGTTACGGCGAAAGCGCCGCGCATGTTTTCCCGGCGCTGGTGGCGGGTCAAGCCAATCTGCGATTCCGTGTTGCGCCGTCGTACGAGAACTCCACTTTCGAGGCGCAGGGTGTTGCCGCCAATCAGCCTGATTGCTTCGGCTGCTGCCAATTCAGCCTGGTTGAAGCCGCGCTGCCTCTTCTTGCTGGCGTGCAGCGGCACTGGAACCAGCACGACCTCCGGCCCAAATTCCGCGCTGAGAGCGGCGATTGCCTGGGCCAAGAGCCGACCCAGTGCTTTCTTCGCGGGAAGGACACCTTCATATTTGAGCAGATGAATCAGCCCACGCAACTCTCGCTCGTAACTGCCGTAAGCGACCGCTCTTATAAAAGGCGGAGCCGCCCGGCGGCAAAGCCCGCACTTCACTGCGGAGGTCTGCGGTGCGAAGGGATTAAAAATCCGCTCTCCACATAGAGAGCACAAAACGCCGCCGATCGGTTGCATGCGGGAGATGCATTCCGCACAGACGGGCAATCTGGAGATGGTTACGAGGGGAGTTCCGCAAAGCCGGCAATCGGAAGGAAGTAAGGCCGCGAACAGATTCTCTGATAAAAACCCGGCGGCAGAAATCAGAAATGGCAATACCCTGCCCCGCCGTGAGCCGGTCCCGGTTGCGGCCTCCCGGATTAACGCACCGCTACTGCTGAAGACGAGCCTCCACCCAGGCTGAGTTTGGCAGTTCAGCCTTTGCAGGTAACAGTATAGCGAGTCCGGGCTGCGACCCGCAATTTGCCGATCAGGTACAACTCAGGCCGCCGCTCGATGTGTTACTTCCGGCTCGTGGCGTTCGTGCACCTCCACGAAAATCCACTCATAGCTGCGCCGGAAACAATCGGCGCAACGAACCGGGCGTAAACCGAAAATGGGCATAATGTACTTCTCGGAGATTGAGCGAGGGCGAGACCTGCAACCCTGCTGACTTCCACAGTCCTCGCATTGAAATTGCCTGGCCTGCATACGGTGTGTGCCTCAGGGTAGAACCAAGAAGGTACTTACCTTTCTAATCATAACAAAACCGGGCCAGGGCTGTATCATTTTGTGACAGGTTCACCGTTGAGCTTAAAAATCAGGCACTTGTCTTGCGTCGCCCACGCGTGCTAAGGTTCGCGGTTTCGCCTGAACCCCAATTAAGCGCTGCAAGAGGACTTCATGAAAGCTTCCCCGCCGGCCGAACCGCCTCAGAAACATAAGCCCTTCGTTCCCGAAAACATGCAGATGCCCGAGTTCACTCTACGCGCAGTGCTGCTCGGCCTGTTCATGACGGTCATTCTGGGGGCGGCAAATGCGTATCTAGGGCTGCGAGCGGGGATCACTATCGCGGCGACCTACCCGGCCGCGGTGATTGGAATGGCGGTGCTGAAACTCTGGAAAGGATCGGTGCTGGAAGAGAACATCGCGCGAACATCCGGAACGATCGGCGAAGGGATCGCGGCCGGAGCAATTTTCACAATTCCGGCATTCGTGATTTCGAAATCCTGGCCTTCGTTTCAGGGCGCTTATTGGAAAACCACTGCGCTAATAATGGTGGGCAGTATCCTGGGAGTCCTCTTCATCTCGCTGGTGCGACGAGGGATGGTCGAAGATCCCGAACTGCCTTTTCCGGAATCGGTGGCTGCGTCGCAAATACATAAAGCCGGGCAGCGCGGAGCGCAAGCCGCAAAGTATCTGTTCTGGAACATCGGCGTGGGCGGCCTGGTTTTTATACTGGGACGGCTGGGCCTTTTCGCCTCAGACAGAGACTTTCATTTCTCTGTGGGCACACTGGGACGCAGCCAGGTTCGGCTCGGCGCGGCAGGAAGCGCGAATGTGGTGACCGCCGGGGGAACCAGCATGATGGCGGCACCGAGCGTCAGCCCTGCTTATCTCGGAGTTGGATACATCATTGGACTGCGCCTCGCTTCCATTCAGTTTGCGGGGGGAGTACTGGCTTGGGGACTACTGGTGCCGATGATGATATTTTTCCTCGGGCCGCGCTTGCGCGAATTTCTTCCGGCCGATACTCCGGATAACTGGGCTGCCATGGCGGGTGCGGTGTGGCGGTTCATAGTTCGCCCGATTGCGGTGGGCGGCATGCTTGTGGGAGCCGCCTACACGCTGTTCAAAATGCGCACCAGCCTGGCCCAGGGATTGGGCAAGGCTTTTAACGAACTCCGCCAGCCAGCCGAACAACGCCAACTACAGTCCCGAACCGAGCAATACATGAGTTTCAAAATCGTGTTTGGGTTAATCGCGCTTATGTTTGTGCTGATGTGTTTTCTCTATGCCCACATTTCCGGCCTGTTTCTTCCAGCCATTCTGGCTGCCGTCGTCATGCTCCTCGTCGGGTTCTTTTTTGCAACTATCTCCGGCAGTTTATGCGGTTTCATCGGTTCATCCAATAATCCAGTTTCGGGCCTTACGCTTTCCACGCTGCTCATCGCTGCGTTATTGATGGTCTCGCTGGGTGCAACCGGTACGGCGGGCGTGACCACGGTACTGGGGGTAGCGGCGGTGGTTTGTGTTTCTTCTTCGGTGGCCGGTGAACTGCTCCAGGATTTCAAAGTGGGATACATACTTGGGGGAACTCCGCGCAAGATTCAGATGGCGGAACTGATCGCGGTGGTGGTCGCGAGCGCGGTGATGTATTTCCCGCTGAAATGGCTGCATGAAGGAAACATCGCCGCTGGAGGAATCGGTTTTGGCGATCGCCAATTGGCAGCGCCGCAGGCCGGCCTTATGGCAACTCTTGCGCAGGGCATTGTTGGCGGAGATATGCCGTGGCCGCTGGTGGTGGTCGGTGTGTTCTTCGGAATTGCGATGATCATGATGCAGGTGCGCAGCCCCATGCTGGTCGCGGTGGGCATGTACCTGCCGTTTGAAACGACCTTTGCCATTTTTGTTGGTGGACTTTTCCGTTCACTCGGCGACTGGGTTGCGCGCAGACGAGGGCTTAACGAAGCGCAGATTACACGAGTCGAAAACGCGGGCGTGCTGACAGCCTCTGGATTAATTGTCGGGGAGTCACTGCTGGGCCTGGTCTGGGCCGGACTTCAATTTGTGCCAAAGTGGCGTGCTCCTAATCATCCTCCGCAGATTTTTGGCAATCCTTCCTACGTGGTAGGGGGAATGGTTTTCCTGGTATTGATTGCAGCTCTGATGATTTTAGTGCCAACCACTGCCGCGGGGGATCCCAGCGAACCGGCGCCGCCTACTGCAATGATGTAGCGCTTTCGCCCCGTGCCCGGCGTCTGATTTGTGCGGTCTGGTGTGCGGTCTGGTAGAAGTTCATGTCGATCGCGGATAATGTCGCGCAGATTCAGAAGCGCATCACTGCGGCCGCGGGGCGGGTCGCTCGCAATCCGCAAGAGGTTGCGCTGATGGCTGTGACAAAAACTGTGGCTCCGGAACCGATTCGTGAGGCGTACGCCGCCGGATTGCGTCTGTTTGGTGAAAACCGGGTGCAGGAGTTCGCCGTCAAAGCCCAAGCGCTGCGGGATCTGCGCGACCCCGAATGGCACATGATCGGCCATCTGCAGGGTAATAAAGCCGCCAAGGCTGTGGAACTTTTTAGCGGAATAGACTCCGTAGACTCTGTTCGCCTTGCGCAGAAGCTGAATGCAGCGGCGCAGGTTTCCGGCAGGAAGCTATCAGTGCTTCTGGAGATCAACATAGGCGGCGAGCAAGCCAAGAGCGGACTCGACCCAGACTCGCCTGAGCTTGAGCAGTTGTTAAGCGCGGCTCCGGAACTTGATCATCTTAGAATGTCCGGGCTGATGACAGTTCCGCCGTTCTCAGAAAATCCAGAGGAAACAAGACCTTACTTCCGGCGGTTGCGGGAACTCCGGGATCGAGTGAAGGAACGCAACCTGTCCGCTGTGTCACTCCATACTCTCTCCATGGGGATGTCGCACGATTTTGAAGTGGCAATTGAAGAGGGCTCAACCTGCGTGCGCATTGGAACAGCAATTTTTGGTGAACGGCGAAGAGCATGATCAAGTGATCGCCATCTGGGACACTGCCGGCGGAGCAACCTTCTCGGTGAAAGTTCAACCGCACGCCCGAAAGAACAAAATCACCGGAGAACTGGGAGACATGTTGAAACTTTCAGTTACTGCGCCTCCGGTTGACAGCAAGGCCAATGACGCGTGCATTGAACTGGTGGCGAAATCTTTGAACGTTACACGTGCCTCCGTTACCATAGCGTCCGGCCAGACAAGTCGGAAGAAGCTCATCAGGATCGCGGGAATGAGCGCCGCTGAGTTGAAAAAACGGCTCAGCCTGAGCTTGAAGGAAAATTCAGATGATTGAAGTTCGAAATAGAGTCCGGAGCAGGAGTTGAGTTTCTCACAGCGCCTCACCGAAATTCGTACTGGATTCGAACCCGCCTTCTGGGTGGCCAATATAAGCGAGCTGTTCGAACGGCTTTCTTATTACGCCGTTTTCGCGGTTCTGGCGCGATATCTGTACGAGACTCTTAAGTTCCCGGTAGAACGTGCAACTGGCCTGACCGGCCTTTTTGGCGGGCTGGTGTGGTTTCTCGCGGCTTTCGGTGGAGCACTTGCAGATCGCCTGGGCTTTCGCAGATCGCTGGCGCTCGCCTATCTCATTCTAAGTGGCGCATATTTCCTGCTGGGTTCCATAGCGGCCCCCTGGATGGAGCCGCTGCGCAACGCGATTCCTTTAGGCGCGCTGGTGACCGGCATCCTGATGTTGCCGGCGCTGGGCATCGCGCTGGTAAAACCATGCGTAGTAGGCACGACCGCGCGAGCGTCGAAAGAAAATGTCCGTTCCATCGGCTATTCGATCTACTACACCCTGGTCAACATTGGGGGCGCGGCCGGCCCGCTGGTCGCCTCCTGGGTCCACGCCCACATGAGCGTGGAGAATGTGTTTCGGGTGGCCGCGCTCAGCGTTTTCCTGATGCTGATTACGGTCCTGCTCTTCTTCAAAGAGCCGCGCACCGCAGGTGAAGCCGAGACCAGCACGCTGGGCCAGACTGCCAGAAATTTTCTGACCGTGGTTCTGAATTTCCGCTTCATGCTCTTTCTTCTCATCTTTTCCGGCTACTGGATCGTGTTCTGGCAGGAGTTCATTACGCTGCCCATTTACATTCACGATTACATCGATCCCAATGCCAACACCGAACTGATTCTGGTTACGGACTCGCTGGTGGTCATCAGCTGCCAGATCGTGGTGACATTTCTCACCAAGCGCATCCCTGCGTTTCGCGCGATTATCCTCGGTACATTGATTTCCGCGCTTGCATGGCTGATGCTCGCATCTCACGCCAGTGTCCTGACGGCGATCTTCAGTCTCGCCTTGGTCGCAATCGGAGAGATCATCCAGTCGCCGCGCTATTACGAATACATTTCGCGGCTTGCGCCCTCCGGACAACAGGGCACCTACATGGGCTTTGCATTTCTGCCCATCGGTATCGGATCTCTGATTGCCGGGCGTTTCGGCGGCAAGCTGCTTCACTATTTCGGGGAAGTCACTCACCAGCCTGAGCGCATCTGGTGGTGCATTACGGCAGTCGGTGTGGCGACCGCAGGCCTGCTGTGGATCTACGATAAGACTGTAATGCCCTCAGCGGCCAAGGCCGCGTGAGCGTGCAGATGTTTCGGCACGTCTGAAGACGTGCCCTGATACAAACCGCGCTGCCCGCCCAAAAGCAAAACCAAGTGCGCATCCCAAAGCGAACTCTTTCGATCTGCACGCCCGAAACGCGCTCCCTGCTAAAATGAGTGTTTGCCTATGGATCTCTCCGCCATTCAGTCCGCATTGCGCGAGCGCAATATCGACGCCTGGCTGTTCTACGACCACCATCATCGCGATCCCATTGCTTATCGCGTGCTCGGCCTGCCGAAAGACCTGATGGTGACCCGACGCTGGTTCTACCTGATTCCGGCGGAAGGCGAGCCGCTAAAACTGGTTCACAAGATCGAGTCGCACCACCTGGACACGTTGCCCGGCAAGAAGAGCCAGTATGCCGGCTGGCAGGAACTCTTTGAGCAGATTCGAGCGATGCTCTCCAGTTGTCGCGACATCGCCATGCAGTACTCGCCCAATAATCTGGTCTTTACCGTGTCTCTGGTGGATGGCGGCACCCTCGAACTGATTCGCGGACTGGGCAAGAACGTAGTCAGCTCGGGCGATCTGGTGGCGCAGTTTGAAGCCACCATGACCAGCGAACAGATCGCTACTCACTTCGCCGCACGCGACGCCATTGATCCCATCACCGCAGAAGCTTTCAAGGAAATCGGACGCCGCGTCCGGAACGGGGGCACGAATGAATTCGCGATGAAGCAATGGATACTGGAAGCCTTCCGCCGCGAAAACCTGATTTCCGATGATCCGCCAGTAGTTGCCGTGAATGCTAACAGCGGCGATCCCCATTATGATCCGCGCGCGGAAACTTCCAAGCCGATCGGTGAGGGCGACTTCGTCCTGCTCGATATCTGGGCGAAAAAGAACGTTCCGGGCGCCGTGTACTACGACATTACCTGGACTGGCTTTGTGGGCAAAGCGCCATCGGATACTATGCGTCAGGTCTTCTCGACCGTGCGCGAAGCCCGCGACGCCGGCGTGAGAACCGTGCAGGATGCAGTCACCGCCGGCCGCGCCATCGCCGGATGGGAAGTGGACCGCGCCGTCCGCAATCACATCAAGAACGCCGGTTTCGGCGACTACTTCATCCATCGCACCGGGCATTCCATCAATACCGAGGTACACGCAAACGGGGCCAACATGGATGATCTCGAAATCCATGATGAGCGCCGCATCCTGCCCAACTCCTGCTTTTCCATTGAGCCGGGCATTTACTTGCCCGAGTTCGGCGTGCGCAGTGAGGTGAATGTGCTGGTCCGGCCGCAGTCCGCCGAAGTTACAGGTAAAATCCAAACTGAGATCGTACTCATCTGAATGGCTGATTACGTAAAAGCTAAAGCGGTTCCTGCTCCTGCGGGCGCCGAAATCACGAAGTTGTCAGTGATCGCTCCTGCCCTGGGATGGCTCATTCCTGGCGCCGGACACCTGATTCAACGCCGCTGGATTCGCGGACTGCTGATCATGTTCTCGGTAGTTTCCATGTTCGCGATTGGATTGCTTGCACAGGGGCACATTTATCTGCCAAACGGCGGAGACATCCTCGACATCCTTGGCTTCGTCGGAGATTTCGGAGCAGGCGGCCTCTACATTGTGGCTCGCGCACTGGACTGGGGACACGGAGCCATCGCCCATGCCACCGCCGACTACGGCACCAAGTTCCTGATTGTCTCGGGATTGCTCAACCTGATCTGCGTTGCCGACGCTTATCACATCGCCATTGGCAAGAAGCCATAGGAGACTCTTCCCTGCAGCTTACCCACTTCAGCGCCGCCCTGTTGTTCTCGATTTTTGCATCGATAGTCTTCGGGATCACCCAGCGCAACACTTCTAATGATCAGATTAAATACGGCCTGTATTGCTTCGCTATGTTTATGGGTGGAGTGTTCGCAGCGGGCTGGGTGATGTGGCTGCTACGCCGCTGAATTCTATCAATTTTCCGGATTAATGGAGCCCAGGCGTTCTCGCTTGGCCCACCTGTGTCTCTCCACAGCCGGGCGGGGATCACGGCCTCCAGCGAAAAACAAGCTTTAACCTTCCCACACAAACGCATCGAACACGCGCTGGGTGCTGAAGCCGAGCCGTTGATAAAGCTCCACCGCTCGCGCATTCGCCTCGGTTACGGTGAGTGACAACGTCTGAAAGTGGCGTTTGCGGAGATTTGCGGCGGTCCGTTCCAGCAGCGTTTCGCCGATTCCATGCGAGCGAAACTCCGGCAACACGCAGACCTGCGTTACGTGCCCAACATCCTGCCGCACACTCGAGCACAGAATAAGGCCGGCGAGCATCCGGGTGCGCTTGTGCACCGCAACAAATGAACTCTCGGCATCGAAAGTGCCGCATCCCGGGAAACGCACGATGTTGTTCAGGAAGCGTAGCGATCCGCCTAAGGTTCGATACTGATCGTTGATCTGCGAATCGACGTGGCTGCGATAAGCATTGGTAATCAGCCCGGCGGCGCTCTGGTAATCCGGCTCCGACCACTGCCGGATCTCGACATCGGATGAGTTCATGGTAGCGGCGGGTACTTCTCCGCTGAGCGGCAACGCCATAAACAACCGCCCATGACGCTGGAAGCCCTGGTCGGTAAAAGGCCGCGCTACCGCACCCGCATCGTGGGCCAGCAACTGTGCTTCGATGCGATGGATGCCAGGCGATTGCTGAAGCGTCTCAATGACGTGCGTCAAAAGACGCCCTTCGACGTGGTTCACATCGTGACCCCGCGTTCCATCGGTCACAAACAGATCGCCAATGACTCCCTTACTGCCTTCATAAACGAAGAACGCGTAACCAAAAATCTTGCCGCGCTCCACCGCTGCGTAACCGGGCAGGATTTTTGCGTCCACGTAGCGCAGAATCATCTCTGAGGATCCGCGATAGTCCCAGCACAACAGTTTCGACCAGACGTCGATTTCATCTTCAAGCAGAGATCGCAAATCAGCCGAAGAAAAGTGTCTGAGATCGAGAATTTCCAAACAAGGCTCCTGCGCCTTGATTCACTCTACCATCCCCAACAAAATGGTGTCGTTGCGCGCAGTGCACCATGGCTGAGGCATACCGGGTCACTTTTTTATAGTATCGTGGTACGATATATATTGTGATTATCCGCCCTGCGGAATACCGGGCATTGGCTGAATTCCGTTACCAGATCCGCCGTTTTCTTCATTTCAGCGAAGAATCGGCGCGCCAGGCTGGTTTAGAACCGGTGCAGCACCAGTTCTTGCTGGCCTTAAAAGGGCTGCCCGGCGAGATGTCGCCAAGAGTTGCCGAATTGGCAACCCGGGTACAGATTCGCCATCACAGCGCGGTGGAGCTATCGAATCGGCTGGCGCGCCAGGGCTACATCACCCGACGTCGGAGCCGAAAAGACAAAAGAGAAGTCTGGCTGGCGTTGACTCGAAAAGGCGAGCGCGTTCTGAGGACACTCTCTTTGGAACACCAGGCGGAGCTGCAGGTCACCGGACCGGCCCTGGTAGGCGCATTGAAGAAAGCCATTGAGCAAACAAAGGAACAGTGAATGACGCACGCTGAAGGTCCGCCAAAAGCAGCGGGGCTGAAGGCCACCTCCAATACCTGGGAGGATTCTAAATTGCAAGCCTCAGCAAACTTCCGTACCGCGCTGGTCTCATTTCTGGCCGCAGGGATAGGTCTGCTGGCGGGAGTGATAGCTTATGTTCTGCAGAAACTTATCGCATTCCTTACTACGCTGGTTTTCTACCATCGCCTGACTGCGGATACGATGAGCCCCCGCAACGCGCATCTTGGCCTTTGGATCATCCTGATCCCGGCTTTGGGTGGAGTGATTGTCGGCTTCATGGCCAAGTACGGCAGTTCCAAAATAAAAGGGCATGGCATTCCCGAGGCAATGGAAGCCGTACTCTTCAATCGAAGCCGGATTCAACCCCGGGTTGCTATTCTCAAGCCGCTATCGGCCGCGATCGCGATCGGCACCGGAGGTCCATTCGGAGCCGAAGGTCCAATCATCCAGACCGGAGGGGCAATTGGCTCGCTGATCGGACAAGTTCTGCACACCACTGCCTCAGAGCGCAAAGTGCTGCTTGCGTGTGGAGCAGCTGCCGGGATGTCGGCAACCTTCAGCACTCCGATTGCGGGCGTGATCCTGGCCATCGAACTGCTGCTTTTCGAGTTCAAGTCGCGATCATTTATCCCGCTGGTCATTGCCAGCACGCTGGCAGCCGCGGTACATATGCAGTTGCTCGGGATCGGACCCATGTTCCAGGTTGCACCCATGAATTTCGATATCCCGAGAGCACTTCCCTTCTATGCTCTGCTGGGTGTGATTTGCGGACTGGCGGCATCCGGATTCAGCAAGGCCCTCTATTGGGTGGAAGATCAGTTCGAAAAACTCCCCGTCGATGAGGTCTGGTGGCCGGCCATAGGAGGCTTCGGGCTGGGAGTTATCGGCTACTTCGTTCCGCGCGTGCTGGGTGTGGGTTACGATACGATCGGCGACATCCTGAACGCCAATCTTGGATTAAAGCTGCTGATTGTTCTGGCGCTCGCCAAGTCCGTGGCGCTGATGGTTTCGCTGGGAGCGGGGACCTCGGGGGGTTTGCTCGCGCCGATGTTCCTCTCCAGCGCAGCCCTGGGTGGGGTATTTGCGATTTCCATCAACAAACTGGTGCCGGGCGCGGCCCTTTCGGCTGGCGCCTTTGCGTTGGTAGCGATGGGGGCAGTGTTCGGAGCGGCTTCACGCGCTACGTTCTCCTTCATAATCTTCGCATTCGAGATAACCCGCGATTACAACTCGGTCCTGCCATTGATGCTGGTGTGCGTGATCGCGGACGGAATTGCAATACTGCTCATGCCCAAGACGTCCATCATGACCGAGAAACTGACACGGCGCGGATTGCGCATTCATCAGGAATTTGAACCTGATATCCTGCAGCAATTTTGGGTAGCTGACATGATGGAAAAGCAGGTTCCCACTCTTCATGCGGATATGCGGGTTGGGGAACTGGCGGAACGTGTGTCGCGGCACGAACCGGAATTCGCGCGGCATCATGGGTTCGTTCTGGTCGATGAAACTGGCAGGCTGGAAGGTGTGATTACGCGTCACGACGTGTATCACGCGCTGCAAGCCGACCCACTCGGCGAGATGACGGTGCTGGAAGCCGGCAACAGAAGTCCGGTGATTGCTTATCCCGATGAATCTCTGCACGACGCGGTGGCAAGGATGGTCGGTAATGACATTGGCCGCTTACCCGTGGTCGCGCGTGACGATCCCAGGCATATCGTCGGATATGTCGAACGGCGCAGCATTATGGCGGCGCGCTTATACCGGCATAGAGAAGAGCATGAACTGGAAACAGGCTGGCTGGGACGGCCCAGGAAACAAGCGCTAAGCCAGTAAGGGCAGGTTTTGCGTGGTTGGTTCCGGAAATACCGGATCGGCGATGTTTTTCAGTTCCGGGTAATGCTTGAGCAGCGGTTCGGGCGCTTTCACGCGCCTGCCGGTCAGCATATTCCTCATCTGTAATGCATTGACTCCGGCCTTCGCCTCGAAGTGATTGTTGGCGATCACATAGGTGACTTCCGCCTTGGCCGCAATGCGCACGATCTTTTCCCTCCAGATGGAAAGCTCAGCTTCGCCATAAAGATAGTTGTATCGGTCCTGAGACTTTTCAGCGTCGAACCACTGATCATAATTGCGTCCATGCAACCGCACGTAACCGAGCGGCGCGGTGACGTGTTCGGTAGGACTCAATGACCTTCCGATCTGCGGCTGGTCAATGTTGCAGAAGGCGATGCTTCGTTGAGCGAAGTACTGGACTGTCTCGGGGTTATTCCATGTGTCATGGCGCACCTCAACGACACGGGGGTATTCGATGAATTGGCGACCCAGCTGCTCGATATATTCGCGATTGAGCGACGTGTTCTTGAATGACGCCGGAAACTGGATTAACAGCGCGCCTAAACGGCCCTCGGATGCCAGAGCCTCCAGGCCTTCGCGGGCCAGGGCTTCGTCTTCGTCATTAGGACGAATACTCGCTGCCGAAGTCGGCTCCATTACCGCCAGTGGATTGTGGGTGAATGACCGATGAAGCTTGGCGGTAAACATAAAATTCGGGTTCACGGAAACGGCCCGCTTCACCCACAACTTGGCGATGTGCGGCTTGATGTGCCCGTAAAAGGAAGTGTTGATCTCGACCGCATCAAAACACTGCGCCAGCAGGTCCAGGGGATGCTGTTTTCGCTGCTGCATGCCGGCGGGATAGAAAATGCCCTCCCAGTCCTTGTAAGACCAGCCGGCGGTTCCAACACGAATGAGGGGCGATTCCATGAGGGTTGGATGAGGGAAGAGGCTAAAAGGCAGGTTAGCACAGCGGCAGCAGAAAATCCCGATGTGGGGGGAAGATACACTCTCAATGGGATGTTGCGAGTTCCCGGCTTTTCTCCTACAGATTTGTTCGCGTTGACATTTCCACAGGTTACAAGGCAAACTGTCGAATCCGCTGCCGACGTTATGGGCCGCTGAACTTGAGGGGACAAGGTGTTGTTTATGGAGTACCGCCAGGATTGAGCGCACTCACATTTCAGCCATGACTCAAAACCGAGTCTCCTATACGCTGGATTCGACACTGGAGACGGTCGATAGTGCAGAACGGGCTGCTGCAAAAATCGCCACCGAAGCCGGCTTCGATGAAGAAGAGGTCATGCGTATCTCCATGGCGGTTCGGGAAGCGGCTGTTAACGCCGTACTGCATGGCAACGCCTATGACCCCGGCAAGAAGGTCGATCTCGCGTTTGAAAGAACGGGAGATGACCTGGTAATCACCATCCGCGATCAGGGCAAGGGCATGGACTTGAGCAAGATTCCAGATCCCCTGGCTGCCGAAAACCTGCTCAAGACTTCAGGCCGCGGAATTTTTCTGATTCGCTCGTTTATGGACGATGTGCAAATCAGCCCGTCCCAAACGGGCACCGAAATCAAACTCATAAAACACGTCCACGGATCATCCGGGGACGCTAAGGAGGCTTCCCAGTGAGCATGAAGACCAGTACTCGTCAGGTGAATGGCATCACCATTGTGGACTGTAGTGGGCGAATCACTCTCGGCGAGGGCAGTGTGGTATTGAAAGATGCTATCCGTGACCTGCTATCCAAGGGCCAGAAACGTATTCTGCTGAACCTGGGCGATGTAAATTACATCGATAGCTCCGGCATCGGTGAACTGGTCAGCGCATTCACCACTGTCCGTAACCAGGGTGGTGATTTGAAGCTGTTGAATCTCACCAAGAAAGTTCACGATCTATTGCAGATCACCAAGCTGTACACCG
>QHZY01000074.1:2439-13809 GCA_003224855.1 Acidobacteriota bacterium | reverse complement strand
TCATCGAAACTTCCCAGGATCTGCTGCAGACCAAGGCCGCGCTGGCAGGAGTTTTCGACGCGCTGCGCAAATCAGGGAAACGCCTTCCAGTCACCGTTCAAGTAACACTGGAAGCCACCGGTACCATGCTTCTGGGCACGGAAATCGGCGCTGCTCTCACTGCCCTCGAACCGTTCGATGTCGACGTCATCGGTCTGAATTGCGCTACCGGCCCCGCGGAAATGAACGATGCGGTCCGGTTCCTGGGGGCAAACTCCACCAAGGAAGTTTCTGTTCTGCCGAACGCCGGTCTTCCCCAGAACGAAGGTGGCCGCGCTGTTTACAAGCTGACACCGCAGGAACTCGCAACCTATCACAAGCACTTCGTCCAGGACTACGGCGTTCGCATCGTGGGCGGCTGCTGCGGAACGACCCCGGAACATCTGAAGGCCGTGGTCGATGCCGTAGGCGGAGTCGAGCCGGCGAACAGGGAAGTGAAGCCGGTCGCTGCCGCTTCTAGCGCGTACACCTCGGTGCCGCTCGATCTTGATCCTAAGCCGCTGATCGTCGCCGAAGAGATGAACACCACCACGCGCGTCGAGCACTTCCGCAATCTGGTGCGTGGGCAAAAATACGATGACATTCTCACCCTTGCCAAGAAGTTAGTGAACGATGGCTCCCACATGCTCGATTTATGCTGTGCCATCGTGGGCGAGGACGAGAAGGGTTACATCACTTCCATCCTGGAAAAAATCGCCACCCGCGTTCCGGCTCCCATCCTGGTGGATTCGACCGAAGCCGACGTTGTGGAAGAAGCGCTGAAACGCATCCCGGGCAAGGCGATCATCAACTCCATCAATTTGGAAGACGGCGAGAAGCGCACCTCGCAGGTTCTGCCCATGGCCAAGCGCTACGGCGCGGCAGTGATCGCATTGACAATCGATGAAGACGGCATGGCGTTGACCGCAGAAAAGAAAGCCGCCATCGCTCATCGCATCTTCGATCTGGCGACCCAGAAGTACGGTCTTCACCCCACGGATCTCATATTCGACGCGCTTACCCTGCCCATTTCTACCGGGCAGGAGGAATATCGGACGGCAGGAATTGAGACCTTGAAAGCAATCGAACGCATTAAGAAAGAGCTGCCTGACGTAAAGACTATTCTGGGCGTCAGCAATATTTCGTTCGGTCTCGATGCCTACCCACGGCGCGTCCTGAACTCCGTCTTCATGCACGAAGCCGTGAATCATGGCCTCGATCTGGCTATCGTCAACTACACCAAGATCTATCCGTTATACAAAATCCCTCAGGAAGAGGTTGAGCTTGCGCGCAAACTGATCTATCGCGACACGTCGGCGGGCGATCCATTACAGGTTTATATGCAGCACTTCGCCGGCACCAAGGGCAAAGTGCAGGGCTCAACCAGGGCGCATGTGGACACGCTTTCGATTGAAGACAAGCTGAAATTCGCCATCATCAACGGCGAGAAGTCTGTCGGCGAAGGCGCGCATAAAAAATCGCTCGAGCAGTTGCTGGAAGATGCGCTTGCGACCTACACCGCCCTCGACTTGATCAACACTGTATTGCTCGATGGAATGAAGACCGTTGGGGACCTGTTCGGCGCGCGCAAAATGCAATTGCCCTCGGTGCTCGACTCGGCGGGCGTGATGAAGGCAGCCGTGGCCTATCTCGAGCCCAAGATGGAAAAAAAAGCCGGCTCGCAGAAGGGCACTATCGTGCTGGCCACGGTAAAGGGAGATGTCCACGACATCGGAAAAAATCTGGTGGACATCATTCTCTCCAACAACGGTTTTCGCGTGATTAATCTCGGCATCAAGCAACCGGGCGACGTGATCATCAAAGCCGCGCAGGAGCACCAGGCCGACGCGATCGGCTTAAGCGGGTTGCTGGTTAAGTCGACGCTTGAGATGAAGTACGTTATTCAGGATCTTGAGCGCCAGAAGCTTGATTTTCCGGTGCTCTGCGGGGGAGCGGCCTTGACCCGCAAGTACGTGGAAGACGATCTGCGCAAGGAATACTCAAATGCCGTGTTTTATTCCGACGATGCCTTCGGCGGGCTGCACATCATGGAAGACCTGGTCTCGGCTGATGGCAAACGCGATTCACGACTTAAGGAAGGCCGGACCGTAAAGGAGTACGCCAGGGCAGTCGCGGTGGATGAAGAGTCGGGACCGGTTTTTGCCGAGCGCAGCCCGGTGGTCGGCGATGCACCCAATATTCCAGAGCCGCCCTTCTGGGGTGTGCGTGTGAAAAAAGATTACGACCTGCGCGAATTGTTCCGCTACATCAATGAAACCGCGCTCTTCAAGAATCAGTGGCAGTTGAAGACGGCTTCGCAAGAAGATTACGTCCGCCTGGTCGAAGAAAAGTTCCGACCCATTAAGAAGCAGCTGGAAGACGAGATCATTGCCAGCGCATTGTTTGAGCCGCGCGTCGTTTGGGGATACTTTCCGTGTCAGGGCGATGGCAATAACGTGGTGGTGTATGAAGCTGATGTGCGGGCAGGGGTGCCTGCGCCGCGCGAGCTGTTGCGATTTACATTCCCGAGACAGCGCGAAGGGCGAAAGTTATGCATCTCGGATTTCTTTGCGCCCAAGTCTTCCGGGAAGCTGGATGTGATCGGGCTTTCATTAGTGACGGTGGGGTCGAAGGCGTCGGTTGAAACCCAGAGACTCTTCGAAGCGGGCGAATATACGAAGTACTTGTACCTGCATGGCCTGAGCGTGGAAACCGCCGAAGCCCTGGCGGAGTTCCATCACCGGCTGATGCGAATCGAGCTGGGCATTGCCGGCGACGACTCGGCGAACATCCGTGACCTGTTTCACCAGAAGTATCGCGGTTCGCGCTACTCGTTTGGCTATCCGGCTTGCCCGAACCTGGAAGACCAGACAAAACTGTTTGCATTGCTCAAACCGGAAGAGAACGTAGGCGTGCGGCTGACCTCGGGCTTTCTGCTGGAGCCGGAGCAGAGCACGTCCGCACTCGTCGTTCACCATCCAGCCGCCAAGTACTTCGTGGCCTGATCGCCTCCACAAAACCCGGCAGACCTGAAGCCGGGTTGACGAGGACCAGACATTCCTCATGTGTTGAGCATTACTGTTTTTAATCCCTGGTTATAAGCTCGTAACACGCTCTACTTCAGCTGCTGTTTTATGAAATCCAGAATCATCGGCAGCACCGGCTCGTAGAATTTCTCATCCACCGTGAAGCCGTGTGTCATGCCCTCGATCTGTTCGTAACGGGCTTTTCCCGGATGCACCTGGTTCACCGTTCGAGCGATGGCTTCCGCATCCGCTCGGCTCATGATGTTGTCGCCAGAGCCTCGAATCACCAATACCGGTGCGCTGACCTTTTCCCACAGTTCACCTAAATTCAGTTCCTGCAGTTGCTGATAAAAAGCCGCTGGACGTCCGTACTGGCCATCCGGAGAGTCATACCACACGGTCTTCCACTCCGGATGTTGAGCGATAACCTGTCCCGGTGTCAGCCCTTTCATTAAGTACAAATTGTAGAAGTCGACGAACGCCTTCATAGACGTGTTCACTTCCGCCGGAGCCTTGCCCGCCTCCATCAATCGTCGTCGTTCCAGCTCGATCATGTGTTCGTACCAGGTGCGCCCCCACGATCCCGCCGACACATATCCCCGCACCGAACGGCCCTGCGCCGCCATGGGAGAGAAGCCGCCCCCGTTACTCATTCCCAGAACAACAATTCTTTCCCGGTCGATAAAGTCGTACGTCGATACCGAATCAAACGCCGCTTGCCAGCCTGAAATCTCACTCTTGAAGTCTGCCTTCGAGCAGTCTCCTTCGCTTTCACCCACGCCCGGCTTGTCCATGCGCAGCGTCGCATAGCCCGACTCATCGATCAGCCGCCGCAGCAGAATGCCGAAGCCGTCCCGAGTGTCGGCATCGGGATACTCCATGCTGTCGCAACTGAGCCAGCCCACAAAAAATATCAATGGCACTTTGCCCGAGGCATTCTTTGGCCGGCTGATGAACGTGCGCAGTTTCTGGCCCACGCCGTTCCTTACCCAGTGGTATTGGACTTCTGCATTCTGGAAATGTTCGCGGCGCGCGGTTTCCCCTGTGCAGGAAAGAGCAAGCAGGATCAAGCCGGCCAATGTTGAAACTTTCATCGGCCTGTTAGACGAGAGTTCCAGGTTTCGGTTTAGACAAAAAACAAATGCGGGCTAAAAATCAAGTGAAATGGGATCGATTCCGGGCTGACGGTGGCCAGGTTGGCCAGCGTTGCCGACTGGTACTCTGGGCTCGGGATCAGCACCCGTGTGCTGGTTGGAAGCAGAACTCGCAACCCTTCAGTGTTGATAAAGAAGAACGCCTTGTCTTTCTTACGACCGGTCCGCCAAACGAAGCTCCCCACAAGTTTGCGTTCACAAACGGCCGGTCCACTCCTGCCTGATTGTTGAACCGGTTGTGGCATTCATGATGCGTCCGGTTCCAGTAGTAAACCGCGTTGCGGTGGAACCTGTTGGTTCCCGACTTGGGCAGGCTTTAGCTGTGTAGCTCGATTCAGCAACTTCTCAGGATTCAATTTTCCCAGAACTTGGCGGCCGACCACATTCAAATTTCCGAAGCCGGAGAAGAGGAAGCTGGATTACAAGAAGCTTTTCGGGAACATCGTTCACAGCCATTCCTGCAGTTCCATGCATGATTTCAGGCACAGGTCAGGAGCAAACGCCATCAACTCCTCGCGTTTGTAAGTTCCGCTGCAAACCGAAACGATATTTGCCCCACTCTCGCGTGCAGCTTCGATATCCGCAGGCGTGTCACCCACGAAACAAACCCGAGCTTCGCTCCCGCATCTCTGTTTCACTTCCCGCACTGCGTTGCGAAAAATATCCGCGCGCCGCTCGCTGTGGTCACTGAAAAAACCGAAACTGAAGAATGACCTGAGCCCCGCGGCCGCCACTTTATGCCAGCCCACGGTTTCCAGGTTTCCCGAAGCCACGCCCAATAGCTTTCCTTTTCGCTGGAGTTTTTCCAGCGTCTCTGGAATGCCGTCGCAAACCTTGGGATCAAGTGTCGCGCTATTCTGCTCCACTTCGCGCCGCACCACCCCCAAGGCTTCCGGCAATTTCGCTTCAAACTCCAGGCCCGTAACACCTGCCAAGGCAACTGACGCGCGCAGAATGCTCAGGTCGGTCATGCCGTGATAAGGAACTCCGTCGATGGTTGTATCCACACCGTACGCCTCGCGCATTGCGAGATTGAGCGCGCGGTAGTGCACCAGGTCGTGAGTGTTCAGCAGGGTCCCGTCGATGTCGAAGATAAATGCATCGGCATCTCGGCAAAGCTGGGAGGTGTCGGAGCCGGCCATGGACCACAAGAGATTACAACTGCGTCACGCCTTACGTGAGCAGAAATCGCTGGATACTGCTTGCCCGGCCGCTGGCTTCATCACACTCAATGACCACCCCTGCCAGGCGTGCGTCGCCGGTTGCCGGTTCAAAGCGCGCCGGCATGTTGGTAAGAAAACGCTGAATCACCAATTCCTTCTTTACTCCAATCACACTCTCATAGGGGCCGCTCATGCCCACGTCGGTGATATAAGCCGTGCCTTTCGGCAGCACCCGCTCGTCGGCAGTTGGTACATGAGTATGAGTGCCGAGCACCGCAGTCACGCGCCCGTCGAGATACCAGCCGAAAGCTATTTTTTCTGAGCTCGCTTCCGCGTGCAGATCGACCACCACCACTTTGGCCTTGACCTTCTCGAGCAGCTGGTCGGCGACCCGGAACGGGTCATCATTCGCTGCCATAAACACCCGCCCCTGCAGATTGATGACCGCGTAAGCCATATCACCTTTGCGCCCTTCGTAAAGCCCGGCGCCGGGCAGGCTCGGCGGATAATTGGCTGGCCGCAGAATGCGCCTTGCCATGCTGTTGCGGTCGCCGTTCTCGGCCTGGAAGTACTCGAAAATCTCGCGCTTGTCCCAGACGTGATTGCCGGTGGTAATCACGTCGATCCCCATCTCAAACAGCTCTTCCGCCAGCTGGGGCGTGATCCCAAACCCGGCCGCCGCATTCTCTCCATTGGCAATGATCAGGTCGGCACGATGTTTCTCAACCAGCTCCGGCAGCTTCTCTTTGACAATGGTCCGCCCCGGCCTGCCGAAAATATCGCCGATAAAAAGAATGCGCATGGCTCGATTTTCATCGTATCACGCGCCTTCCGGAAGCAGCCGCCAGCTCTTCTCTGCATTTGCCGCGAAACTCTGCGTGCTCTGCCATTGAGATTTCGTGCCCGTGCCGCGCTTTTCCTTCGTGTACCTCTGTGTCCTTGGTGGTGAATGGCCTTGCTGTTGCTCGCCAGCCGCGATCCACCGTCCTCAATCCGGGCTGATCTCCGCTGTCTTCACAAAGTCATAATTGCCGGCCGAGTTCAGGCGGATATTCCGTACCCGCTTGGAGTGCACCAGCACATTATCGAAGTACCACAGATTGATGGCCGGCACCTGCTCGGAAAGAATCTGCTGCAGCCGGCCGTAAATCGCTTTGCGCTTTTGCTGATCCAGCTCGCGCCGTCCCTGCTCGATCAGCGCGTCAACCTGCGGATCGCTGTAGAAAC
Source organism: Acidobacteriota bacterium (assembly GCA_003224855.1). Taxonomy (GTDB): domain Bacteria; phylum Acidobacteriota; class Terriglobia; order Terriglobales; family Acidobacteriaceae; genus Gp1-AA142. Next base: position 7,221 of record QHZY01000074.1, on the reverse strand, counting down.
CGCGATTGGTCCCGGCCGGCGGAAAGCGCGCGCTGTTAAAAATGTTGAAGATGTCCGGATCTTCATTGCCTCCAATCCAGCGCAAGGAATAAACCTGAAACAGCCCGCGCGTGACATCCGCGAAAAAGGTCGCAAACTCAAAGCTGCGGATATCGAGTGCGATGCCGGCCTCGCGCAGCTGCTGCTGCAGCACCGCCGCCAGCAGCCGGGTGCTCTCGTCGGTCGAAGTCTTCATGGTTAGATGAAAGCGTACCCCGTCTCTTGCCGGATATCCCGCCTCTTCAAGCAGCCGGCGGGCGCGCTCCGGATCGTGCTGGCCTTTCCCGGCGCTCGCCTCATAGGCCCAGCTTTCGGGCGGCAGCAGGCTGGTCGCGGGGCGCGCAAACCCGCGCTGCAGATATTCAATGAACGGACGGCGGTCAATGGCGTACGCCAGCGCCTGCCGCACCCGCACATCCTTCAGAATGGGGTCGCGCAGGTTGAACCCCAGGTACGCCAGCACCGTTCCCGGCGCATGTAACACTTCCAGCCGGGGCTCGCGCTCGAGCGTCAGCACCATGTCACCGGTCATCGCGTTCATAGCTGCGTCGGCGCTGCCCTTGCGCAGCTCAAGCGCGCGCGTGGTCATGTCCGGCACCACCGCAAACCGCACCCGCTGGATCTTGGGAGCGCCGCCCCAGTACTCCGGATTGCGCTCCAGCACCACTTCCTTGTCGAGCTGCGCCGAAACAAAGCGGAATGGCCCCGAGCCAACCGGTTTCGAGCCCAGCTCGTTCAGGCTGCCCTCCGGCACAATGCCCATCGCGCCGTCCGACAGGTTCCACAGCAGCCCCGCGTCCGGCTCCTTCATGCGAAACACCACCGTGAACTCGTCCGGCGTCTCCACCTGATCGACATAGCGGTAGGCGGCGGTCTTGGTGGTGCGGACCTTGCCCGCCAACAGGGAATCGAACGTCCACTTCACATCTTTTGAAGTGAGCGCCCGCCCATCGTGAAACCTGACCCCGCGTCGCAGGTGAAACACATAGCTTTGAGCATCGGGCGCTTCCCAGCGCTCGGCCAGTCCGGGAGCGACGTTCAGATGTTGATCGCGGGTGAGCAGGTCGTCGAAGATCAGGTCATCGATGCGCTCGGACTGGCCATCCACCCCGATCCGGGGATCGAGGTTGGTCGGGCTGCTCTCGATCATCATGACGAAGGTGCCAGGATCGGGCTTGCGCCCACAACCAGTCAGCAGAACTAGAGCGGCGAAGAAAAATGCCCGGCGCATTCAGTCCGCTTCCTCGCACATGGCGCACAGCGCATTCACCGTCCGCCAGTTGCGGGTGGTGGCGGCGCCCCCGGCTGCTTTTTCAAGCACGCTGTTCACCAGTTTGCTGCTGCCGTAGCCATTGGGGCAGTAAAGGAAAATTTCGCTCTCGCCTACTTTGCTCTCATCCCCACCGCCCGGCAATGCCTTCAGCTTGGCGCGCGCGCCCGCTCCCGCTGCTTCCGCCAGAAAGGTCACCTGCAGCTTGCTGAGATCGATTCCGGAGCGCTTCACAAACGGATTGCTGCGCATCACCTCTCTGATTTCCTTCGCGCTGCGCACCACCACCCGCACCTCAAAACCCGCCGCTTGCGCGATCTTTCGCTCGATCTTTTTTTCGAGCGCTGCCGCCGGCTGCTGGCTTTTGAACACCAGGTTGCCGCTCTGCACGTAGGTCCTGACCTGCTGCAGGCCGATCTCTTCCGCCCACCCGCGCAGGTCTGCCATCGCCACCCGCCTGTTGCCGCCCACGTTGATGCCGCGCAGCAGCGCCACGTAGGTCTTTTTCTCAGGCATAGGATATCTTTCCCAGGATGGCCGGCCGCCTGGCCCCGGTGGCCGCCGGCACATTCGACGGCCGATGGCGCCAGGTTTCATAGGCGAGCAGGGCAAAGGCCGCGGCTTCTTTGGCCGCCGCCGGCAGGCCGAGTTCATCCGATGTCCGCAACTTCATTTCCAGCTCTTTCAGCTCGCGCCTCAGCATGGCCATCAGCGCAGGATTGCTGGCGCCCCCGCCAGCCACGATCATCTCCTGAAACTCACCCACCGGAAGGAAACGCCGGATCGCGCCGGCGATCGAGCGGGCGGTGAGCGCGGTGGCGGTTGCAATCACATCGTGCTTGTCGGCCTTACCGCAACGCGCCAGAAACTTTTCTGCGAACTCGCGCCCGAACTCTTCCCGGCCGGCGGTTTTGGGCGGGCGGCGGCGAAAGAATGCCCCGCTCAAAAATTCTTCCACTACCGCCTCCAACACCCGCCCGCGTGCGGCGAGCCTGCCGCCTGAATCAAACGTTTTATCGAAAAGGCGTTCGCTGAGCGCATCCATCACCATGTTGCCGGGCCCGGTATCGAAGGCAATCAGCTGGTCGGAGGAGGCGGCCGCGGGAATGGCGGTCAGGTTGGCGATCCCGCCGATGTTCTGCAGCACCCGCCCCACCCGCCGGTCGCGGTAAAAGAAATAATCAAGATAAGGTACCAGCGGCGCGCCCTGGCCGCCCGCCGCCATATCTGCCGGGCGGAAATCAGACACCACCGGCCTGCCGGTGCGTGCGGCAATGATCGCGGCTTCGCCGGTCTGCCAGGTGGCTGCGATGCGCTGGCCCAGAAACTTTGCCGCCTGGCCCTGGTGATAAAGCGTCTGCCCATGGCAGCCGATCAGCTGAGAACGCACTTTGAATTTTTTCTCGGTAGCCAGCACCGCCTGCGCGTAAAGTTCGCCCAATAGAAAATTCAGCCGAGCCAGCTCGGCCACCGAAATGTTCCCGGCATTCATTGCCGCGAGCACCGCCGCCCGCACATTTTTCGGGTAGGCGTACTCGGCGTGCCCCGGCAGCTCGAAGCGCGGCAGCCGCACCAGCGCCACGTTGATGCCGTCGGCCGAGGTCCCGCTCATCACCCCGGCCACCATCATGACTGCGCCTGCCGCGCGCCGCTCCGGAACTGGATGGTCCCAAACTCCACTTCTTCCGAGAAGTTCCACAGCGCGCGCGCCAGCCGGGCGTTCAGGTTGGGGCCGGGCGGGCTGAATTTTTTCCTGACCGCCCGCGAACCGGCTTTGAAGGCCATCACCCGGCGCGCCGACTGCAGCGCGCGCGCGCGAAACTTCGGGTCGCGCTCGGCCGCTTCCATCAGCCGGGCGTAAGCCCGCTCCACCAATTCCTGCTGCCGGCAGATCAGGCATAGATCGCCGCCCGCCTCGATATGCGCGAGCGCGGCTTCTTCGATGGGCGCGGCCTTCAGCACTCCGCCCATTTCGAGATCGTCTGAAACCACTAAGCCGCGATAGCCGATCTTGTTTTTCAAAATCTCGCCGATCCAACCGCCCGATAACGAGGCCGGCGAGTGGTGCCCGCGCAAGGCGGTGTAGCTGGCATGCCCAACCAGCACCAGCGGCAGCTGGCCGCGCAGCGCGCGGTAAGGGTAAAGATCTTCCTCCCACATTTTTTGCAACGACTTTTTTACCGACGGCAGCTCATGGTGGGTATCCAGATTGGCCTCGCCCAGCCCGGGAAAATGTTTGCCTGCGCCGATCACGCCCGCCGCCTGCAGCCCGGCCAGAAACTGACGCCCGTAGAGCGTCACCTGTCTGGGATCGGCCGACACCGCGCGCGAGCTCATCACCGCGCGTGAAGCCGAAAACGCCAGGTCGAGCACCGGCACGAAGTCGAGATTGAAACCGAACCCCCGGCAGGCCTGCCCGATCAGCTGCCCGTGCTTCCTGAACAGCTTGCGGTTGCCGCTGCCAAAAACACTGGCCGCCGAAGGGGTCGGCCCGATTACTTTGCGAAAGCGGTCGACCGTTCCACCCTCGAGATCCACCGAGGTGAAAAGCGGCGCGGTCACTCGCTCGCGACAGGCTTTGAGCAGCCGCCAGGTCTGCTCGAGCGACTCAATGTTGCGGGCAAACAGGATGACCCCGGCGGGCTGGATACGGGCGAGCAGGGAAGCGAGCGAGGGAGAAATCTCGGTTCCCTCGAAACCGACCATCAGCAGCTGGCCGATCGCGGTCTGGAGATCTGAGTTGGCTTGCGCTTTGCGGCGGTGGTTGCGCCTTCGAGCGGGTGCCGACCGTTTTTTATTCGATCGCCTGCGATTCTCTTGCGTGCCTGTCGAACTCAGAAGCTCACCCCACCTGCCCCTTCAACTCCGCCAGCAGGTTCAGTGCGGCCAGGGGCGTGATGTTGTTTAAATCAAGCTCCCGCAGCTGCTCGAGCACCGGCTGCGAGAGGGGGGTGAAGATGGTCAGCTGCGAAGCCGGCCTGTGCCCATCCGCGTTTTTTGACTGCCCTCCGGCCTCGTGCCCGGCCAGCACCTCGCGCGCCCGCGCAATCGCTTCCGCCGGCAGGCCGGCCAGTTTCGCCACTTCAATGCCGTAGCTGCGATCGGCTGCGCCCGGCGCCAGCTTGCGCAGAAACACGATCCCGCTGGGCGTCTCTTTCACGGCCACGTGAAAATTTTTGACCCCGGCCAGTTGCCCGGCCAGCTCGGTCAGCTCGAAGTAATGGGTGGCGAATAAGGTCTTGGCGCGGGTGTGCTGATGAAGATATTCGACCACCGCCCAGGCGATGGCCAGCCCGTCAAAGGTCGAGGTTCCCCGCCCGACTTCATCCAGCAGAATCAAAGACCGCTGGCTGGCGCCGTGCAGGATGGCGGCAGTCTCGGTCATCTCCATCATAAAGGTGGAACGGCCGCGCGCCAGGTTGTCGCTGGCCCCGATGCGGGTGAAGATGCGGTCGACCATGGTCAGGCGCGCC
>QHZY01000074.1:0-2380 GCA_003224855.1 Acidobacteriota bacterium | reverse complement strand
CGACCCCAGCACATCCACCTGGGCAATGGCCAGCGCGCTCTGCCGGATGCGCCGCGCTTCCGCCGCCACCGCCCCCCGCAACTCGGCAAACAGCCGCCGCTCGAGCGCGATGATTTTCTCCTCCGCATCCAGGATCTTGGCCTCGTACTGCTTGAGCTCGGGGGTGGTAAAACGCTCGGCGTTCACCAGCGTCTGCTTGCGGTCATAGTCGACGGGCGCCAGGTGCAGGTTCGACTTCGATATTTCCAGGTAGTAGCCGAACACGCTGTTGAAGCGCACCTTGAGCGAAGCGATGCCGGTGCGCTCGCGCTCCCGTTGCTCGAGCCCCGCCAGATACTGTTTTCCGTGGCGGCTCAGGCCACGCAGTTCGTCAAGCTCTGGGTCCACCCCGGCGCGGATCACTCCGCCTTCGGCCAGGGTGAGCGGCGGGTTCTCGACCAGGGTATGTTCGATGCGCTCGCGCACATCGGCCAGCTCGTCAAGTGCCGCGTTCAGCTCCCGCCAGCGCGCCGAATCAAGCTTCCGCAGCGCGGCTTTGACTCCCGGCAGGCGAACGAGCGATGCCCCGAGCGATCTGAGGTCGCGCGGATTAGCGGTCTCAAGCGTCACCCGGCTCAGCAGCCGCTCCAGATCGAGGATACCCTGGAGCGACCGATGCAGCTCTTCGCGGGCCACGCTCTCCCGCACTCCGGTGGCCACCGCCTCCAGGCGAGAATCGATTTCCGATGATTCGAGCGACGGGCGCAGCAGCCAGTTCCGCAGCAGGCGCTTGCCCATCGGAGTCGAGCTCCGATCAAGGGTACGGAACAAAGTAAAAGCCGGATCGCCCGCGCTGGTGAGCGGCTCGATCAGCTCCAGGTTCCTGACTGTCACCGCGTCCAGCACCAGGCAATTCTGCCGCTCATAAAATCCGATGCGGTCGACATGCTCGAGCGTCCCGCGCTGGGTGGAGCGGATGTAATAAAGCACCGCCCCGGCGGCGGTCGAGGCGGCCGCCTTTCCGGCCAGCCCGAAGCCTTCGAGCGAGAGCACGCCAAAATGGTTTTCGAGCAGGGGAATGGCGTGCTGGGGCGAAAAGATCCAGTCTTCGAGCGGGGTTTCAGCCCACTCCGCGCCCATGCCGCCGTTTTTCCCGGGGTTCTCAAACAGCGGCGCAGCCGATGGATAGATCAGCTCGCGCGGCCGCAGCTGGGCCAGTTCCTCCGCCACCCTCCGCGCCGCCTCCGGCCCCTGAAACTCGGTGGCGCGGAACTCTCCGGTCGAAAGATCAAGCGCGGCAAAGCCGGCCGCCCCGTTGATCTCGGCCAGCGCCGCCAGAAAATTGTTTTCTTCCGAGTTGAGCGCGTCGGCCGCGGTACCGGGCGTCACCACCCGCGTCACCTCGCGCCGCACCAGTTTCTTGGCCAGGCGCGGGTCTTCCACCTGCTCGCACACCGCCACCTTGTAGCCTTTGCGGATTAGCTTTGAGATATAGCCTTCGGCGGCATGGTAGGGCACGCCGCACATCGGCACCGCCACTCCTTTTTCCTTGTTGCGCGCGGTGAGCGTGATCTCCAGTTCTTTGGCCGCCAGCACCGCGTCCTCAAAGAACAACTCGTAAAAATCGCCCAGCCGGAAAAACAGCAGGGCCTTGGGATGCTCGCGCTTGATGGCCGCATACTGCCGCATCAGCGGGGTTGCCGGCCCGTCTGCCAGCTCCAGACTCAACGCCTCACCTGGGCTTTCATTTTTGTGACCTCGACATCTCTGAGCTCGACACCTCTGACCTCGGCTGCCCTGCCCTCGACTGCCCTGATCTTGACTGCCCTGACCTCAATTGCAGTGCCCTCGACACCAGCTTAAAACAAACCTCTGCTCCCTTCCCACCCGAAGGTAGCAAGCTACACACCCACAAAACTTTTTGGCTGGAGGTTTAAAAAAACGACTTTTTTGAAAACAACTTTCGGAAAACCAGTTTCGCGGAACCGATTTGCCGCCCACGATTGTCCGCGATTATAACATTGCCTCTCGCCCCACGGACGCCCATTGACGCCGGCCGCCCGGCAGTGTTTTCCTAGCAACTCGTAAACTTGAATCGCTATGGAACTGCGCAAAGATCCCATCACCCGCTCCTGGGTAATGGTGGGCGATGAACTCTCCCAGCTGCTGCCGCCCCACGTCGGCGAGTGCCGCTTCTGTCCGGATGCCAAAAATCCGCCCCAGACCATCTCTACCATGCAGGCGCTCGACCGCCATCCCTGGGCGGCGCGCGCCGTGGTCCACCCGGCCGCTATTTACCATATCGAGGGCGACCCGGCGCGGCGGGGGGAAGGCATCTACGACCGCATGCGTTCGGTCGGCGCTCATGAAGTGCTGGTCGAAAACTCCCGCCACGACCGCC
>QHZY01000073.1 GCA_003224855.1 Acidobacteriota bacterium | reverse complement strand
CGTAAATCTGAGAACCGCGACGCCAATTTCTCGCAGATGCATTACGCGCGGCAGGGCGTAATCACGGAGGAAATGCACTATGTGGCGCAGCGTGAAAAGCTGGCTGCGGACCTGGTGCGCGATGAAGTGGCACGCGGGCGCATGATCATTCCCGCGAATGTTAACCATCCGGAACTCGAGCCCATGTGCATCGGCGTGGCGTCACTCTGCAAGATCAACGCCAATATCGGCAACTCTGCGGTGAGCTCGAATATTGAAGAAGAGCTGAAAAAGCTGCATACCTCCGTGCACTACGGCGCCGACACCGTAATGGATCTTTCTACGGGCGGCGATATTCATCAGATTCGCGAAGCGATCATCCGCCATTCGCCGGTGCCAATCGGGACAGTGCCGATCTATGAAGCTATCTCGCGCGTGAAACGGATCGAAGACCTCACCGCGGGAATCATGCTGGAAGTGATCGAGGAACAAGCCGAGCAGGGCGTGGACTACATGACCATCCACGCCGGGGTGCTGATCCAGTATCTGCCCATGATTTCGAAGCGCATTACCGGCATCGTGAGCCGGGGTGGGGCGATCCTGGCACAGTGGATGGCCCACCATCACCAGCAGAATTTTCTGTATGAGTGCTTCGACGATATCTGCAAAATTTTCGTGAAGCACGACGTCAGTTTCTCATTGGGCGATGGGCTGCGCCCCGGCTGCATCGCCGACGCCAGCGACGCGGCACAGTTTGCCGAACTGGCCACTCTGGGTGAACTCACCAAAAAAGCTTGGGAACACGATGTTCAGGTAATGATTGAAGGCCCAGGACACATTCCCCTCGACAAGATCAAAGAGCAGGTGGATAAGGAAAAAGAACTTTGCTATGAGGCGCCGTTCTACACATTGGGGCCGCTGGTAACTGACATCGCGCCCGGATACGACCACATTACGTCGGCCATTGGCGCGGCGATGATTGGGTGGCATGGCGCCGCTATGCTTTGCTACGTCACGCCTAAAGAGCACCTCGGACTACCCAACGAAAAAGATGTGAAAGACGGCATCATCGCTTACAAGATCGCTGCCCACGCCGCCGACGTCGCGCGCCGCCGTCCGGGAGCGCAGGACCGCGATGACGCATTGAGTTATGCCCGGTACAAGTTTGACTGGAAGAAACAGTTTGAGTTGTCACTGGATCCGGAAACGGCAAGAGCAATGCACGATGAAACACTCCCCGACGACTACTACAAAGAAGCGGCCTTCTGTTCCATGTGTGGCCCTAAATTCTGCTCGATGAACTATTCTTCAAAGGTTGATGAGTACAACAAAGAAGTTCACGGACTGGATAAAAAAGACTACTCAGAGCTGGTTGAAAAGCTGGTCACGCTCAAATAATTCTGGTCTTAGAACTCCTGTCATTCCGAGTGCCTGCAGGCATTCGCGAAGTTCTAAGGCGGCCTCTGGCAGGAAAATCTTAAATCGCAGAGAACGCGCAACACGGCCGCAGAGTGCCCAGAGCACAATTTTGACACTGTTTTTCCCGGCGTCTTCAGAATAACGCCAGCCCGGATTACGCCGGAATGTGCATCTTCCATAAGAAATAGCTCAGCGCTTCGCGCAACACTGCCAGCACTCGCTGCCAGCTGGAATGCGGTCTAGAGTCGGGACGCGGAGCGAGGAATACCTGCACTCCCTCACTTCCCAGCATGCGCCGGATCCGGAACACGTGGTATTCATCACTCACAGCCAGGCAGGTCCGCATGTTGTTGGCGCGCATAATGGCGGCCACGCGGGTGGAAGATTCGGCAGTATCGGAGCCTCTGGTCTCGGCGATCAGGGCAGATTCCGGTACACCACGATGCATCAGGTAATCATGGCCTACCCCGCCCTCACTGAATTTCGGGTCTGCTCCTGCCCCGCCGGTAGTGATCACAACCGGCGACAGTCCTCTTAGAAATAGTTCGTACGCATGGTCGAGCCGGGCGCGATAAACCGGCGACGGGCGGCCGGAGTACTCGGCCGCTCCAAAAACTACGATGGCGTCGGCGCGCCGCAAATCCTGGTGTCCGGCTTCGCGAACAATCTTGATCGAGGTAGAGATCAAAAACCCGGCCAGCGCGGCCGTAACCAGAATCACGAGCCACAAGACCCAAAAGCCAAGCGGACGGCGGGCAACTGGCTTTGCGGTCATCCCCGGGCGAAAAACTCCGAGATTTCGTGGGACGGGATCGCGCCCTCACGGATGACGCGCCAGCGCGCGTCTTCGTCGGTCAGGTCCACAATGGTCGATGCAACGCTGCGGGGAGAAGTTCCGCCGTCGACGATGATTGCAATCCGATCTTCCAATTGATCGCGTACCGCAAGCGCAGTGGTGCACTCGGTTTCGCCGCTCAGGTTGGCCGAGGTGGCGGTGATTGGAATCTGCGCCGCTTGAACGACCGCCAGCGGAATAGGCGCACTCGGAACCCTGAGCGCGACGTTGCCGGTGTTCGCTGTAACTTTGAGCGGCAGCCTCGAAGACGCCTTACAAATTATGGTCAGGGGGCCTGGCCAGAACCTGCGAGCCAGCACGTGAAATTCTTCCGGAAGCGGTTGCGTAAGTTCTTCCGCCTGATCGACACCTTCGATCAACAGCGACAGCGGTTTATGGCGAGAGCGGGACTTAATTTCGTACACACGATCGACTGCACGCAGATTAAACGGATCGGCAGCCAGCCCGTAGAAAGTATCGGTTGGCATACCCAGAACTTCGCCGGAGCGAATCTGGTCTGCGGCATAGCGAATCAGGGAGCTTTCGGGTCTTTCCGGATTGATTTTGACAATCTCGACTCGCACACTACCGTCCTTTGGTTGCTGGGGTTGTCATGTCTCTGAAACTGCGAAACTTAACACATCCAGGAGAATGGCCGCAAGGGAGCGGATTCAATCGGCGATCAAATTTTGAGCTACCATCGAGGAAGTGACAACCGCACTGAAAGGCGATTTCTCCCGGATGCGCCGAATTGAAGGCCGGCACAATGCGCTGGTCAAAGAATTACGCCAATCCTTCAGCAAGTCAGAACCGAACGAAGACGGCTTCTGCTCAATTGAAGGTCTTCGCATTTTGGAGGAAGCGCTTCGCAGTGGCGTGCGGTTCAAAGCAGTATTCTTCAGCGAGTCCGCGCTGTCCAAGGCACAGCGCCTGCTTCCGCAGATCGGCTCACACACAGAAACCTTGTTGCTTCCAGACAAGTTGTTCGCGGCGGCTGTTCCTAGCGGCGCTCCTCAGGGAGTAGCTGCCTTGGCGAAGTGGAAGGCATTCACGATCGAAGATTTACTAACCCGAGCCAACACCGGCCCGCTTCTCGCCCTGGCAGGTGTGCAAGATCCCGGGAATGTGGGCACGATTTTGCGCTCGGCTGAGGCCTTCGGAGCAGCGGGAGTGATCGTCGGCGAAGGCACAGTGAGCGTAGTAAACCCTAAAGTGGTGCGCGCTTCTGCCGGATCAGTGTTTCGGGTGGCAGTGGTTCAAGCCAGGCTTGCAGACCTGATCACGAAACTGAAGGAGCACGGCACACGCCTTGTGGCAACGTCTTCACATAAAGGCAGCGCTCTGCCCGAGTCGAGCCTTGATTCTCGAATTGCTGTCTTTGTTGGCGGCGAAGGCGCCGGAATTTCGCGCGATCTGTTGGCCGAAATGGACGAGATCGTAGTGATTCCACATTCTGAGCGCGTGGAGTCTCTTAATGCCGGCGTGGCTGCCAGCATCCTCTTGTACGAAATAGCGAGACGGAAATGAGCCTGTTTGCAACGGTTCCGAACGCGCCGAACCCAGGCGACAGAACTCGCCCGCTCGCCGACCGCATGCGGCCCCGGACGCTCGACGAGTTCGTTGGGCAGGAGCACCTCATAGCTCCCAGCAAACCGCTGCGCGCGCAAATCGAGCGCGACGACCTCGGCTCTTTGATTTTCTGGGGACCGCCGGGTACAGGGAAAACTACTCTCGCCAAGATCATCGCCAGTATGACCAAGGCCGAGTACATCGAGTTCTCGGCTGTGCTCGCCGGGATCAAAGAGATCAAAGCCGTAATGGCCGACGCCGAGCGTGCCCGCCAGTATGGAACGCGCACCATCGTCTTCATTGATGAAATTCATCGCTTCAACAAGGCCCAGCAGGATGCATTTTTGCCGCACGTAGAAAAAGGCAACATACGCCTGATCGGCGCGACTACGGAAAATCCCTCGTTTGAAATTATTTCGGCATTGTTATCGCGTTCGCGGGTCTACGTCTTGAAGCCGCTGAGTGAAGAGCAGGTCGTGCTGTTGTTGAAGCGAGCGCTTGCAGACAACGAACGAGGTCTCGGGGAGCTCGGCCTTATAGCGGCCGATGAAGTTCTGAGCAAGATCGCGGCCTATTCAAGCGGTGATGCCCGCAGCGCTTACAACGTGCTTGAGGTTGCTTCCGCGCTGGCACAGGCCGCGAAAACTCAGGAGATCACCGATGACATCGTTCATGATGCTCTGCAAAAACGCGTCCTGCTATACGACAAAGCCGGCGAAGAACACTACAACCTGATTTCCGCGCTCCACAAATCGGTTCGCAACAGCGACCCTGACGCTTCCCTTTACTGGCTGGGCCGAATGCTCGAAGCTGGAGAAGACCCGCTATACATTGCTCGCCGCGTGGTGCGAATGTCGGTGGAGGATATCGGGCTCGCTGATCCCAACGCGCTTGCGTTGTGCATGGCGGCGCGCGACGCGGTGGAATTCATCGGCATGCCGGAAGGAAATCTGGCGTTGGCGCAAGCCGTGGTCTACCTGGCGCTCGCCCCCAAGTCGAATGCGCTATATACGGCTTACGGTGAGGTGCAGATGGACGTCGAGCGGACCGCAGCCGAACCAGTGCCCCTGCATCTGCGCAATGCCCCAACCGGGTTGATGAAAGGGCTCGGCTATGGCCAGGGCTATAAATATGCGCACGACCTGGATTCAAAAGTAGCGGATATGCAGTGCCTGCCTGATAATCTGCGCGACCGTGTCTATTACCAGCCAACCGAACAGGGCGAGGAAAAGCGCATGCGGGAGCGGCTGGAAGAGCTCAAACGCCTGCGCATTGATCCCAAATCCACAGGCTAAGTATCAGAAAACCGAAGAAGAAAATGGAATCTTCCACCGTTCTGGAGCATCCGATAATTGAGCCTGAAATGACCACCGAAGGAGCCATAGATGGCTACCGTGGCAAGTATATTTCCTGCAGCACCGAGTTCCCGCCCGCTTTATACCGAGCAAGTTGAACATCTGCTTAAACTGCAGAAGTGGTCGCAGAAAATCTCTTCCATTCTTGATTTAGACCAGCTTATAGAACAGATCGCAACCGAAGTGGCCTGCTCGTTTGGCTGCGTGGAAGCCAATGTCTACCTGCATGAGAGCGCCGACTCATCGTTGGTGCTGGCCGGTGTGCATGGCTGCACTATGCACGGAAAGGGCCACCGGCTGAAGATCGGGCAAGACGGTATAGTGGGGCACGTGGCGTCCACGCGAAAATTGCACTACGCGCCCGACGTGCGGATCGATCCGTACTACATCGCCTGCGAGAACGACACGCTCTCTGAAGTGGCGATTCCACTGATGGTCGAGGATCAACTCATCGGTGTGTTTACGGCGTCGCGTTGCGAACTGGATGCCTTTACTCCCGAACACCTGAGACTGTTGCAGGGGCTGTGTAACCACGTATCGGTGGCAGTGCACAATGCGCGCAGGTTTCAGCATGAACGGCAGGCTCTACAGAAGATCAACCGCGAGGCGCAGGAAGCGCGCACTATTCAGCAGGCGCTTCTGCCCAGAAGCTCGCCCTTGATTCCCGGTTTCCAGTTGACTGGAAGCTCTCTTCCTGCCGGCGAAGTAGGGGGCGACTGGTTCGACTTTATCCCTCTCGAGAATGGCCGCTGGGGGCTGGTACTGGCGGTCGTTTCGGGCAAGGGGATTCCGGCAGCGCTGCTGATGTCGGCTACCCGCGGCATGTTGCGCTCCATGGCCAGCACCTGTGACAGCCCTTCGGTCATTCTGGAACGCCTGAATAAATTGCTGATTGCTGATTTTCCCGCTGGCAAATTCGTAACTCTCATTTACGGCGTGCTGGATCCGGTGGCGCGCACCCTGACATTCTCAAGCGCTGGCCATCTGCAGCCGCTGCGAATAGGCGAACAGGATGCCTGCTTCATGGACAGTGAGCGCGGCATTCCTCTCGGAATAGGCACGGCAGACTTTTCGGAGAGAGTAGTGGAATTGCCCAGGGGAACGCGCCTGGTTTTTTATAGCGATGGCATTACGGAAGCGACCGGGGCGGACGAGGAGGAGTACGGCCCGCAACGATTGCTGGCCCATGCGCGCCAGCCGCACGCTTCAGTGCAGAGCATTCTGGATGATGTTCGTAAGTTTGCCAATGGGGCTGGATTGCACGACGACGCGACGGTGATCGTGGTCAATGCCTGAGGTTGGCGGACAAGCTTGTCCGCCACATACGGGTTAATAGAACCGGGATTTGTGTTCCTGCAGGATGCAGCTGTCCATAATCAACAGGATCCCGGCCTTACGAGCCTTTTCCGCTGCTGCCGGATGAGTTACGCCTTCCTGCATCCAGATTGCCGGAACTTTCAGCTGGATTGCCTGTTCGACAATTCCGGGGACGAATTCCGAGCGGCGGAAGATATTCACTATGTCGATCTTTTCGGGTACTTCCAGCAGTGACGGATAAGCCTTCTCTCCCAATGCCTCCCGGATGTTGGGATTTACCGGAATAATGCGATAGCCCTGAGTCTGCATGTAAGCCGAAACGCCGTGACTGGGACGGAGCGGGCTGTCGGAAAGCCCCACAACCGCAATGGAGCGGGCACTTTTCAGCAGTTCGGTAATTTCATCCGGCCTTGGCAGAGTTGCCATCGCTAGATTGTACTGAACATTCTCAACCCGGCAAGCAGCAGGCCTTCGAACAGCGGAATCGCTTATCTCTTCTCGGTTTTCGTTTTTAGCATGCGTAGCGCTACTTTCCGGACAGTTTCAGAGACTTCCTTATTACCGGAGAGGTTTTTAAGGTCATTTACAAGAAGGTTTTTTACAAGCGTGAGCGAGAGGTCCAAAGGAGTACGAGGATTGAAAACGAGATTGCGAACAATCGCGTAATTCTTGGCAAAGCGGCGCTTGATGGGAATGCCACGCAGTACCGCTTCCAGCACGTTTTTTTGCGAGGCGATCTTTTCGACTTCGCCGTCGCTGATTTTGGGGGATTCAAGCACCGCCAGGGCCACGATTTTGGTGCCATCGCGCACCAGCAAAGATCGTTCCTCCTTGGTTCCCTTCATGGCAAGCTGGATTCGGCCTTTGATATCCAACTTGGAAATTTTTTGCAGGGCGCTTCCGCGCTCTTGCGCTTGACGGGCCACTGGCTTTTTTATTACCGGCGATTGCTTGACGGCCGCCCCGGCGGGAGATGCAGTCTCGATAACGGGCGCAGCAAGAATATCGTCAACGCTTGGGACTAATTCTTCATAGAAGCCGCCAATGGGCTGAAATTCCTTGTTGCCGTCGCTTGCAATCTCCTGTGCATGTTCGTTGAAGTACGCCAGTATGCCCTCTTCAAGAACATCCCCGGGCACGGGCACCTCGCTATGAGTCTCTTCCAGAACATCGTGAATTGTGCTCTCAGCCACGGAAGTTGCGCCGCCGGGTCCAGGCCCCACCATCGTGGATGTTGCCTGCGCGACCGGCTCCGCAGCCGCAGCAGGCGTTGCTGAAATGGCATCTTCAGCTCGTGGGGAGGCCGACTCGCCTTTGAACAGACGTGGGTTCGAGCGCAAGGCCTGTATCACCTTTTCCGATTTCCGAACCCGGTCGCTCGCATACATTACCTCGCATATATCATGCGACGCCGCCGACGCCAGTGTTACCAGCGCATCTTCTGCCACCGCCGGGTTGGATAATAGAGCGGGTAAAAGCACCGGACGAAGATTGTGGGGTGAGATCATGTACTGCAGAACTTCTTTCGGGGTGGCGGCATTTGCCGCCGCTGCTCGCGAAACGTTCTCGTCCCAACTGGCCAGTGTGAACTTCGCCTGCTGGCCAAAAATCTTGTTGTGGTTCGCCAGATGCACCAGGATTTCCAGCATCTCCTGGGGCGGGACCGAGAGAGAGCCTTTCGAGGCCGCCATCATCAGATTGGAAGGCAGCGCAGAAGCCCGGATTAAGTCAATCATTCGCGACATTGCTAACCAGCTCTTTCGTCTCTCCGCATTCGCAGGTAGCCCCTGATGAAAGGCTGCAAGTCTCCATCGAGTACGCGATCGACGTCGCCCACTTCTACTTTCGTCCGATGGTCCTTGATCATCCGGTAAGGCTGCAGCACATAGGAACGAATCTGGGATCCGAAGTCGATGTCGAGCTTGGAATCTTCGATCTTCTTCGTGGCTTCACGTTTTTTCTCCATCTCGTGCTCGTAAATCTTTGAGCGCAGCATGCTCATGGCGCGTTCGCGATTCTTGTGCTGCGAGCGCTCGTTCTGGCAACTTGCAACCAGGCCGGTAGGAAGGTGCGTGATACGCACGGCCGAGTCAGTGGTGTTCACGTGCTGGCCGCCTTTTCCGCTGGAACGGTAAGTATCAACGCGAATCTCTTCCGGCTTGATGACCACTTCGATGCTGTCGTCAATCTCGGGCGACACGAATACGCTGGCAAAACTGGTATGACGGCGTTTGGCCTGATCGAAGGGTGAAATACGCACTAACCGGTGAACACCAATTTCGCTGGTTAGCAAACCAAAGGCGTTCTCGCCATTCACAGCAAACGTCGCCGACTTCAGCCCCGCCTCTTCACCCGGCTGGTAATCATAAAGAACCGTCGAAAAACCCTGGCGCTCGGCCCAGCGCAGATACATGCGCAGCAGCATGTCTGCCCAATCCTGCGATTCGGTGCCGCCGGCGCCGGGATGAATGGTGACGATTGCGTTTCGGGCGTCATTCTCGCCGGAAAGCAGAGTTTCAGTCTCCAGGCGATCGACCACGTCGCGCAGCCCGTCGATCTCGCGGCGAAGCTCGTCATCCACCTTCTCGCCCTCGCGGGCGAGGTCGAAATAGGCGGAGATATCCTCGCTGCGGCGCGCAAGATCAGCCTCCGTGGCCAGGACGCTTTCGAGGCGCTTCTTCTCGCGCATTACGGTCTGGGATTTTTGCGGATTCGACCAGAGATTCGGGTCGGCAGCCTGCTTTTCTACTTCGGTTAATTTCTCGCGGAGTTTGCTCGCGTCAAAGATACTCCCGCAGGTCGTGGACCTTGGTTTTAAGGGCGGTATATTCCTGTTCTAATTCTTCAACCATAGCTTTATTCGCTGTCGGCAGTCTTGCGGGCTAAGCCGGCAATTACTGCGGCTGCCGAAATTATCGCACAGAGATATGCGAACCAGTCTCCCCAACGAGTGTAGAAAGTAGTTACGTTCGATAGTGCATATCCGGCATCGAGCTCGGTGCGGACCTTCCTATCCGCGCGTTGGAACAGCCGCCCCTGCGGATCAATCGCGGCCGTAACCCCTGTGTTGGTATCGCGCAGCAGCCAGCGGGCATTCTCCACCGCGCGCATGCGCGCCTGTTTCAGGTGCTGGGCGTAAGCGCCACTATCGCCGTACCAGCCATCATTGGAGATGTTTACGAATACCTGAGCGCCATTTTTCGCCAGTTGACGCACCTCGTTCGGGAAGATCGATTCGTAGCAGATAAATACTCCCAGTCGCGAGTCGGCAGTCGCCAGTGGCTGCCGCGAAGTGCCGGCCGAAAAATCTCCCACTTCCTTGGTAAGACCCCCGGCAAAACCAAAAACGCGCTTGAACGGGAGATATTCACCGAATGGCACCAGATGAATCTTGTCGTAGCGGGCGGTCCATTCACCGGCCGGGTTGACGAGGCTGGCCGAGTTGTAGATTTCGGTGGTTTGTTGCGAACTCTGGTTGGCGTTGCGCGTGCCCACGTTTCCTACCAGCACCCAAGCGTTTGCAGCACGAGCCATATCACTAATGGCCGCGCGGAATACCGGATCGCTGCCGTAGAAGGGCGCTGGCGACTCCGGCCAGACGATCAGTTGTGGCCGGAGCGATCCGCTCCCACCAGCATGCAGGCTCAGGTCCACCAGTTCACGAACAGTCTGTTCAAAGTAGTCGCGCGTCCAGTCAGCGCCTTGCAGAATAGGAATGTTCCCCTGTACCAGCCGTGCCACGCGGTCCGCAGGCAACTGAGTGGGAGGTAGCCAACGGCCCGCCTGAAGCACCACTGCTGCCGTGAGCGCCGCCCCCAACAGCTGATTTCTTCGGCTGCGCGGAACCAGGAAGGCGGCGGCCATGGCAACGTTTACTACCATGATCTCGAACGACAGGCCGTAGGCTCCGGTTATGGTGGCGATATGCGACAGGGGAATGTTATCTACCTGCGCAATTCCCAGCAGGTTCCAGGGAAAGCCACTGATGCGGGTGCGCGCCAGCTCGATCGCTACCCAGAGAAACGGTGCGCAAACCAGCGGCCAACGGACTCCCGAACGGCGTGCCAGCAAGGAAATCAGCAATCCAAAAGCTCCATGGTAAAGGCCCAGGTAAAGGCAGAAAAGCAGCAGAATTCCGGCTGCGGCGAACCCGTTCAGCCCGCCGTACTGCTTCATGGTGGCATACACCCAGTAACAGGTACCGCCGTACCACACAATGCCGCATGCGTACCCAAGCAGAAATCCCTGTGCGGGGTCGGCTGGCACAAGCCGGCTGCCGGCGTCAATCTGGAGTGCCTGCGGAGCATGGGTTCGCAACAGGCCGACCATCAATGGGGCGACTGCGAACCAGCTCATCCAGTAAAAGTCGGGAAGCGGAAAAACCAATACCTGAAGAACTGCCGAGAGCAACGCGAACAGCCAGGCGCTGGGATGTATGCGTCGCACCTCAAGAGCATAACAAAGGCCGGCGGGCGGAATCGAAAGGGACTCACCCTATCGGTTTCACACCTTTACCGGTAATCATCTAACATTAAGAATTATGAACTGGCTGGTCGAAGTCGCCATACGTCTAGTGGAAGCACTTTTCGTGGTGGGAGCAGCGGGATCGGCGCTGGTGATATTACTGACAACGATTGAAGATCTTGAAACCCTGTTTGGTTCCGATGAGTCGGACGGAAAGCCGACTACTCCTGATGCCTCCTGAACAGCCCGGTTCGCTGCCAGCCCGTAATGCCAGTTCCGACCGGCTGCGTATTGTTGTTGCCACGTCGGTGATGTTGACGTTCATCTCTTACTGGCGTGCAGCGGCAATCGTTCTCAATGACCTGGCTTCTTCCGCGTTCTACGCGTGCGGCATCGCCGAGCAGGCCATTGGCAAATCAGCGCCCTGGTTGATCGTGGGGGTGATGCTGTTCTCGTTCGCGGTCCGCG
>QHZY01000005.1:3412-31365 GCA_003224855.1 Acidobacteriota bacterium | reverse complement strand
CCGAGGCGAGCAGAAGGCGGATAGAAGACGGCTTGTAGCCTTTGAGGACGAGGTCGCGCAGGGTAAAGAAATTGCCGAGGCTCTTCGACATCTTCTGGCCTTCGACCAGCAGAAAACGCACATGGAACCAGAAACGAGCGAAGGGCTTCCCGGTGAAGGATTCGGATTGCGCGATCTCATTTTCGTGATGGGGAAAGATGAGGTCTTCACCGCCTGCGTGCAGATCGAAGCTTTCCCCGAGTTCTGCCATGGACATCACGGAACACTCGATGTGCCATCCAGGACGGCCCGCGCCAATCGCAGTCTGCCAGGAAGCTTCGCCGGGCTTGGGAGATTTCCAGAGGGCAAAGTCGCGGGCGGAATCTTTTTCATATTCGTCCACATCCACGCGGGCGCCATCCTGCATGCCGCTGAAGTCTTTCTTTGAGAGCTTGCCGTACTCGGGAAATTTTGCGATGCGAAAGTAATAAGAGCCGTCGTCGGTGCGATAGGCAAGAGCTCTTTTTTCCAGACCGGCGATGAAGTCTGCCATCTCGGGGATGTGTTCGGTGGCGCGCACCAGCACCGGTATTTCAATGTTGAGTGCAGAGGCGTCTTCAAGAAAAGCCTGCTCGAAGCGGGCGGTGTACTGATTGACACTGATGCCGTCGCGGGCGGAGTTGCGAATGATCTTATCGTCCACGTCGGTGATGTTCATCACATGCCGCAGCTCAAATCCGCTCTGGCGCAGGAAGCGGCGCAGAATGTCGATGGCCACAAAGGTACGGAAATTCCCGATGTGGCCGTAGTCGTAGACGGTCGGCCCGCAGGCGTACATGCGAACTTCCTTCGCATTCAGCGTCTGAAACTCTTCGAGTTTTCCCGAGAGCGTGTTGTAGAGGCGGAGCGGCACAAGGAACATAGATTTTAGGTAGGGGTTTCACGGGCGGTCAAATGCAGAAAGGCTTCAGAGGTCATTGACCCCGGTTCGCAATCGGGATAGTGTCGATGCGCCTGCTTTGAGACTTGCGCGATGCGGAGATGGAGTTTCTCGAATTTAGCCGGACTAAGCCTGGTCGCAACCTGCCTGATTTTATCGGGCTGCGGAGGATCTTCCAAGCCTTCTGAAACCCTCCCGCCGCCACCTACCACGGTGGCGCTCACGAGGCTCAGCTCCGATCCTTACACCAATGCGAGCAGCCAGCACGCGACCGAGGTGGAGCCTGACACGTTTGCATTCGGAACGACGGTGGTAAGCGCCTTTCAGGTAGGTCGCATTTCGCAAGGGGGCGGCGCGGACATCGGCTTTGCCACTACAACTGATGGCGGAACAATCTGGAGCAGCGGCTTTCTACCAGGCATCACGGTGTTTCAGGATGGCGGAAGTTTCAGTGCCGCGAGTGATGCAGCAGTGGCCTATGACGCGGCGCATGCAACCTGGCTGATCTCGTCATTGGGGCTAGGGACGAACAACCAGGTTCTGGTGAGCCGCTCACCGGATGGAGTTAACTGGAGCGGACCGATCGCAGTAAGCAGCGGCGGCGATCCCGACAAGAACTGGATTGTGTGCGACAACACCGCTAGCAGTCCGTTTTTCGGGCACTGTTACGTCGAGTGGGACGATGTTGCGGCGCAAGACCGAATTCAGATGTCCACTTCAACCGATGGCGGACTGACCTGGGGAGCTGCCCTGGCAACCGCCAATTCCGCAACTGGCCTGGGCGGGCAACCACTGGTACAGCCGAGCGGCAAGGTGATCGTTCCGATTCTTGGAGTCTCGAACAGCATGCTGGCATTCAGTTCGAGCGATGGGGGAACCACCTGGAGCAGTACGGTATCGATTTCAAGTATTACAGACCATGCTGAACAGGGCGGGTTGCGTAGCACCCCGTTGCCTTCGGCAGAGATGGACGCAGCGGGAACGGTGTATGTGGTCTGGTCGGATTGCCGCTTTCGCGTGAATTGCACGGCCAACGATCTGGTGCTGAGCAAATCAAGTGACGGAGTGACATGGAGTATGCCGGCGCGCATCCCGGTTGATCCCACGACCAGCACCATCGATCATTTCATTCCCGGGCTGGGGGTGGACCCGGGAACTTCCGGCAGCTCCGCACACCTTGGACTTGCTTACTACTATTATCCGACTTCGAATTGCGGCACGGTCTGCAACATGGATGCGGGATTCATTTCCTCAGAAGATGGAGGGAGCACCTGGAGTACGCCCACCAAACTCGCCGGACCGATGCAAACCACCTGGCTACCGAACACGTTCTCCGGACGAATGATCGCGGATTACATCTCGACTTCGTATGTGAATGGAAAGGCAATCACGGTATTCGCAGTAGCCAAGGCTCCGAACGGGAACGTATTTGACCAGGCGATCTATACGCCGACCACGCCGATTGCCGCGCGCGCGGGGGCGCGTTTCAGTTCTGCGAGCGAGCAGCCAGTGGCGCATGCTAGATCAGATCATGGGCGACGCAGGTTTTACGATCTGGACCACGAACATCCAATTCCTCCCAAGCGGCGGGCCAGACGCGCTGCCAAGTAAACGGCGCGACGGGTAAATCTTAACCGCCGAGTTCGCAGAGAAAATCCTAAACCGCAAAAAGCATCAAGGATGAGGCGCTAAGATCGCAAGAAAAGTTGACGCTCCAGTTTACGGGCGAACTGCATATCCTTTGCGGCGATGGGGATGACGTGAAGTTCAGGAAACGTGAAAGTTAAGGCCCGGCATGAGAAAAAAAGAAACCTGTGATGGATTATTTCCATCTTTTCCGAAAGTTTCCACAAGCAATCCGCATCGTCCACAGTTTCTGCACAATCGCCACGCAGTTTGTTGTTGCGATCCAACTTGAGTTGAAGCAAAGTGCCATCAGTGCATGCGTGAGATGTTTTCAGCCTGCCACGATCGCGGCAGGGCTGGCGGTAAAGCGATGGTTCCCGAGGGTGAACTGTCGTGAGGGTTCCCCGGAAGCGCTTTGGCGAATCTTGGAAACTCGGGCGTTGCGGCCTCCTCAGAAATAGTCCTCCCCACAAGGCAGGACTCAACCGCCGGCAAGAAGTGGTCGTCTGTAACCGGGTTCCGAAGTCGCAGATAAAATCTGCGATCTCGCGATGCGGCTAACAGAGTGCGTTGAGAGACGAACATCTTCAATGATGCGGTCTTGAAAGCGCAGGAAAGCTGAAGACAGACACGAGCAATACGGCCTGGGTGGCTGGCCCGGGCCGTATTTATTTTTGGGGTTGTGATTCGCCTTTTATTCTCCTACAATTTTCAGGCCAAAAAAATTCTGTGGCGCCCGATTTTTCCAACGGCGCACCTTCTCTCCACAAGCGGGGAGGCGGATAAGATCGGGTTCGCAGGGATGATCGTAAAAAGTTAACACCCCGCCTATGGCAACGACTGATTACAGCCCGGCGCAAACGCTGCCTGCCAATATTGAGGCGGAACGCTCGATATTGGGCGCCATTCTGCTCGATAACTTCGCCTATAACCAGGCAGCTGAACACCTGAAAGCTGAAGATTTTTGCCTGGATTCGCATCGCCGGATTTATTCGCGGATGGTGGACCTGGCGGAGTCGGCGCGACCGATCGACCTGATCACACTGGTCGAGGAACTGGAGCGCCGCAAAGAACTGCAGGCGATCGGGGATGTGGGGTATGTATCCAGCCTGCTGGATGGAGTTCCGGACCGGCCAAGTATCGAGCATTACGTAAAGATCGTTCGCGACAAGGCGCTGTTGCGGGGACTGATTCATGCAGCGACGGCGGCGATTGCGCGGGCCGCGGACCAGAGCGATGCGGCAGAAGAAATTCTGAACGATGCCGAAGCCGCGATTTTCCAGTTGTCGGAAAAGCGCATTGGGCGCGGCTTCATGGGCGTGCAGGAGATCGTCAAGGAATCGTTTGGATCGGTGGACGCGCTGCTGCAGCGCGGCCAGAGAATTACCGGGCTGGCCACGCACTATACCGATCTCGATGAAATGACGAGCGGCCTGCAGCGGGCAGATCTGGTCATCATTGCGGCGCGGCCTTCCATGGGAAAGACGGCATTTGCCATGAATATCGCCGAGAACGCAGCGATCGAGGACCAGAAAGTTGTGGGAATGTTCTCACTGGAGATGTCGCGCGAAGCTTTGCTGATGCGGCTTTTGTGTTCGCGCGCGCGGGTCGATTCCCACAAGATGCGCACCGGTTCGTTGTGGCGCGAGGACATGGACAAGGTGGTGCGCGGCATGGAAGAACTGGCGCATGCGCCCATATTTATTGACGACACACCGGGCATTGCGCTGAGTGAGATGCGAGCCAAGGCGAGGCGACTGCAGCAGTCGCAAGGCAAGCTTGATTTGCTGATTGTTGATTACCTGCAGCTGATGTCAGGTGGCGGCAAGCGTTATGAGAACCGCACGCAGGAGGTCTCGGCTATTTCCCGCGGACTGAAGGCGCTGGCCAAAGAGTTGAATGTTCCGGTGATTGCGCTCTCGCAGCTGAGCCGCGCGCCGGAAAGCCGGGGCGGTGATCACCGGCCGCAGTTGGCGGACCTGCGCGAATCAGGCTCGATCGAGCAGGATGCGGACGTGGTGGCGTTCATCTTTCGCGAAGAGGTTTACAAACCGGACGATCCTGAACTGGATGGCATCGCGGAGATCATTATTGCGAAACAGAGAAATGGACCGATTGGGCGGGTAAAGATGGCATTTGTGAAGCGTTCAACCCGATTCGAATCGCTCGCGCAGGATGGAATGGGTGAGCTCGAATAGATCAGCTTTTTTGTGGAAATTACTGTGGAACACAAGGCAGGGCTTCGGCGCACTTTGAAAACCGCCCATGCGGTCGACAATCAAGCTACCGGCGGCGACGGCCAATGCATCTGTTTTCATATAGTTAGCATGCATCCCGCAGTCGTTCAGGATATTTCTGGTGCATGACAAAAAACGGTGCAACCATTTAGTTTTTCACATCCGGACCTCATCGGACAGATGGATCAGGCGGGCACGACTGGGTGGCTCAGGCGATCAGTGAGAGAACGGCTGTCTGCGACCACAACCTGGTTGTGACCATTCTTTTTTGCTTGGTAGAGCGCGGCGTCAACGGCGCTCAAGAGCTCAGGCAGGCCGGTGCCATGGGCAGGAAAGCAGGCCACCCCTACTGAGAGGGTAATTTTGTTCAGGTGCTTGCCCTGACTCAGCATATTCAAGTCGGTAATTCTTTGTCTCATGTCCTCGGCTCGCAGGCGGGCGGCTTCGAGGCTGGCCCCGGGCAGAACGAGCACAAATTCTTCCTCGCCGAAGCGGCAGGGAATATCGTCTCCACGTACATTATGCAAAAGAAAACTGCCCAGCTCGCGGATGATGGTGTCCCGGGCATCGTGACCCAAGACATTGAAGCTTTTGAAGTGATCGACCGCAAGCATGATAAGGCCCAGGGGGTGCTGGCTTCGCAGGGCGCGCGCCAGTTCCCGTTGTGCGGTCTCTTCCAGGTAACGGCGATTAAAAAGCCCGCTCAACGGATCACGTATGGATTGAGCGCGCAGCTCTTCACGCAGGCGAATATTGGCAAGTGACAGACCGACCTGCTCTGCGAAGCTCTCGATAATTGCGACTTCCAACTCGGGCAATTCCTGGCCAGGGGCCATCTGAAAGTGCATCACGCCCACCACTTCCCGCTGCGCGCGCACCGGGAGGCAAGCATAAGGCGAGTTCAGGGTGGAAGCATGCGCGCAGGAGATGGCGCCTGCGGTGCCGCCCTGGTGCATCCTGCCGCTGCGCAGAGCCCAGCAGCTGTCGAGCGAAAAGGTGCTGTCTTCGATTTGGCAGTCTGACCAATGCACTGCGACTTCGAGCAAGCGGTCGGTGGAGTTGATGATGAACAGCGCACCGCGGATATCGGGAAACATTTTCGGGGCAAAACTTGCCACCACCGGGAAGGCTTCGGTGACGTGACTGCAACTTTGCAGAAGCTCTCCCATTTTTGCGAGCAGGGTAGTTTTACGGGTGCGGTCGGTTAAGGAACGGACCAGAAGATCGGTTTGCAGGTTCAGTTCGTGCTGCGCATGTTCGCGCTGCTGCATCTCCTCGGTCAGCTTGAGGTTAGCCTCACTCAGGGCTGCGGTACGCTGGGCGATCTGTTCTTCCAGGCCCTGTTCAATCTTTTTCTGGTCATCGATATCAGTGCAGGACCCAAGCCAGCGTATGATTCGCCGTTTTTCGTCGCGCGCGGCGACAGCGCGCCCCAGGTGCCAGCGAAAGATTCCGCTCGAGTTGCGCAGGCGATATTCAACGGCATACGGTTCACCAGTTTTTTGTGACTTCCGCCATTTTTCGAGGCAGCCCGGCAAATCGTCAGGGTGAACTATGGATTCCCAGGACAATCCCTTACTCTGCTCGGCGGTCAAACCGGTGTATTCAAACCAGCGATGATTGAAAAAATCCACCTGAGCGTCAGGGCGGGCGATCCAGATGATCTGCGGAATAGTTTCAGTCAGGGTGCGGAAATTGGTTTCGCCGGCCCGTACGGCAGCGCCGATCGCCTGGTTGGCCAGCAAGAGACGATCGAGAAATGCGGCGGAGACGACCAGGAGCAATACCAGTATGGTGGAGCCGGTAATCACAACCACGCCGAGAGATGAAATTTCCGTGGCATGAAATGCGTCCATTGGGAGAGCACTGGGAGAGAAAACAGCCGCACGCATACCGGTGTAGTGCATGGCGGGGATTGCCAATCCCATAAGCAGGGCGGAACTGATTTTGTAAATTGTCAGGCTCTCCTGATTTTTTGAGGTGCAGGAGAGAAGTAAGGCTACGCCTGCAATCGCGATCGCGAGTGCGATGGATAAGGCAACCACCGCAACCCGGTAATGCATGGCTGCGGGCAGGCGCATGGCTTCCATTCCTACGTAATGCATTGCCGAAATGGCAGCACCCATGATCAGGCTGCCGCAAATGAAGCGGGGCGCACCTACTTGATTCCGACTGACTGTAATCAGGGCCGCGACCGAGCCTACGATAGCGGCGAACAACGATAACAACACCGTAGGGACGTGATAGAGGACCGGCACAGGCAGATGAAATGCAAGCATGCCGACGTAGTGCATGGCCCAGATACTCAGGCCCATAGCGCTGCCACCGCCGGCGATCCAGAACCAGCGTGCTGAGGCGCGGTGAACGCGAACGCGCCCGGCGAGGTCGAGCGCGGCGTAGGAAGAGGCCACTGCGATGGCAATAGACAGCGCAACCAGGCGTGGGTCGTAGGTGCCGTTCATGGGCAAAAGTGGAGAATCCCGTTCTATTCTTCGGAAGGAAGGCTAATAACTTGAATGGAACTGGCTGGCGAGTAAGGAAAATTGGGGTGGGAGACGGGAATCGAACCCGCAACATCCGGAGCCACAGTCCGGTGCTCTGCCGGTTGAGCTACTCCCACCGCTGACAATCGATTATAGCAAGCGGAGCAGGAGCGATTTCGGGAACGAATGGCGCGCGCTCTCCACGCTTCGATGGTGGGCTAGCTGGCATCGGGGGGATCAAGACGCCATACCAGCGTGACCAGGAGAGCGACTACGATTCCGAGCGACACTTCCACAAAACGATGGAAGCCCACGATCCAGCCGGGATGAGTATGGGGAACAAGCAGGACGATGGTGAGAGTGATTCCAGCGAAGCGGTAGGCGGCGCCGATGCGCAACAGTGCAGAGATGATCCCTGAAATGAAAATGCCGACCCCAAAAACCCACCAAGTAGGCGAGAGATAGCTTGCGATGAGCGCACCCATCACCGCCCCTAAAGCAGTACCCGCAAAACGCTGCCAAGCCAGCTTGATTGGATTAATGCTGGATAACAAGATCACGACCGTGGAAACCGGCGCCCAGTAAAATTCCGCAAGCTTCAAAAGAGAGCGGGCCAGCAAGGTAGAGATAACCGCCGCGATGGAAGTGCGCGCCGAATGTAGGACGGTGTTGCGCGTGACTGGAGACCAGACTGACATGCGAGGCAATTTTAAATGGCTGCGCGCAGCCGATCAGCCCATCCGAACTCGCATTATCATTAAAATGAACTTATTGAGAAAACGAACTTATTCAGGAGGACGCCATGGCCACGAACGCTTACGACATCAAGCTGGAGACTCGCTTTGCCCCTTTGGAGTTCATGGATATCAAGGCAATCGCCGATAGCCAGCAACCCTGGTGGAACCAGACGCTTTGCAAAGTGAACGACTCCGTGGTGCGACTGGGAGTGGTGCAAGGCGATTTCCACTGGCACAAACACGACAACGAGGATGAATTCTTCTACGTCATGGAAGGCAAGTTCA
Source organism: Acidobacteriota bacterium (assembly GCA_003224855.1). Taxonomy (GTDB): domain Bacteria; phylum Acidobacteriota; class Terriglobia; order Terriglobales; family Acidobacteriaceae; genus Gp1-AA142. The sequence goes on along the minus strand of QHZY01000005.1, from coordinate 23,078 downwards.
TTATCGAGTTAGAAGGAGGGCGGAAAGTGGAGTTGTTGCCGGGGCAGGGCTTCACCGTGCCCAGGGGCGTAATGCACTTTCCGCACGCGCCGGAAAGAACAGTGATCCTGATGATGGAAGGCGCAGGAGTGATCCCGACCGGCAACTGAGTTCAGCGCAGCTCATTCAGTGAAACTCGACCGCAATCCAGCGGGCCTTGCCGGGGCCGACATTGGTAACGGTATGAGTGGCGCCGGCAGGCACCCATTGCACGTCTCCGGCTTTGAGCGCGACGTTGGCGGCTTTTTTGCCGGCCGGAGCATTTCGCAAGGCAAGATCGGTTACGGCGATGACCAGATGGGGACCGGAGTGAGTATGTCTGGGGAGGACTCCGGCAGGCTGAAGTTCGATGTCCGAGACGCGGGCACCGTCTTTTACGAAGAGTACATGCTGCGTGCCGTTTTGCAGGACCTGCAGGCCGCGATCTTCGTCCCATTTCGCCGGGCGGGCTTTACCCATCAATTCAACCGTCACATTGCGAAATGGGGTAAGCGCCAGGTTGCGGGCGACATGGGCAAAGCCGCCGGGAGTGAATTGGACTTCGCCATCTTGAAGTTTGATAGTAACTGGCGGCCTTCCTGCGACGTCGTTCTCAACTTCAGTGGGCCCTATGATGACAAACAGGTAATCATGGCGATGCCGATGCATAAGGGTCGAGTCATTGGGCGGGACTTCGACCTTGAAAACCCGCACATATGCATTTTTAAGGGCGAGGTGATGATGAGGCTCGGCGGTGATTTCAATTTCCTGGTTCGATTGCGCGGACAGACTGACTGAAAGAATACAGAGAAGCGCAAGGCGCGGGAACATAGCCTGGATTTTAGCAAACGGGGTTGAGCGAGAAAGGCGTGCGGGAGATCAGCAGTTTTCAGCTGTCAGTTCCCGGCTGTCAGTTAACTTCCGGCAGTAAATGTATGTTTGAATCTGGAAAATTGTTGATGGTGCTGGGAGTGGCGCTGATGGTGGGCGGAGCTGTGCTTATTCTGGTGGGGCGCACGGGGCTGCCGCTGGGAAAGCTTCCGGGCGATATCATTTATCGCGGGAAGAACACCACTTTTTATTTTCCACTGGTTACATCGATCTTGCTCAGCATCGTTTTAAGCGTGGCGTTGTACCTGGTGGGGCGCTTCCGGCGCTGAACAACATGGCTTTTTCCGACCAGCTCGATTTCAGCTTCAGGCCGCCCGACCGGCGGGTCTGGAAAGTGCGCGATCTGGTGGCGGCAGTGCGCACCCATGTCGAGCGGGAATACGTCGACATTTGGATTGAGGGAGAGATATCGAACTTTCGCAATCACGATTCGGGGCATATCTATTTCACACTCAAAGACGAAAATGCTCAGATAAAGATGGTGATGTTCCGGTCATCGGCGCGGCTGTTGCGATTTCGGCCGGAGAACGGAATGCAGATCGTGGCACGCGGGCGGGTCACGATTTATGAGGACCGGGGTGAACTGCAGATTTCCGCCGAGTATCTGGAGCCGAAGGGCGCGGGCGCGCTGCAGGTCGCTTTTGAACAATTAAAAGCGAAGCTGGAAGCCGAGGGGTTGTTCGCGGCCGAGCGCAAGAAGCCGATACCGGGGCTGCCCCAGCGTATCGGGATTGTGACCTCACCGCAGACGGCGGCATTGCGCGACATTCTGAACATCCTACGCCGGCGCCACTACTCCGCCAACGTGCTGATCTATCCTGCCCAGGTGCAGGGTGAGGGAGCAGGCCTCGAGGTCGGCAACGGCATCCGTTATTTCAACAAGACAGGCATAGTGGATGTGATCATCGTGGCGCGGGGCGGCGGGTCGGCGGAGGATCTGGCCGCCTTCAACAATGAAGGGCTGGCGAGAATCGTGGCGAACTCGACGATACCGATCATTTCCGCGATAGGCCATGAAACCGATTTCACGATCATCGACTTCGTATCGGATTTGAGGGCTGCCACTCCTTCCGCGGCGGCGGAGATGGTGATCCGGTCGCGACAGGAGATCGAAGAGCAGTCTGAGAGTTTGAGGAAACGGTTGGGACGCGCAATGCGCTATCGTCTGCTGATGGGCCGGCAGGCGATCACGGAGCTTGCTACCCATGGCGCGTTCGGGCGCATGATGGATGCGATCAACCGCCGCCAGCAACGGCTGGATGAGTTCACTTTTCGCCTGACGCAGGCGGAGCAACGTGTTCTAGAGCGCTGGCGCCGGAGATTTGAGATCTTGTCCGCTGCTGTCCGACATTACGATGCTCGCAGAGTGCTTTCGAACATTCGCAAGGACCTGGAAGCGCAGCTGGTTGATCTGGCCGCGGCGACGCGCAATTCACTTCTCGAACGAAAAGTAAGGCTGGGACGGCTGGCAACCGCGCTGGAAGCATTGTCACCGCTGGCGATTCTGGAGCGCGGCTACGCCCTGGTGTTTGACGCGCAGGGCAAGCTGCTAAAGGACGCCGGCAAGGCGCGGGCAGGAGAAGAAATCTCTGCTCGCCTGGCCAAGGGTCAAGTGTGGGCCGTGGTCAAAAGAACTGAGGAACGCTGATGGCCGGCGGCGATCAGGGCCGCTTGAAAGCCAGCGCGGCTGGAACTTCCAGCAAACTGAAGATGACGTCGATGCCATGGCGTTCCAACGGTATCTCCTGAATACAACGGTTCTGCTCCATGTCGAACAGAGCGATATGAGAGTGTTTCTGGGCGCGCGTATGTCCATTGGTAATCCAGGAAAGATTTTCGCGAAACTTGGTTGGCCGCAGATATGAAAAGCCTACCCAGAAACGCGTCTTGCTGACCGGTAACAGGCCTCTGCACCAGCCACGAACCTGCTGATCAGAACCGTCCACCTGATTCAGATCGAAGACCTGTTCCACCTTCAGGCTTTCGCGCCCGGCGCGCACGATGTGTCCGTCCACGGTGGTGAAGTAGATGGAATCATCGGTGACCAGGCCGTCATGGGGAAGCTGCAGTGCGATATCGATCCTGCGGCCAGGCGGACTCAAACTGATGGCGTCGCGCTGCTTGAAGCGCGTTACCCAGATTTCATCGTCCAGATAGAAAACGTGATTGGGATGGGATAGATGCGGCTTGGTAGTCAACACTCTGCGGTAATCGGTGTCACGAGAGAATCTTTGCCAGGGGTCTTCGCCTAGAACATTCCATTCCCGCAGGATTTTCCCCTGTACCGTGATCTCGACCACCAAGTCGAGGCCGGTTACCGCAACCAGGAGCGTGCCTTCCGGGGTGGGGCAAACGTGGTGAAGGTCATTAAAGCAGGGGTGCGAAACGTAGTGAGCCAGGCGGAACTCCGGAAGCTCATAGACCAGCACTTCGGTGGAAGTGCAGGTGTACAGACGGTTGCCGTGCAAAGAAGCAGACTTGAAAAGCACGGCAGCCGAGTCATCAGCGCAGACCTCGGGCGGTGAAACGTACTCCACGCCGCGACCAACCCGTCCGGACTCAGGGGCGATCTGGATGACCACCGCTTTGCGGCAGGAATGCCATTCATCCAGCTTCCGAAATATGGTGCTGCGTGCCTGACCTCCTACTACGTACAGCTCGTTTGCTGCGAGCATTCGTCCCCTGATCGGATTGGTGTGGGCTGCGAACAGACAGAATAAATGGTCCTAGCGGCCGCTCGGAAACTTTGCAGCTGACGGCGGCAGCATTTACAGCTTAATGAGCGATTTTCGGCTGCCACTTGCGGCGGGGGCGCCGGGGTCGTACAATAAGTACTGATTCAGTACTATATACATATTTCTATGGCCATGGAACCCAGGCAGGTCTAAATAGTTGATTCGGCTAGGCAAATTAACGGATTACGGACTGGTTCTAATGAGCCAGATCGCCAAGCGCGACGCAAGCGAGTTGCATACGGCGCGCGATCTGGCCAGCCAATGCCAGCTTCCTTTGCCTACCGTAAGCAAGCTGCTGAAGGTGTTGCTCCATCATGGGCTACTTGCCTCGCATCGCGGAACCAAGGGTGGGTACAGTCTGGCACGAGAGCCACACCTGATTTCGCTGGCGGAGATCATTGCCGCGATGGAGGGTCCGCTGGCTTTGACGGAATGCAGCCTGGAATCGGGCAGTCTTTGCGACCTGGAGGATTCCTGCTCCATCCGGGATAACCAGAGAGTGATCAACCAAGTCGTACGGGGAGCGCTCGAGAGTGTCATGCTTTCCGACCTGATCCGCCCTATGCAGTTAATAGCCATTCGAGATGCAAACGGTAAGAGCGTAACCACGACAAGTACGATATCCGGGAGAATGCAATGAGCACGAGCGTAGATACCATTCGTGACCTGGCCCAGCGCGACTACAAGTGGGGCTTCGTCACTGACATTGAAGCGGAGGGAATCCCCAAGGGATTGAATGAAGAGATCGTGCGTGTCATCTCGGCCAAGAAGAACGAGCCTGAGTTCATGCTGCAGTGGCGGTTGAAAGCGTACCGTCACTGGGCGTCGCTGGAACAGGCGCATGCCGAGCCGACCTGGGCGAATGTGAAGTTCCCGCCGATCGATTATCAGGACATGATCTATTACTCGGCGCCGAAGCAGAAGCCGAGCCTGAAGAGCTTGGATGAGCTTGACCCGGAGATCCTGCGTACCTACGAAAAGCTGGGGATCCCGCTGCAGGAACAGAAGATGCTGGCGGGTGTGGCGGTGGACGCGGTGTTTGACAGCGTCTCCGTGGCCACCACGTTCAAGGAAAAGCTGGCCGAGAAGGGCGTAATTTTCTGTTCGTTTTCGGAAGCGGTCAGAAACCATCCTGAGCTGGTGCAGAAGTACCTGGGTTCGGTGGTTCCTTATACCGACAACTTTTTTGCGGCATTGAATGCGGCGGTGTTCAGCGACGGATCATTCGTCTATGTGCCGAAGGGCGTGCGCTGCCCCATGGAGCTTTCAACTTATTTTCGTATCAACGCGGCTGAGACCGGGCAGTTCGAGCGGACGCTGATCGTGGCTGACGAAGGCGCGTCGGTCAGCTATCTGGAAGGCTGCACCGCACCGATTCGCGATGAGAACCAGCTGCACGCGGCGGTGGTCGAACTGATTGCGCTCGATAACGCTCAGATCAAATATTCCACCGTGCAGAACTGGTATCCGGGCGACAAGAACGGCAAGGGCGGAATCTACAACTTCGTCACCAAGCGCGGCAACTGCAAGGGCGTGAACTCGAAGATTTCCTGGACCCAGGTGGAAACCGGCTCGGCGATCACCTGGAAGTATCCGAGCTGCATTTTGCAGGGTGATAACTCGATCGGAGAGTTCTACTCGGTCGCGCTGACCAACAACTATCAGCAGGCGGACACCGGAACCAAGATGATCCACCTGGGAAAGAACACCAGCAGCACGATCGTTTCAAAGGGCATTTCCGCCGGACATGGGCAGAATACCTACCGTGGGCAGGTGAAAATCCTGAAGGGCGCAAAGGGTGCGCGTAATTACACGCAATGCGACTCGCTGCTGATCGGGGACAAGTGCGGCGCGCACACCTTCCCGTATATCGAAGTAAAGAATTCTAGCGCGCGCATGGAGCATGAGGCTTCCACCTCAAAGATCGGCGAAGATCAGATGTTTTATCTGCAGCAGCGCGGGCTGAAAGCGGAAGATGCGGTTTCCATGATCGTGAACGGCTTCTGCAAGCAGGTGTTCCGTGAGCTCCCGATGGAGTTCGCGGTGGAAGCGCAGAAGCTCCTGAGCGTAAGCCTGGAAGGCAGCGTCGGATAAAGACGGCGTATTTCCGAGTGGCTTCAGCCATGGGGTAAGCAAGAGCAGGTTGCTCGCTGCGCTCGGAATAACAAACAGAAAAGGAAGACACGAATGAGTTTGCTCGAGATAAAAAACCTTCACGCCAGCGTGGACGGTCACGAAATTCTGAAAGGCATTAACCTGACCATCAACCCGGGCGAAGTTCACTCCATCATGGGGCCGAACGGCTCGGGGAAGAGCACACTGGCGCAAGTACTGGCGCGCCGCCAGGCTTACCACGTCACCGCCGGCTCGATAAATTTTCTGGGCAAAGATCTGCTCGAGATGAAGCCCGAAGAAGCCGCCTGCGAAGGCGTGTTCCTGGCGTTCCAATACCCAGTGGAGGTCCCTGGTATCGGCAACACCTACTTCATGCGCTCGGCGCTGAACGCCATCCGCAAGCACCAGGGGCTGGATGAAATGGATGCCATGGACTTTCTGCCCATGTTCCGCGAAAAGCTGAAGCTGCTCGATATGGACGAGAAGCTGATGAACCGGTCGGTGAATGAGGGCTTCTCGGGAGGCGAGAAAAAGCGCAACGAGATTCTGCAGATGGCGGTGTTGCAGCCCAGGCTGGCCATCCTTGATGAAACTGATTCGGGCCTGGATATTGACGCGCTGCGGATTGTCGCTAATGGGGTGAACGCGCTGCGCAGCACAGAGCGCGGAATGCTGGTGGTAACGCACTATCAGCGGCTCCTCAATTACATAGTCCCGGACTTCGTTCACGTGCTGGTGGATGGGCGCATCGTGCGCTCGGGCGGACCGGAACTGGCGCTCGAACTCGAAGAAAAGGGCTACAGCTGGACCGAAGGCGCGCGGCAACCAGAGCCGGCATCGGCGTGAGGACATCCGTGAGTACTGCGATTGCAAATGTCGAGCATTACCTGGAAGCCTTCACCCGCCTTCCCAGAACCGCGGAGCCGGACTGGTTGAAGCAGCTGCGGGAAGATGCTTTTGCGCGGTTCTGCCAGACCGGCCTGCCCACCACGCACGACGAAGACTGGCGATTTACCAATGTCTCCGCCATTGCCAAGACTGAATTCGAGCTTCCCGTGGATCCACCTCAGCTTTCGGCGGCTGATTTGAGCGCCTGGAAGTTTCCCGCCTCCGCGATCGAACTGATCTTCGTGGATGGGCAGTTTGCGGCGGAGTTTTCAACCATAGGTTCCCTTCCGCCCGGAGTACAGGTTTCCAGTCTCAAAGAGCAAAACACGAAACACTCGAATGCCGCTAAGGAACAGCTTGGGCGGTATCTGAATGTTGAGCGCGATGCGTTCGCGGCACTGAACACTGCCTTCATCAGCGATGGCGCATTCGTCCATGTGAGCCGGGGAGTGGTGGTGGAAGTGCCGATCCGGCTGCTGTTTGTTTCGACTCAGGCCGCCGCGCCGCGCATGGTGCACCCGCGCAATCTTCTTGTTTTTGATCAGGAAAGCCAGGCAACGGTCATTGAAGAATACGTCTCGCTGGGCGGCGGCACCGTGCTTTCGAACAGCGCCACCGAACTCGTGGCCGGTGCTAATGCCACGGTCTCACACTACATGATCGAACGCGAAAAAGTTGATGCCTTTAACATTTCCACCTTGCGCATTCAGCACGAGCGCAGCGCCAACGTTGCTTCGCACTCGCTTCTGCTGGGTGGTGGACTGGTGCGTAACAATGTTCACCCGGTGCTGGCGGGCGAGGGCGGCGAATGCCTGATTAACGGTCTGTTCGTGGGCGAGGGACGGCAGCATCTCGACAATTACATGCACGTCGAACATGCCAGCCCGCACTGCAGCAGCCGGCAGTTTTATAACGGAATTCTGGATGGCCACGCCCATGGCGTGTTTCACGGCCGCATCGTCGTCCACAAAGACGCGCAGAAAACCGATGCCAAGCAGACCAATCGCAATCTGTTGCTTTCTGATGATGCGCAGATTGATACCAAGCCACAGCTGGAAATCTACGCTGACGACGTTAAGTGCACACATGGCGCAACTATCGGACAGATCGACGAAAACGCGCTGTTTTATCTCCGGTCGCGCGGCATTGACGAAATTTCCGCGCGCCGCCTGCTGCTCATGGCATTCGCCAGCGAGTGTCTCGAACGAATGGCTGCAGGCCCGGCGCGCGAGTACTCGGAGCGGCTGATTCACGAGCACCTGTTGAAAATCGCCGACCATGTCACCACGGCAAGCGCATCCGTGCAGAACCGAAGCTGGGAGGAAGTTGGATGACGGCTGCAGCAAGATTGCCGCACGAACCCGCTCGCGGAATTCGCGAAGTGGAATCCGGCTACGACGTAGAAGAGATCCGGGCTGACTTCCCAATCCTGAATCAACAGGTACACGGACACAAGCTCGTTTATCTGGATAATGCTGCCACATCCCAGAAGCCGAGAGCCGTGACCGATGCGATCGTCCGCTACTACGAGCGCGACAATGCCAACGTGCATCGGGGCGTGCATTACCTTTCGGAGCGCGCGACTGAAGAGTACGAAGCGGGACGTACAGCGGCACAGAAGTTCATCCATGCCGCCGATCGGCACGAAATCATCTTTGTGCGCAGTGCCACTGAGGGCATAAATCTGGTTGCGCAAACCTATGGCCGCAAGCACGTCGGAGCGGGCGACGAAGTGCTCATCAGCGCGATGGAGCACCACTCAAACATCGTGCCCTGGCAAATGTTGTGCGAGGAAAAGGGCGCGAAGCTGCAGGTAGCGCCGATCAACGACAGGGGCGAGCTGATTCTCGAAAAATTCGAGCAGCTGCTTGGCCCGCGAACGAAGATTGCGGCAGTTGGGCATGTTTCCAATGCACTGGGGACGATTAACCCGGTGGAGCAAATCGTGAAACTCGCGCATGCCAGGAACATTCCGGTTCTGGTTGACGGCGCACAAGCGGTTCCGAGAATTCCGGTGGACGTTCAGGCGCTCGGCTGCGACTTCTACGTTTTCTCCGGCCACAAAACATATGGGCCGACCGGGATCGGAATCCTGTACGGAAAATTTGCGTTGCTTGACGCCATGCCTCCCTATCAGGGCGGGGGAGAGATGATCAGCTCGGTCAGCTTCGAGAAGACGGTTTACAACAAGGTTCCACTCAAGTTCGAAGCCGGAACTCCGGACATGTCGGGCGCGGTCGGAATGCGTGCGGCGCTCGAATATCTCAACCATCTCGGCATGGAGAACATTGCGCAGTACGAGCACCAGCTGCTCGAGTATGCCACCGGGAAAGTTTCCGCGATACCCGGCGTGCGCATCATTGGAACCGCGAAGGAAAAAGCCGGTGTGCTTTCGTTCGTGATAGAAGGCGTGCATCCGCACGATGTGGGAACCATTCTCGATCAGGAAGGCATCGCCATACGAACCGGCCATCATTGTGCGCAACCGGTGATGGAGCGCTTCAAAGTGGACGCTACCGCTCGTGCCTCATTCGGCCTGTACAACAGCAAGGAAGAAATCGATGCACTGGTGCGCGGCATCCAAAAGGTACGGGAGGTTTTCGCCTGATGGCTGATTTACGCGACCTGTACCAGGAAGTGATCCTCGAGCACAGCAAGGCGCCGCGAAATTATCGCGAGGTGAAAGGCGCCGACAAGAAAGCGGAAGGCTTTAATCCGCTATGCGGTGACCGGTTCACGGTGTACCTGCAAATGAATGGCGACTCCATTCAGGACGTCGGCTTCCAAGGCTCGGGCTGCGCGATTTCGAAAGCATCGGCTTCGATGATGACCCAGAGCATCAAGGGAAAGACGCGCGCACAAGCGCAGGAACTGTTCGGCCACTTTCATAAAGTGGTTACCGGGCAGAGCGAAGACGAAAGCCAGCTCGGCAAGCTTACGGTGTTTGCTGGAGTCTCAGAATTTCCTATGCGCGTAAAATGCGCCACGCTGGCCTGGCACACGCTGCAGGCGGCCCTCGAGGGCAAGCAGGAAGCAGTTTCAACCGAGTAGAAAATTATGTACGAAATGATTGAGTTAAAACGCGAGTGTGAGGCCATCGAGATTCCCAGCGGAATCCGCCGCATGTTGCCGGCGCTCACCCGCGTGCGCATCTCGCAGTTTCTGGGCAGCGGATACACGGTGGTTACCGACACCGGCTACATGTGCCGGATCGATGCCAAAGACTCCGATGCCATGGGCATGACTGCGCCGGCAGCACAGGAGAAACCGGCCGATGTGCCGTTCAGCGAAAACATGGTCTGGGACCAGCTCAAAACCGTTTTCGATCCTGAGATTCCGGTAAACATCGTTGATCTGGGTTTGATCTATTCGTGCAAGATCACGGATCGCGAGCAGGGCGGCAAGAAAGTCGCGGTCGATATGTCGATGACCGCGCCCGGCTGCGGCATGGGAAATGTGCTGAAAGCTGACGTCGAAAGCAAGTTGTCATCTCTACCCGAAGTAAAAGAAGTGGACGTGCAGGTTGTGTTCGAGCCACCCTGGAACGCGGGCTTGATGTCTGAAGCTGCAAAGCTGCAGCTGGGATTCGATCTCGACTACGGTATGCCGGGCGGAGCGCCTGCGGCCAGAATGTCTCGCTAACCATCCTGCTGCGCTCATTGTCCCAGTATTAGCGGTAATCCATTCTTCGCGTTTCCAATTACCACGATCTTCGAGTTTGCGCTCTTGGCCAGGGTTTCGGTCGCCTCGATTCCTTTCCACTCCAGCAGTTGCGGACTGATGCCTTGGGCAACGATCTGCTGAAAATCGCGGATGCCGGCAGCTTCGATCCTCTTGCGCTGGGCCTCCTGCGTCTCCTTCTGTAGGCGGAAATTCATGGCCAGCGCTTCCTGTTCGGCCTGCTGTTTGGATTCGATGGAAACTTTCAGCGATGCTGGAAGTTGGATGTCACGCAGAAGCACACTTTCAACCGTCACACCTCGTTCGCCAAGCTTCTGTGACAGCTGATCGAAGATCTGCCTGGCGACCATCTCCCTTTCACCGGTGTAGAGCGCGTTTGCACTGTGGGAAGCGGTTGCTTCGCGAATGGCAGCGCGCAGATTTGGAACCGCCAGCACCTCGACGTAGCGGGGGCCAATCTTTTGGAAAACCAGGGCTGCCTTTTCCGGATTAAGGTGGTAAATAAGCGACGTATCCAGGCTCATGACCAGCCCTTCGCTCGAAGGCACGCTGGCTGATTCTTTGATCTCCTGGGTCCTTATGGAGAGCTCGTGATTTGCCTTAAATGGATTTATAAGGTGAACGCCTTCCGGTAACGCCTCACCCGTGACCCTTCCAAACAGGGTGAGGACGCCAACATTCCCGGAATCAACCCGGGCGACCGACCCAAACAGGAGCAACACAATCAGGAACGCCAATATTCCGATGAACAGCAGCCTGAGAAATGGAGTTGGATTGATATCAATCACTTTGCCACGCGAGTCGTTGAAGATCGCCATTGGTTTCTCCCCTGCAGGCGATTCTAGAGCGGTGGTGGAGGCCAGCTAAGTGCCTCGCGGGGGACATTCTGGGACGAAGCCTACTTGCCGATACAGAACTTGCCGAAGATAACATTCAGGATGTCGTCGTTGGTAGTGGCTCCGGTAATCTCGTCGAGTGCGTGCAGCGCGGAATAAAGATCCAGAAGCAGCATTTCGTGCGGAGTGTCGTTCTCGCCGGCTTTGATAGCCGCAGCCAAGCCGGCCAGCGAATCCTGTACCAGCTTCTGCTGACGGACATTGGTCAGCATGGCGGATTCGTGCTGGCGGCCGCCGATTTTCTTCAGAATTTCTTCGCGCAGTTCGGATATTCCGTGGCCCGTAATGGCTGAAGTGCGCACGCCCTGCAATTCAGAGTGGTTCATCGCCAGGTCTGATTTGTTCAGCACCACGATCGCGCTGCGCCCTTCCGCCAGCGCCAGAAGCTCGCGATCCTCTTCGCTTAAGCCCCCGCTCACCGCCTGCGACGAATCGATCACCACCAGTACCAGGCCCGCATCGGCCAATGCTTCCTTTGATTTTCGAATGCCAATGCTCTCGGCCTCGTCGAGCGCGCTGCGGATACCGGCGGTATCCACCAGCTTCACGGGAATGCCGCCGATGCTCACGGTTTCTGTCACCAGATCGCGGGTAGTGCCCGGCGACGCAGTGACAATGGCACGCTCACGCTCGACCAGCCGGTTAAACAGACTTGATTTCCCAACATTTGGCCGCCCCACGATCGCCAGCGTCAAACCTTCGTGAACGACCCGGCCGTAATCGAAAGACTGGGCAAGCTCTTGAAGCGGACCTGATAATTCAGAGATCAATTGCCGGATTCGCGTGCCCGGCAAAACCGAAACATCATCTTCCGCAAAATCGATCCCTGCTTCGAGCAGCGCGATCAGTTCGACAAGCTTTGCTTTTATGGGCTGCAGCGTTTTAGACAGCGAACCCCCAAGCTGTTGCGCTGCGACCTTGGCCTGATACAGAGTTTGCGATTCGATCAGGTCGCGGACCGCCTCAGCCTGAGATAAATCGATGCGGCCATTCAGAAAAGCGCGCATCGTGAATTCGCCCGGTTCGGCGAGACGCGCACCGGCGGCCAGCGCGAGCTGAACTATGCGCTCCAGAACTACCGGAGAGCCGTGAGCAGAAATCTCAATAATATCGTCGGTGGTATAGGAATGCGGACGAGCGAAATAGTTGACGACGACTTCATCCATGCGGGTCTGCTCGCGGGCGAGGGCGCCCGTGCCACACGGTTCAATCAGCTCGCCAAAGATGGCCTGCCCCGGCTTGAGTTCCCGCTTCAGCCGCAGCATGGGCGCAGCAATCGTCTTCGCTTCCGTCCCGGCGATGCGCACTACTCCGATGCCGCCCCGCCCGGGCGGAGTAGCGACGGCGACGATGGTGTCGTCCAGATGCACAAGGAAATTTTTTGCCGGGCCAGGAGGCCCGGCATTTATCGATCACCTGCTAACGAGGCGAGGAGCTCTTGTAGTTGCCCGGATACAGCACCACCGACCTTCGCAACCCCTCTCCCTGGCTTTCGGTTCGCAAATCGGTGTACTCGCGCAACGCGAGATGCACGATGCGCCGCTCGCGCGATGACATGGGAGCAAACTGGTAAGGAGTTCCCGAGGTTCGGACTTTCTCGGCGGCCACATTCGCGGCAGCGCGAAGTTCTTCGATGCGCAGCGAGCGCTGGTTCCTGCAGTCGAAGCAGATCTTCTCGTGTTCGTTTCCGGGCAGGCGAAGCATTTCGAGCGCCAGCAGTTCGAGCGCGCGCAGCAGGGCTCCGCCGCGTGCCAGCAGCGCCGCCGAATCGGGCCCGGCGAATTCGACCAGTATTTCAGGGCGCTCCCAGTCGCGTTCTTCCGGCAGCGGGGGATCGACGGTGATTCGGTACTTCAGTCGCAGACCGCCCTTGTTCACGACTACGTTCAGAAACTCGTGGATTTTGTTAGCGGCGGAAATCTTGTCAGTAATCGGCATAAAGAAAGGCTATTTGTCTTTTTTTCTCGCCCGCTTAGCGGCCAGTTCGCGCATCTCGCGGCCCAGCTTGGTGCGATTCATCACTACCTGCTGCACGGTCGAAACCAGATTGCTCAATGAATAGTACAAATTCAGACCAGAAGCGAGATTGTAGAAGATGAACCCCATGGTCAGCGGCATGACGACGTTCATCATCTTCTGTTGCTGCGGGTCCATGCCGGCCTGGGGGGTCATGCGCTGGGCGGCGATCATGCTGACCACCATCAAAGTGGGCAGCACGAAATACGGATCGCGCGATGAGAGGTCCCAGATCCACAGCCAGTGCGCATGGCGCAGCTCAATGGCGGCATTCAGCATGCTGTAGTAAGCGAACAGAAAGGGCATCTGGATCAGAAGCGGCAGACAGCCGCCCGCGGGACTTACGCCCTCCCGCTTCATCAGGTCTGCTATTTCCTGATTCATGTCCTGCTTGCGCGGATCACGCATCGAGTACTTTTTGTATTTTTCTTTGATGGAATTCATCTGCGGCTGGACTTTCTGCATTTTGAGCGCAGATTTCATGCTGGAGATGCGCAGCGGCAGAAGAAGAATGCTGATGATCAGGGTTTGCAGGACGATCGCCCATCCCCAGTTGTGGACATACTTGTAAGTCCACTTGAGCCACAGAAACAGAGGCCGCGCGATCAGGTTGAAGAAGCCGAAGTTGACCAGGCCGCGCAGGTCCTGCGGTGCGCCGGTAATCGTGTGTACCTGAGTTCCCTCCAGCACATCCAGCGAACGCGGGCCGACATAGATGCGCTCGGTCACCGGGCTGTTCAGAGTTGCGGCGGCTGCGCCGATCACATCCACCCGGATGGTCTCCTGCGAATTCGGATTTTTTGGTTCCTTGGGAAGCTCGAGCCCATTGCGCAGGGTAACCAGAGCGGCATTCTGCGGGATTTCCGGTATAAATACTGCAGCAAAATATTGGTCACCTACCGCAGCCCAGGAAAACGGGCCACGAATAGTGTTTCCTCCGCTGACCTTTTTTGCTGCTATCCGCTCGATGTTGCTGCCATTCTGGTACTCCACTCGTGCTGAGGCATAACCCGCCGGATTGGCTTCATCTCCGAAACCCGCAGGCCACATGGGAAAAGCGGTGACCGTTTTGTCATCCAGGAAGACTGAAGTTTGTACTGTGATCAGGTAGCTGGAATCGAAACTGAAAGTCTTGCGCACGGAAAGCGCGCCATCCGAGTACTCGAACGCCACCGTACCCGGAACAGTTAATGAACCAGTTGCGGAGGGAACGAACAAAGCGGAGTTGATGCGATTGCGTAAGCTCTCGTCATAGGTAAAAAGCGACAGCGGATACCCGAACTTCTCGGCCGCGCCGGCGTTCACCAGATCGAGTGGCTGGTGATTGTCATTGTTGTATTTTTTCAGCACCCAAGACTTCACCTGCGCGCCCCGGCTGCTGAAGGTGATGCGGTAGACATCATTTTCAATTACCAGGGATGATTCGTTCTGCGCCTGCTTGAGCGCCCCCTTGCTTGCGGAATTTGTGCGCGGCGGTTCCGGATTTGTCGCCGGAGTGCTCTGCGCGCCCGGAGTTGCAGCTGGGGATGGCGGAGCGGCAGGCGACGGAAAATATTTTTTGTACAGCGGCTGGAACACGATCATGACCACGAAAGTCAGGACAAAAACGAGTAGCAGCTGACGCTCATTTCCGGATTCCTGCTGGGGATTTTTGAATTCAGCCAAGTGGCTTAATCAGTGTGGGCAGCTGCGAAATCATCGCTGCCCCTCCTGTCCATATGAGATACCGGATCATACCCGCCGCTGGCGAACGGGTGACAACGCAGCAGGCGGCTAACTGCCAGCACCGTTCCCCGCGCCAAGCCATGCGTCTCTATTGCCTGGCTCGCATACTCGGAGCAGGTAGGGAGATAACGGCACGCATTCCCGAGCCAGGGCGATATGGCGAACTTGTAGAGTCGCAGTAACGCAAGCACAAACTTCCTGGGCCAGGATGTCATCAGCCGTGCAGCGCCTTTCCTATCTGCTGAAATCCCCGTTCGACTTCGCCGCGTATCACCGCAAACTCGGCACTCAACAGCGCGCGCTTCGGATTGATCACCATGTCCACCATGGCGGGCGCGGCATTCCACTCGGCGCGCACCGCCTCCCGCAAACGGCGCCTGATGCGGTTGCGCTGCACCGCGTTTCCCAGCGCCTTGCTCACCGTAAAACCGATCCGCGCGGGTTCGCCGGATTGCCGACGCAGGTAAAAGAAAGTCATGTGTGTAGAAAACTGCCTTTTCCCAAACTTATACACGCGTTCAAAGTCGCTATGCCGGAGCAGACGCGCGCTGCGGGTAAACGCCGGCATAGTTTTTGCTTCCAGCTGCTGAAGCTGCACTGATTTCAACCATGTTTGGAACTACTCGCGAAAACCCGGCTTTACCGAAACCCGCTTGCGGCCTTTGGCACGGCGCCGTGAAATGACCGCTCGCCCGCTCTTGGTCTTCATGCGGGTGCGGAATCCGTGCACCTTGGAACGGCGTCGGCGGTTAGGTTGGAACGTACGTTTGGGCATGAAACGAAAAGGCTCCTCGTCAGGCGTGCATCACGCAAGGTAATCACGCAAGGTAAACCACGCAAAGTAAACAACGAGTATAAATGACATAGTGCGAGAGCAGCAAACACCGCGCAGGCGTGTTGACCTGATCTCTTTCGCACCATGTCTCCCTGCTCAAAGCTTATTCGAGCCGTTCAGCATTTCCACTCACCGCAAACTGCACAAGCCGCGCGGCAGTTATACTCTGAACACTTGACAGAGAGCAGGCTTCGGGTTCTGAATCGTACGCGCGCGAAAAAAATTCTGTTCGAAGTTTTCCGCAAGCGTGAAATTTTTGTGCTAGTATGCCGGACTGATCCAGCATATTAAATTTTCCAGCGCCCAGCGTAACCAGCCTGCGACGGGTTGTCTGCTGGACAATCTGCAACGCATTTTGTGACCGGCCCTGACCCTGGCGGCAGGCCCATTTAAAAACTTCATATGTCTGTTCCTACTCCGACTCTTTCGCCTAATCCGTGGTTGCGCATCCTGGAAGCCCTGGAAAAAAAAATCAACCGCCACTCCTACGACACTTGGCTCAAGCCGACAAAGTACAGTCACGCCACCGATGGAGTGTTGTTCATCCGCGTGCCTACTGTCGAATTCCGGCACGTGGGCGACAAATACGCAGACCTGATCCAGGAGGCAGTAGATAATCTCGGCCTGGAGTATCAGGATGTGAAGTTTGTAACTCCCGAAGATGATCCCGCGGCGACTCCAATTCGCCATGATGGAGGCCTTTCGGCGCGGCCCGGCAGCGGACCTTCCCAGAGCCGCTTTGACTGGGACGGCGCTGCGCAACTGAATCCGCGTTACACCTTCGACGCATTTGTGATTGGAAGCGGCAACCAGTTTGCTCACGCTGCCTGCCAGGCGGTCTCCGAGCGCCCGTCCAAGGCCTACAACCCGCTCTTCCTCTATGGCGGAGTTGGCATGGGCAAGACCCACCTGATGCAGGCCATCGGACACGAGATCAAGCGCCGGCAGCCGCAATCGGCTATCTGCTACATCTCCAGCGAGAAGTTCACCAATGAAATGATCAACTCGCTGCGCTATGACAAGATGACCAGCTTCCGCGACAAATTCCGCAATGTGGACGTGCTGCTGATCGATGACATCCAATTTCTGGCTCAGAAAGAACGTACCCAGGAAGAGTTCTTCCACACCTTCAACGCGTTGCATGAATCGCTCAAGCAGATTGTGATCGCGAGCGATCGTCCGCCCAAAGAGTTGGCTGAGGTAGAAGACCGGCTGCGAAGCCGTTTCGAGTGGGGCCTCATCGCCGATATCCAGCCTCCCGACCTTGAAACCAAGGTCGCCATTCTTCAGAAAAAAGCCGAGCAGGAAAAGGTAACGCTGCCAACCGACGTGGCGCTTTATATCGCT
This sequence comes from Acidobacteriota bacterium, assembly GCA_003224855.1. Taxonomy (GTDB): domain Bacteria; phylum Acidobacteriota; class Terriglobia; order Terriglobales; family Acidobacteriaceae; genus Gp1-AA142. The sequence continues at coordinate 5,931 of QHZY01000005.1, read as the reverse complement.
TCCAATATCCGATCTAACGTTCGCGAACTGGAAGGCGCGCTCATTCGTCTGGTGGCACATTCTTCTTTGATCGGCGCCGAAATTACCCTCCCCTACGCCCAGCAGGTGCTTAAGAATTTCATCGACTCCCAGGCTCGCAAGGTCACCATCGAGTCCATTCAGAAAGCGGTGGCCGAGCAGTTTGGTCTGCGTCTGGTTGAGATCAAGGCCAAGAACAATTCCCGCGCTATTGTCTATCCGCGGCAGATTGCGATGTACCTGGCCAAGCACCTCACGGAGGCGTCTCTCCCCGAGATCGGCCGCCAGTTCGGCGGTAAGCACCACACAACCGTGCTGCACTCGGTGGAGAAGATCGACCTACAACGCAAGAATGACAAAGATTTGAACAGGTTGATCAATAAACTGACCGAGCAGTTAGGTGGATAAATCGCGGTTGTGCAGCGCTTTTCCACTAGAGAAGCGTTCTTCCTGTTGGATTTCTTTGAGCCGCTTGTTGAATATGTGCAATTGAGGTCAGAATTGGTCGAACTGCGTCCTAAAGTACTGTGGCGTGCAACTCGAGGGGACGCTATTTTTTACACGAGGATGGCCGGTGCAAACGCAAGGCAGGTGGGAACTTAATTCTGATTTCCACTTTTCCCTGCCGCCTACTGCTACTACTGGTTATCTTGATTTTAGTTTGAATTTAGTAGTTATCGAAGTAGCGGGAGATAATGGTTATGCCAGCAGAGGCTTTGGCGGCAACAGGAACGTCCACCATGGAGATCACGGTCAGCAAGTTCGAATTGCTGCGGGAACTGACGGCCACCCAGGGCGTGGTTGAGCGGAAGACCACCATTCCCATCCTCTCGAATTATCTTTTCGAAGCGGGAGGAGACAGGTTGTCGCTTACCGCAACCGACCTGGACCTCAGCCTGCGAACGTCATGCGCTGCCAAGGTCAAAAAGGAAGGTTCCTGTACCATTCCGGCGCGCAAACTACATGACTACGTGAAGTTGCTGCCGGATGCCGAAATAACCATTAAACTGCTCGAGAATCACTGGGTCAGCATTCGCTGCGGAAGATCCAATACCAAGATGGTGGGAATGGCCCGATCGAACTTCCCGACTCTTCCGGTTTTTCCCACCGCGAGCACCGTAAAAATTCCTGCCCAGGTTTTGCGCAATATGATTGCCAAGACCGGGTTCGCCATCGCCAGCGAAGAATCCCGCTATACCCTGAACGGCGCCTTGATGGTGCTTAAGCCGGAGTCGATCACCATGGTCGCTACCGACGGACACCGCCTGGCGCACATTGAGCGCGGCGGCGAGAAGTTTGAAGGCATCTCGGGCGAGATGAAAACACTCATCCCCAAAAAATGCATGGATGAGCTACGCTCATTGCTCGACTCAACCGATGCCGAAGAAATTGATTTCGCCAAAGACGAATCAACCCTCTTCTTCCGCATTGGCAATCGCCTGCTGACCTCTCGTCAACTCACCGGCCAGTTCCCGAACTATGAAGCCGTGCTGCCGAAAGACAACAGCCGTTCCGTAAATCTGGAAGGCGGTGAACTAGGAGCCGCCATTGCGCGGGTTGCCCAGTTCGCTGATGAGCGTTCGCGAGCCGTGCGCCTAAAGCTCGAAAAAGGCGAAGTGAAGCTCTCAGCCTCGTCTACCGAAACCGGCGAATCAGAGGATTCGATCGAGACCAGCTACCAGGGAGATTCGCTCACCATCGGCTTTAATGCCAACTACATCATCGACTTCCTCAAAGCGGTGGGCGCGGGGGACGTGAAACTTGAACTCAAAGATGCCCAGTCTGCCGGCCAACTCCGCCCCGCCGAAGGCGAAGACTACAAGTACCGGTACATTGTCATGCCGATGCGGATCTGAGAACGGCCTGGGATCAACCGGCCGGCTTAATACTCGAACCCCACCAACCTGCCAGCCCTGACGGGGGTGACCAAAGTAACCCTGCTCGGTTTACGAAGTCTCATCTCCCGTTTCACCCAACGCTAAAATGCCAAGGGCATGCACTGGCTTACCAAAGACCGGCAGTTGTCCGCGTGTGTGGGACTATTCGCGGTCTACACGCTTGTTTCCGTGGTACTTCACCGTTCGCCGCTGCTGACCAACTTCGCCGATCTTTACCAATTCTTTCTTACATTGTTGGCTGTGGCTGTGGTGACCGCATTAGTGGTCCAGACCAGGGGGCAGACTCAGCTCTTCTGGGGCCTGATCGGGGCTGGCAGCTTCATGTCGGTGATCAACCTTGGGCTGTGGGTCTGGCTGGAAGTAGTGATGAAGCAGGAACTGCCACAACCCTTTGTGGGCGACGAGATCCTGTTTTTGCATCTGGTGCCGTTCATGGCAGCGGCCGCGGTGCGTCCGCACCGCCGGGAAGAAGACCAGCAGCGTTATTCGACCACGCTAAACCTGCTGATGCTGGTGGTCTGGTGGGCTTTTCTATACGCATTCATCATTTTTCCCGACGAATACGTAGTCATTCATTCGTCCTCGTACGAGCGCAATTACAAC
>QHZY01000005.1:0-3356 GCA_003224855.1 Acidobacteriota bacterium | reverse complement strand
TTATGCCTTTCTGCTGGCACTGAAAGTTCAGCCCCAGCACGAAAAGGCAAGCACCCAACCGCCGCGTTGGATGGCGCTCACGCCGCGGCTTGCGATGTGCGCCATTCTCTCGCTGCCAGTTCTCGGCTACTGGGCGTGGTTTGTGGACGGAGCGCCCATTGCCGTTCGCCAGTTCAGGCTCATGTCAGTGCTTTTGTCCATGCTGGTGCTGGCAGCGTTTATCTTTCTGCGGCAGTACCTGCTCGACCGGGAACTGGTACGTCTGGTGGAAAAATCCCACGAAGGTCTTGAAAAATCACAGCGGCTGCACAGCCAGCTGGTACAAAAAGAGAAGCTGGCTTCACTTGGTCAGTTGGTCGCGGGCGCCGCCCATGAGATCAAAAACCCTCTGGCTGCGATCCTCGCCTACTCGGATGTAATGACCTCCCAGGCCGGCCTGCCATCCCACCAGGCCAACATGGCGGAACGAATCAAGCAGCAAGCACGGCGAACCCAGGAACTCGTATCCGGCCTGCTCAGCTTCGCCCAGCAGACTCCGGGCGAGAAGTCGCTGGTAGATATCGGTTCAGTGGTGGTCCGCGCGGTAAAGATGGAAACCCTGCGCCTGGAAAGCAAGCGCATCCGAGTAGAAAAGAACATTGCCCCGGATCTGGCAGCGGTGTGGGGCAACAGCAATCAGCTGATCCAGTGCTGCCTGGAAATCATCGGCAACGCTGCAGATGCGCTGGAGGAAGCGGGCGGCGGCTCTTTCATGGTGATCGCCCGTCGCGAAGAAGAGGAAGTGGTAATCGAGTTTCTCGATTCCGGCCCTGGCATCAGCGAGCCGCACCGCGTGTTCGATCCCTTTTACACTACTAAGATGGTTGGCAAGGGCACCGGCCTGGGCCTGAGCGCCACCTACGGCGTGGTCCAGGACCATCACGGCCAGATTTCCTGCCACAACCGCAGTGAAGGCGGCGCTGCGTTTGTGATACGGCTGCCCGTCGCCAGGCAAGGCTCGCGCGAAGCTCATGCTGCCAAGGCGTGAAGTTCTGTTCTGCTCGCAATCCATATAATGACCTTGGTGCCAGTTCTGCAATTGCAGCACAGCAGTGCGCGGGTCCTGGAGTTCGACTCCCTGCGGGGCGTCCTCAGTGGCTACGCCTCTTCTCCGCTCGGCCAGGGACGCATAGCCGCCATTTCGCCCGCTACAGATCGAAGCTGGATTCGAAACCAGCAGCAGCTGGTGCTGGAAATCCGCGAGTTCCGCCGCGTGGGGGGCCGGTTCGAGTTTTCCGGATTATCTGACATTCTCGCCATCGTTGAGAAATCACGCATCAGTGGCGTCGCCGCAGAAGCAAATGAGATCAACGAAGTTATTCGCCTTGTAGATCGTGCTGCGGATTGGCGACAGATCAGCCTGAAGCCACCGGCGGCGATGTCCGGCGATTGGAGTGCTGTGCGGGAATTCTCGTCCGCCATCGCGGATTTCTCCGGCTTCCTGCGCGGTTTCCAGAACAAGATTTTGCCGGACGGCACACTCGATGATCATGCCTCGCCCGAACTGGCCCGCATCCGACGTGAGATCGAAAAGCAAAGACGCGCCATCCAGTCGTCGCTGCGCTCATATCTGGGACGTCTCAGCGAGGGCGGCGCTGTCCAGGATGAGCTGATCACTATCCGCGGCGAACGTTTTGTGATTCCGGTGAAGATCGAACAGAAGCGCCGGGTGCAAGGTGTTGTGCATGGTGCAAGCTCCAGCGGCCAGACTGTATTTGTCGAACCGCTTGAAACCATTGATCAGAACAACGAACTGGTGCGCCTGTTTGACGAGGAACAAGCGGAGATCCACCGCATACTGCTCGAAATGACGGGCCGTATCGGCGAAAGCAGTGAGGCCATTTTGGCGGCTGCGGGTATATTGGCCGAGCTCGAATTCCAGTTTGTCAAAGCGCGCTTTGCGGAAGATTACAACTGCGTTCCGGTTTCTTTTGAGACAGGAGAGAGTCAATCAAAATCGGCTCTGCTGCTTATTAACGCTCGCCATCCTCTTCTGGAACGCAATCTCAAGGCCAGAGGCGGGCAGGTTGTGCCGATAACCATTGAACTCGATTCCAGCCGGCAATTGATCATCACCGGCCCTAATACGGGCGGCAAGACGGTTGCGCTGAAGACCCTCGGCCTGCTCGCGCTCATGGCGCAGTGCGGCATTCCGGTGCCCGCGGATGGCGCCACACTGCCCATCTTCGATTCAGTCCTGGCAGATATCGGCGATTCTCAGTCGATCGAGCAGAACCTCTCCACGTTTTCCGCGCACGTCACCAACATCGACTTCATTTCGCGCGCTGCCACGCCACAATCCCTTGTACTGCTCGACGAGCTTGGATCGGCCACCGATCCCGAAGAAGGGGCTGCCTTGGCGGTGGCCATTGCCGATTACTTTCGACACCTTGGCTGCGTTTCAATCATCTCCACCCATCACACTTCGCTGAAAGTGTATGCCGCAAATACTGCAGGCGTGCTGAATGCATCTGTCGGCTTTGACGAATCCACGTTGCAGCCCACTTACGAACTTAGACTCGGTGTTCCCGGCGCGTCTGCGGGCATCAACATCGCCCAGCGCCTGGGGTTGAATCCGAAAATTATTTCCGCCGCCCGCTCGCGTCTTGGCAGCCAGGCGCGCGATGTCGGTGAATTTCTGGATCGTCTTCATTCAGACCTGCGCGAAGCCGAAGCCGAGCGCTTACGACTCGCAGCCCGCCAACAGGAACTGGAACGCGAAAAGGGCCGACTGGCAAACGAGGGCCGCCGCGATCAGCAGGCAAAGGTTCGCGAAATGGAGAAGAAATTAGAAGACCTGTTGCGCGATTTCAAATATCAAGCGCGCGAGTCCCTCAACGCCATCCAGGAGCGAGCGGCGGCACAGAAGCTTTCCAAAGACGCTGAGCGCCGTATCGGGCGCATGCGGCGCGATCTCCGGGAGCAGTTCGATTCGACCGTCGTGGCGCACAGCTCCGGCGCCGATCGCGACGATCCCAATGCTCAGCCCCAGGTCGTGCAGCATGTCGCGGAAGGCGACACCGTGAAATTGAAATCGCTCGGCCGCACGGGTCGCGTCATTCGCAGGATTGATGATCACCAGTTTGAAGTGGAGATCGGCGCGATGAAGATGCGCATTCCCCGCACTGACATTGCTTCTGTGGTCGCTTCGGCGCATGACTCCCCACTCAAGGCAGCCCGCGCGCGCGGGATTTCAGTGTCGATCGAGAAAGAAGATCAGAATGTGCCTTCCGAGATCAATGTCATCGGCCGCACGGTAGATGAGGCCACCGAGGAAGTTGAAAAGTTTGTAGACCGTGCGTTCCTTGCCGGCCTGT
>QHZY01000072.1 GCA_003224855.1 Acidobacteriota bacterium | reverse complement strand
GTTGCGCGCCAGCCCGATTGAAAGATCAGCAAAGTAACGGTTTCCGGCACGGCGGATCCGCACCCGATCAATTTCGAGCAGGCCTTCGACCCTCGACACCGCAGAGATGATGCTTCCGCGAATGCCAGCCGGAGCGGCATCCAGCAAAGCATCGATGGTGCGCCGGGCCAGGCGCGAACTGACATAAACCACGACACCAGCGACAAACAGCGCTGCAATTGGATCGGCCACGCGCATCCAGCCTATGTTCAAGGCGTTTCCCACCATCACCAGCAGCAGGCCGATAATCACCACGCCGCTTGACCAGATATCGGTGGAAAAGTGCAAGGCATCGGCTTCCAGTGCCTGGCTGTCATACTTTTCCGCGATTCGCCCCAGCGCCCGTGAACGCCAGAAATCTACCGCCATAGAGAACAACATGACCAGGAATGCGTATACGCTAGGTAGAATTTCGACGTGGTGAAAGAAGAGCCGCTTGATGGCTTCGGAAACAATCCACAGGCAGGTCAGCAGCAATAGTCCGGTTTCAATAAAGGCAGAAAAATTTTCGACCTTGCCATGCCCGTACTGATGATCGGCGTCAGCCGGCTTATCAGATACTCGAACCGACAGCCAGGTAATGACAGCGGCAATCAGATCGAGCGCGGAGTGTGCCGCCTCGGAAAGGATACCCAGGCTGCCCGTGGTTATGCCAACCACTATCTTCAGCCCGGTGATAGCAAATGCGGCCAGCACCGAGTTTCCGGCAACCCCACGTTTTTCCGCACGCATAGACTCCGGGCTGTATGTGGCAGGCGTCGCCATGCACGCATTATAGAGTCACCCCCGATAGGCCAGCATCACGCCTGTGCTAGGATTTCAGGTACGTCTTAGCCTCTTCCTGAAGGAGTCATGGTTCATGGTTAAATACCCACTGCTCTGCCTGCTCACTGGTGCGCTTGCCTGGGGCCAGGCAGCGACAACCAAACCGGCTGCCCCCAAGAATCCCGCCGCGCAGTCTTCTACCAAGCCGGCTATGCCATCCGCTTCCGATGGCCAGAGCGTAGGGCCGCAGACCGCAGTCATCACCATTCCGGGCGTGTGCGACAAGAAGGCAGCGACTTCAGCAGCGCCCTGCAAGACCGTGGTCACCCGTGAGTCGCTGCAGGAGCAGGCCTCCAATATTTCAGAGAAGGATTTGCAGGATTATTACAAAGCCAACACCGTAGCTTACGAAGAAGCCGACCTGCAGCGCATATTTGTTCCCAAGCTGAAGCCGCAGGAAAAAGACGCAGCCCAGTCAAAAGACAAGCCCAGCGAAGAGGACGTCAAAAAGAAAGAGCAGGAGAGCGAAGAGGCAACCAAAAAGCTGGCCGACTCATTGCGCGCACGGGCCGCAGCCGGCGAGGACTTCGACAAGTTGCAGGACGAAGCTTACGCCGGTACCGAGATGAAAAATAAACCCCCGACCAAACTCGGGAAGGTGCGGCGCAACGGCTTGCCGCCTGACCAGCTCGCAGTGCTCGACAGCAAAAGCGGCGAGGTGTCGCAACCAATCGCAAATCCGAGCGGTTACTTCATCTACAAAGTGGGTGAAAAGAACACTTTGCCTTTTGAGCAGGTGAAACAGGAAATTTCCACTACTCTCAGCCAGCAGAAGCTTCGCGATGAGATGCAAGCCATTCAGCAGTCCGCAACTCCGGAATTAAACGAAAAGTATTTTGCCGAAGGCGCTCCCGCTCCCGGCGCCAAGCCGGAAGCCCTGGCAAAGCCGCCGGCAGCGACGAACGGCGCGGATCCGAAGTAGATGTCCGAAACCAAACCCGTTGTCGTGATCACCGGAATTTCCGGAAACCTTGGCCGTCGTTTAGTTTCACAGTTGTCGGATTTCACGACGGTGGGGGTCGATTTCCGCCCGCCCTCGGATGATCTGAAGTTGCGCTTCGAATCGATGGATCTGGGCCAGGAGGACTCCTGCCACAAGCTGCTGGATTTGCTTAGGGAAGTTCGCCCAGTCTCTGTCATTCATCTGGCATTTGTGATTGATCCGGTACAGACCGGAGTGCTGGATGTGGAACGCATGTGGCAGATCAACGTCGCCGGTACCGCCCGGGTGATGGAAGCTGTTACCGAAGCAAACCGAGACGAAACTGTAATCCAGAAATTCATTTTTCCCAGCAGTGTTTCGGCCTACGGTTCGCAGCTTCCTGGCCCGGTCAACGAAGACCAGCCTCTTGCCGGTCACACCCTGCCCTACGCCATCCATAAGGCTGAATGTGACCGGGTGGTGCAGCAGCGCGCACCTTCATTAAGGGGCTGCAGCGTGTACATGCTGCGTCCTCACATGTTTGCCGGAGCCAGCGTCGAAAATTATCTGCTGGGTGCTTTTCGAGGTACACCCCTTCGAAAAATGCATCGACATGGCGCACGCCCGTTTGCGCCGGGTACCGGGAACGCTGGCCTTTCGCACCGTTCTCAATGTGATGTGGAAGGCCGGAATCTCGGCGATTCCTCCCGAGGCCTGGCCATACATGACGGGCGAGTACATCATGAGCACCGAGCGATTGCAGAAGTTTCTTGGCCCGGCCTACAACGACGTGATCCGCTATACAATCGCCGATGCCTATGCCGACAGCTTTCACAACAGTCAGGCCGAAAGCGCGCGCACCTCTGCCGCGGGGTAGGGTCTTCTCCATTGCTGCGCACCCTGACTTGTAAGTGTTGTTTTCTCTAGCGCGAGCTTCCGCCGTAAACCGCAGGCTCACCCAGACTTCCCTTTTGCGGCAGGTGCCTCAGGTAAAGAACAATCCGCCAGACTTCATCGTCACCGAGAATGCCGCGACTGGCCGGCATACCGGACGGGAAGATACCGTCATCAATGATCCGCTTCAGCTGTCCATCGCTGTACTTCTGCACCTGTGGCGAACCAAGGTCAGGCACCGGCGGCGACATTCGATCGGCAAAGGGCACTCCTGTGTTCTGGCCATCCAGCCCATGACATACCATGCAGTACTGTCCGAAAGTCTTCCGCCCTGATTCGATCTCCTGCGGTGTGGCCTCGACCGGATTTTTCTCAGATCCGCGAATGGTCACCCTTTGTTTGATCGTGCTCATGAGCACTGTCTCCACTCGTCCCGGCTGGCGCGCTTTGCATCCGGCCAGCAGCAGCAATCCCGCTAATGGATACAAAACGCGCCAACGTCGAGTCATCGCCTTACTCCACCACCGAGATAGTCATATTCATGCTGCCGTGATTGACACCACAGAAGTGGTCGCAGATGGTGGTGTAAGTTCCGGCAGTGTCCGGAGTAACGGCGACATCCAGCGTCTTACCGGGTTCAATGGTCTCGTCGATCTTCAGCTTGCGCATGAAGAAGCCATGCGTGACGTCCTCGCTCTTAAGGCGAAGAATCACTGGTTCGCCTTTCTTCAAGGTGATCTGGTTGGGGGTAAAAGCGAATCTCTTGGCGGTTATCTCGATCACGCGCGGAGCTTCCGCACTTACCTGGTGGGTAATGATGATTCCGAGGAGCGTAATCATCAGCAGCGCGGACAAAATTATTTTCAAAGCTTTGGGTCTCATTTCCGATTTCTCCTAAGTTTCAGCTCTAAAGTGAAGGGTTTCTCAAAATCTGATTGATTCCATTGATGCCCATGAACTCACGGGTCGTGAGCTCGACGTCCTGCACAGAAACTGTGTTCACTAGCGGCTTGCCGGCGAAGTTCTCGTGCACCAACCGAATGCCCAGGTTTTTAAATGGCGCATCTTTGTCGAATGGAAATGGCTTTTTGGCTGCCGTCTTTTCCGGATCTGGAAACGCGAAGATCAGCGAGCGAGCAGCGTAGTGGTGAACGTGATCAACCGCGTGCTCATCATCGCGATGAATGTGGCCATACAGAACGGTGACGTTCTGGTAAGGCGCAAGCACATTCATGACGTCGTCGCCATCGCTGGTGAACCATTCCCACTCCGGCTTCAGGTCAAATAGCGGACGATGGGTGAACACGATGATGGGCGCTGATTTATCGAATCGCGCCAGGTCCTTTTTCAGCCAGGCCAGCTGGTCCGGCCCGACTTCCGGTTTGGCACGCGAAACGTTATCGAGAGCAATGAAGTGCACGCCCCGATGGTCGAAGGAGTAGTAACTCTCCCCTAGAAATTCGCGATACATCTGCCCGGCATCAAGCCCGGCATCGTGTTCGCCCGGCACATACTTCACCAACGGCACATTCATACGCTTTGAGATTTCCAGGAAGCGCCGCATGCGGTTGGCATGCGTGTCTTTGTCTTCCGTATCGTGGGTGAGGTCTCCCGTGAACAGGACCAGGTCCGGACGCTGTGGCAGAGCGTTTACCATCTCCACCGCGCGTTCAAAGGCTTTTGTGCCCAGGGGATCGGGCGGGCCGTCAAACCCCACATGGGCATCGCTCAACTGAAGAAAGGTGAAGGGCGTAACCGCCTCACCGTTTTTCTTGCCCAGTTCGCCAAAAAACGCGCCAGCTTCCCCTTTCGCGCGCGCTGAAGGCATTGCTGAATAAAGAACTCCGATGCCAAGTGACGATCCGGCAATCTTCATAAACCGTCTGCGATCAACCTCTTTCATTCCATCCTCCTTGCCTTGCACAGTGCAGAACCGCACCTAGGCGAATTTATTCCCTGAAAAGTTCGTGACTTCCATTGGGAATAAAAGTCAGCTCCGCTGGTTTACTCTAGTGAGGTGGCAGATGAACGCTTGACGACGACGTTCGAGGAACTGGCGATGCCGTTGTTCAGCCAGCTCTACAACTTCGCCCACTGGCTTACACAGGACCGCAGCGAGGCGGAAGACCTGGTGCAGGAAACGTACGTCAAGGCGCTGCGCGGGTTCTCAGGTTTTCAGCAGGGGACAAATTTTCGTGCCTGGATGTATCGCATTTTACGGAACACGTTTCTGACATCACGCTCTGGTTCGAAAGCCAGTGCAACCCGCCCGCTGGAAGAGGAAGACCAGGAACAGCTGCCGGCGACCGAGGAAACACCCGAGAGCATTTTCATTGCAAGTTCCCAGAAGGAAATGCTGCAGAATGCGCTCGCCGAGTTGCCAGTTCCGTTCCGGGAGATTTTGTTGCTGTGCGATTTTGAAGAGATGTCGTACCAGGAGATTTCGGACACGTTAGGAATTCCGGCCGGCACCGTGATGTCACGCCTGTCGCGTGCGCGGCGGGCATTGCGCCTGACTCTGAGTAAAAAACTAAAGGTTTGAAATGGCAGACGAATTCACAAGCAAACTTGATGCATACCTTGACGGCGAGCTTGCCGCGGCCGACATGAAAGCTCTGGATGCGCACGTACGAGCATGTCCGGCATGCGCTGCCGATGTGCTCGGCCGGGTGCAGATGAAGCGCGCCATCAAATCTGCGTCGCAGCGCTATGAACCGCGCTCCGAATTCCGTGCCAAAATCGAGCGCCGCCTGAAACCTCGGGCGGGTTTCCCTAAAGATCCCCTTTACTTTCGACTTGCCGGAATTGCAAAACACCGGATTTACGTTGCTCGGTGGCCGCCTCACTTACCTTGACCAGACAGCCGGCGCAGAGCTGATCTATCAGGTCCGGAAGCACTACATCTCGGTTTTTATCTTTCCTCAGCAGAGTTCGGGGCAGACCACTGATTTGGCGGCGAAGAGCAAGCACGCGGCTTTCTCGCTACAAAGCTTTACTCACCAAGGGCTACGTTACGTTCTGATCAGCGACACGGGCGACAGCGATCTTGGCAGGTTGTCTGATTTGCTGAAATCGGCGCAGCGGGAATAGCGGTTCAGCAGTTTCTATTTTTCAACCTTGTACAGCCCGGCGACGCCAAGGGTGTATGGTTGCCAGCTGGCTTTTACGAAGCCTGCGTCTCGCATTCTTTTGAGCATTTCATCAGGCTTGGGAAACCGCTCCACAGAATCGGGCAAATATTGATACGGACCCGCCACTCCGGAGATGAGTGTGCCGATCCTCGGCAGCATATATTTGAAATAAATCCGGTAAAGTGTACCGATCACACCGCCGGGTTCACTGCAATCCAGAATTCCAAGCATGCCGCCGGGACGCAGCACCCGCCAGATCTCGCGCAGGCCCGCGTCATAATCCACCAGGTTCCGGAATCCGAAGGCAGACGTCACCAGATCGAAGTGGGCATCGGGCAACGGCAGCTGCAGCGCGTCGGCTTCAATCCACCCAGGGCGCGCATACTTAACCTTGGCCCTGACCAGCATGGCGTGAGAGAAGTCAGCGCCTACAATCTGCGTTCCTTGCGCCGCTCTCTTGCGCAACGAGCCGGTCATATCGCCGGTCCCGCAACATAGATCGAGAACGCGCGCATCCGGCCGGGACAGGATGTCAGAAAAGGCTGCCGCTGTTCGGTTCCACCATAACCGGTCCACGCTGAGTGACAGAAGATGATTCAACAAATCGTAGCGCGGCGCAATCGCGGTAAACATCTCGCGCACTGCTCGCGCCCGCGACTCACGGTCTGTGGCTCCGGGCGGCGCCGCTCCCTCTACGACCATGCCATTCTTCATTGCGGCAGACATGAGTTGGATTTAATCTGACCGATTTCACGAACCGCCCGCAATATCACCTGTGCGGGCACGTCATTCACGATGTTTACGCGGCCAATTTTTTTTGGGAGAACAAAATGGACCACTCCGTTGCGAGTTTTCTTGTCTCCCTGAATCAACTTGAGTATGTTCTTGCCGTCCGATTTCACGACAGGCAGAGGGCCGAATCGCAGCACCGCCTGTTCGATGCGCGCAACAACGTGCTTTTCGGCGCAGCCCACTTGCTTCGCGATTTTCGCTGCCGCTACCATTCCCCAGGCTACCGCTTCTCCGTGCAGGAAGTGCCGATAATTAGTATCCGCCTCGAGCGCGTGCCCAATCGTGTGTCCAAAATTCAGCACACGCCGCAAGCCATCTTCGCGCTCGTCGCGCGCCACGATATCCGCCTTCAACCTGACAGATTCGGCAATCACCCACTCCAGAAGTTCCGCATCACTGCGCAGCTGTTTGGGGGAAAGCTGTTCGAACTTTTCAAACAGCTGCGGTTTGCCGATCACTCCTGCCTTCAATGATTCGAACAGGCCCGCGCGGAATTCCCGTTCCGGCAGCGTGGCCAGCACCGCAGGATCTATCAGGACGATACGGGGTTGCTGAAACGTCCCCAGCAGATTCTTTCCACCGCGAAGATTGACACCCGTCTTACCACCGATCGACGCATCGACCTGGGCGAGCAGCGTGGTTGGAATCTGCACGAACTCGATTCCCCGCATAAAAATCGAAGCCAGCATCCCGGTTACGTCGCCTGCTACCCCACCCCCGAAAGCAATCACTATCGAATCGCGATCAGCACCGGCGGCAATCAGTTTTCCCGCCAAAGTCTCTATGGTTGCCAGCCTCTTATGCCTCTCGCCCTCCGGCATCTCAATCAGCGCAGGTCGGAACCCTGCTGCGGAAAGCGACTTCACCAGCTTTGCGCCCCAGCGTCGTTTGACTGACGCCACCGTGATTACAAACGCACGCCTATGCTTCGCAGCCGGCAGAACTTCGGCAATTTGTTCGCCCGCTGCACCGAGCAGCCCGTGCCTGATCACCGCCTCATACGCGTGCGGTTCAACCTTGATTCTTACTCTGATCATCGCTTCCCATGATAGAGCATGGGCATTTGCAGGTATCAAGACTGCTGGCGACGGCTACACCACTGCCGAAGTTGCTCCAAGTTTTAATGAGGAAGCCCGGGCAGCGTCAAAGAGTTCAGGCAGTTTTCGGCTTCAGTACCGAAGCGATCACGGAAGCAGACAGAATCAGCGCCACTACCCCCAATGCCACTTCTGTCGGAATCTCCAGGTAGTGCGCCACCAGCATCTTCCCACCTACAAAGATCAGAACCAGCGACAGCCCGTAGTGAAGATAGTGAAACAGTTCCATCATGCCCGCAAGCGCGAAGTACATGGAGCGCAGGCCGAGAATGGCGAACACGTTTGATGTATAGACGATGAATGCATCCAGCGTGATGGCCAGGATTGCCGGAATCGAATCGGCCGCGAAGATCACATCCGTGGTCTCGACCACCAGCAACACGATCAGCAGTGGCGTGGCGTAAAGTCCCCTGCGACGCACAAAGAACTTTCCGTCTTCGTACTCTTTAGTTACCGGCACGAAACGACGGAACAGCCGCAGCACCGGATTTTTCTCGGGGTGAATCTCGGCTTCCTGCTGCCGAAACAGCTTTACCCCGCTATAAACCAACAGCGCTCCGAAGAAATACGTAATCCAATGGAACTTGTTAATCAGTCCAACACCCAGCAGGATAAACACCGCCCGCATTACCAGGGCTCCGAGAATCCCCCAGAAGAGCACCTTGTGCTGGTCTTCGTTGCTTACTTTGAAATAGCGAAATATGAGCAGGAAAACGAAAAGATTATCGACACTCAGCGAAAGTTCAATCACATAGCCGGTAGCAAACTCCATGGCTGGAATGCGGCCTCGCCAGTAAAAGAGGAGCAGCGTGAATGCTGCGGCCAGGCCGATCCATAAGCCGCTCCAAGCCAGCGCCTCACGGAAGCTGACGGTGCGCGCACGCCGGTGAAAAACTCCCAGATCGAGCGCCAGCATCAGCACGACGAAAAGATTAAACAGCACCCAGAAAAGCAGCACGTATGATCAGACCTTTCGCGACCGCCAGATTTGATTGCTAATCCTGCCTTCCCCTCATACCGTTTTCCCACTCTCTCCAGATCCCTGTCGCCTTCAGGTCTTCATCCAAATGGGTCTCTCGCATGTCCCGCTCAATCTCAGCGCGATGGATCCTGGGCCCTACCCGTGCCGGGCTGTCCGCCAGCGCAAACACCAGAGCCGCCGTCTCGGCAACGTGCTTCCGGAGTTGCGGCATATCGACCTTATCGAAGGTATCCGACTCCGCGTGATAGTTGATCAGGTAGTTGGCCTCTTCTTGATCTGCAACCAGCGTCGGCACGCCTTCGAAAAAGAAATCCAGATGGTCGGTCCCGCTTTCTGCGCCGGTGGTCAACCTTACCTGGCTGTCCACCTGCTTCACCGGTCCCATGAGCCTGGCGGCGGCCGCTTGCACATCTTTTCGTCCACCAGTCGCAAAACCAGTAATCCTGCCGCTTCCCGAGTCCACTACTAAGACTGCAGCGATCTTGTCCATCTCTGCGCGATGCGTGGTGACATAAGCTCGCGACCCGATCATTCCTTCTTCCTCTCCCGAGAACAGGATGAAGCGGATGCTTCGCTTCGGCTTTAGTCCGGAAGCCTTGATCGCTCGCAGCGCATCGATCACCAGCGCAGCGTTACAACCGTTATCGAGCGCACCTGTGCCCAATTCCCAGGAATCCAAATGAGCTCCCAGGACCACGTACTCGTCCGGCCTCTCGCTTCCTTTCAGCTCTGCCACGACGTTTGCTGATTCAAACCGTCCGCCGATTCTGTTGGGAATTTCAAGGTCTGCGTACAGTTTTTCGCCCGATGCCAGCAGCCGAAATATTCGCGCTGCGTCTTCGCGAGCGATCAAAACCATGGGTACGCGGTCAATCTCACCTGCGAGCGCGTTGGTATGACGGTATAGAAGATCGTGTGGACGGGTTGACTGAAACGCGATCGCGATGGCGCCGCCCTTTACCGCGCGCTCGATGGTTCCTGGCGCATTCTCATACTCGGCAAACAAGTCCTCCCATTTATGCATTTCGCTCGAATGCACCACCAGCAGCGCACCACTGATGTCTCCCGCTTTCGCAAACTCCTCGGGTTTACCCTCTCCTACATCGACCATCGGAAGATGCCGCTTAGCCTCCAGCGTCGGAGCCCATGCCGCCGAAACCGCACGCACTTCAAAGCTCTCCGGGGCGGTAACACTCATACGGGTGTTGCCCTCAGCCCAGGAATTCGAGATTGTGAACTGCTCCACCGTAACGCTATCTGCTCCTGCCGCCTTGAACCCCGCGACCCCCCACTGCACCGCCTTTTCCATTGCGGGCGTTCCCGGCACCCGTCCGCCGATCTGGTCCGTCAGCATACGCAAGTTTGATTCCAGCGTGGATGGTTTGAGGGCTTCGGATGCGACTCGGCTCGCGCCGTCCTGAGCGCAAAGCGAGTATCCGAGCAGTAGAACCGAGAGAAATGTTTTCATGTGCGAGTGATTAGAAATTAAAAGCACGAAAAAGCAAAGCACATGAGAGCAGATCCCCGGGACGGAAGGAGTTGGGGCGCCTGAAACTCCGCATCACGCTTCGGAATGACTGGACAATGAGACTTGGCGCACCTTGGCGCTCTCAGTTGCAATTCTCATGGCTTTTACTAGGGGCATGGTGTCAGCAAGTCGTTCATTGAGACAACCCGCAGTGCTCTCGGCGCAATCGGACTACCTGCGAATGAGAGGTCGAAGAGTTGTCATTTAACTGAAAGGCCGAGCGACGATGAATAAGGAAATCTTCCCTGCCCCGGAGGATTCGGTGCCCACCCCCAATTGGAAAGATCTCTACGACGCGGCCGTGCTCGAACCTTCCACGGACAAACTTCCCGCGCGCGTCGAAGCGGCGCGAGAGGCCATTCATGAATTTCGCATACAACGAGGAAGAGAGTTGAGCGCTGACGAGCGCGAAGAGATCGATGGCGCATTGCGCGCCCTTTTCACCCTGTTGCGCAGAAGAACCTGATAAGCCGGGGAGCGCCCGCTTCAGTCTTTCACCGTCGGGCGAACATCGTGGTCGAGCAGTTCAATCACCTTCATGATCACCTTGCCGCTGATCTCCAGGCTCTTGGCGCTGATCTTGTCCAGCGTGTCTTGCGGCGTATGGTGAAAAACATCGTTATACCCGTAATCGAGATCGATCATGTCCGCGCTCGGCACACCCTTCTGCACAAATGGAAGATGATCGTCTTCCACCGAAATGCTACGCGCGAAAAAATGCGATTGGTATCCCAGTTCTGTCGCGGCCTGAAATATCAGTGCTTCCAGCCACGGGGTTGATCCCATTTCGTGCTCAATGTTCAGATCGGCATCAGCAATCATGTCTTCGACGATCAACGCTTTGATCCTTTTGAGCGTGCCGTCTTTCTGCCACAAATCGGCAAGGTGCCTGGTCCCGTACAGGCTGTCAGCGGCGGACCACTGCTTCACCGCTTCTTCGGCATCCGTCCAGACCAGCCACACACTGTAGCCGTCGCGCTTCTTACCGCGTAGTTGATTGGCCAGCTCAAGCAGGATGGCCGTCGATGAGGCTCCGTCGTTTGCGCCCACGTACCCTGTGTTCCGCAACGGATAGTTCGTATCGTAGTGTCCGGCGATGACAATGATCCCGTCCTTGCTGCCGGGAAATTTCGCAATCAGATTGCGTACCGGAAACTTGCCTTCCGGCGTCTCCGCCGTGAACGCGTCCTCGGCAATCTCCACACCTTTCAGGTGCGCCAGAATGTAGCTCTCTAGTTTTTTATGGTTTGCGCTTCCGATCGGCCTGGTCCCGAACCCCACCACCTGGCGGGTGTATTGCATCGCTCGCGCTGGATTGAACGACGGCTCCACAGCCTGCCCGCCCGTAGTCTCGCCAGCAGCCAGACTGGCGCACACTGCCAGCAACACACCCAGGGTGAGGATCTTCATTTGTTTTTGCGCTCATCGCGCTTGCGCCGTTGCGCGGGATGCATCAGCCACGCAATCCCAATGCTCAAGATGTACAAGCCGACCATGGGCGCAGCGAAAATGCACATGTTCAGGATGTCAGTGGTAGGGGTCAAAATGGCAGCAATGATAAAAATCACCAGGATGGAGTAGCGAATGTTCCTCCACATCCAGCCCGCCGTAACCACCCCCATCAAAGATAGGAAAAAGACCAGGATCGGCAGCTCAAAAACCACCCCCAGTCCCAGGATCACCGTCAGGAACAGGTCGGTATACTCGCCAATCGTGATCATCGGCTGAAACTGCTTTCCGTAACCGATCAGGAAATCGAGGGCAGCCGGATAAACCAGCTTGTAGCCGAATATTCCACCCCCAGCGAACAGCGCGATGGTTGAGGCCATAAACGGCACAACGTATCGCCGTTCCCGCCGATACAGCCCGGGCGAAATAAACAGCCAGACCTGATACAAAATGAATGGAGATGAAACGAACACGCCCGCCAGTGCGCCGATCTTCAAATAAAGGTTGAACGGCTCAGTGGGACTGAGATAAACCAGCTTCTCCGCCATACCATTGCGCTTCAGTGCCTCCATGATCGGCCGCTGCATCAGACCGAAAATGCTTTCGGCATAGCTCCAGCACAGGAAAAATCCCACCGCCACCGCAATGATGCAGTAGATGATTCTGCGACGCAGCTCCTCGAGATGATCGAGGAAGCTCATGGTTGGCATTGCTTCTTCGGAGTGTCCTACGGAAGGACCGTCGACCGTCAACTCAGGCATCGGGAGCCTTGGAGACGGAATTCAACTCGGCTTCGGGGTCCGAACTGGAATATCCGGACGAAGCTATGGAACCAAGTGGCTGCCGCGCTGGTGGAAGTATGGTCTGCCGGGGCTCGTCCCTGTCCAGTTCATTGATTTCATTTTCGATCTGCGCTTTGAACGCGTTCGATGCGCGCTTAAATTCGTTCATCGCCTTCCCAATCTGCCTGCCGATCTCCGGCAATTTCTTGGGGCCAAACAGGATTAGCGCCGCCAGAAACAGGAACACCATCTCTGGAAATCCGAGATTCATAGTGTTCATAATACTGCCCCATCAACTCCTCAGCAATCGCATGCGCTTTAAGTCTGGAGCGTCTTGAAAGTGCAGGGTTGACGTCCTCTGCGCTTTAGCTCCAAGCTCACGCCCGTCAGGCTTAATCTCATCCGCGGCATCCAGACAGAACCCTTTCTCTCTGCTTCAGCATCTTAAGAATGGCTGGTTACCAGCGGCACCCGGACCGCGGTCTGAACCCTGGTCTTTGCATGCTATACTGACGCAACATGTTGTGATTCGGGCTTTTACGAGCCCCCAAGGAAATCGAAGATGGGTCGTAGTTCTCGTCGCACACTCTTCCTGGTTGTACTCATTCTTTTGTCCTGCGGTTTCCTAGGGATGGTCTTCGCACAGAAGAACCCCGCGGCAGCCCCCGGCGGCGATTCCGATGTCCGCGACAGCCTGCGCCAGTTCGCAACTGTCTACGACGTTGTTGAGCAAAACTATGCCGAACCGGTGAATGCCGATAAGGCCATTTACAACGGCGCCATTCCAGGCATGCTGCACGTGCTCGACCCGCACTCGAATTTCTTCGATCCCAAGGCTTATTCGCTGCTGCGCGAAGATCAGCGTGGCAAGTACTACGGCGTGGGCATGACCGTCGGTCCGCGCAACAATAAAGTCATCGTCATCGCCCCCTTTGTTGGGACCCCTGCATACAGGGCCGGCATTCGTCCGGGCGACATTATTGTCGCGGTCGATGGCAAACCGACCGATAACATGAGCACCGGGGACGTGGCCGATCTGCTCAAAGGCCCCAAGGGCACCACGGTCCACATCACCATCCTGCGCGAAGGTACCGACAAGCCTCTTGAATTCTCTGTCGTGCGCGACGAGATCCCCCGCTACAGCGTTGATCTTCATTTCATGATCCGCCCGGGGATCGGCTATATGCACGTCTCCGGCTTCAATGAGACGACGGAGCATGAAGTCGCCGACGCCCTTGAGCAAATGGGCGACCTGAAAGGCCTGATACTTGATCTCCGCCAGAATCCCGGTGGCCTGTTGAATGAAGGCGTGGGCGTGGCGGATAAGTTCCTGCGTAAGGGACAGCTGATCGTCTCTCATCATGGCCGCTCTTCACCCGAGAAGCGTTATGTAGCAGCTCACGGCAACGGAGGCAGAGAGTATCCGCTGGTGGTTCTGGTTAATCGCGGCACGGCATCTGCTGCTGAGATTGTTGCCGGCGCTATTCAGGATCACGATCGCGGTCTGATCGTCGGCGAAACCACCTTCGGTAAAGGCTTGGTGCAGACAGTCTATCCGCTGGCGGAAAACACGGGCCTGGCGCTGACTACAGCAAAATACTACACCCCGAGCGGACGCCTGATTCAGCGCGACTATTCCAACGTTTCCCTGTACGACTACTACTTCAATCGTGACCAGGAAAACGGTGGCGGCGGCAATGCCAACAATCACGACATCAAACTGACCGATAGCGGCCGCACGGTGTACGGTGGGGGCGGAATTACGCCGGACGAGAAGATCCAGCCCATCAAAAGCAATCAATTTCAGGACACGCTTCTTCAGCATTACGCATTCTTCAACTTTGCCAAGCACTACGTTGCCACTCATCATCCTTCGCAAAGCTTCGAAGTGGATGACGTGGTGATGCAGGACTTCCGCAAGTTCCTCGATCAGGAAAAAATCGCCTTCACCGAGCCTGAATTAATCGAAAATAACGACTGGATCCGCTCCAGCATCAAGAGCGAAATTTTCGTCGACGCCTTTGGCCAGGAAGAAGGGTTAAAAGTCCGCGCCGAAACCGATCCGCAGATCATGAAGGCGCTCGATATGCTCCCCAAGGCTCGACAACTGGCGGAGAGCGCTCGCAAGGCGTTGGCGGAACGGTCGAATAGCCACGCCTTGAGCAGGTAAGCAATAAACTCGCTTAGTCCGGCTGCCCTTCGGAATCACAGGGGATTGCAAAAAGCAGGTTTCTCAGGGTGGATGGAACCTGGAACCACGCAGCCCCCGGCAGCCCTTTGAAATGACAATCTTAGAGTGAAGCTAACTTCCGTTGACTTCCTTACAGAACCAAGCCCATAATCAGCTCGCAGGTTGATTTCCGCCGCGTTTGAAAATCACCTCAAACCTGGACTCTACCCTCGAGGCCGCCAACATCGGTCCGATCTCGCGCGAGGCAGATTGAAACAGGCGGTGTGGATATTGGGCAGCCTGCTCGCCGCCATTGCCGCTTACACCGACTGGCGATGGCGCCGCATACCGAACTGGCTTACGATTCCAGGCGCTGTGCTGGGCATAATCACCAACTCGCTCGCCTTTGGCTGGCCAGGAGCAAAGCACTCCATTCTGGGGATGTTGCTGGGACTGGGCTTGCTCCTGCCTCTGGTGTTAATTCGCAGCATGGGTGCTGGTGACTGGAAATTGGCCGGCGCCGTAGGCGCGTTTTATGGCCCTTCTCAGCTTCTCACCATCCTGCTCTGGGGAGCGCTGCTCGGCGGACTTATGGCCCTGATCCTGATCATCTGGCGCCGCCGCATGGGGCAGACCCTGCGCAACATGTTCCACATCTTCGCCTCGTTCTTTTCGCTTCATCTGCCGTCGTCCGAAGTCACGCTCGACAATCCTGACGCCATCAAAATTCCTTTTGGCATTGCCATTGCCATGGCCGTGGTCCTTTATAGTGCCGGTCACTCGTGGGGGTTCCACCCATGAGGCGATTGCCGAAAATTCTGCGCGACACCTGCGGCGCTGAAATTGCCGAAGCCGCGCTGGTCATGCCGCTGATGTTCATGGTGCTGCTGGGCATTTACTGGTTCGGCCGCGCTTATAACATCTACGCCACCATCACGCACGCCGCAGAGGAAGGCGCCCGCGCTGCCAGCGCGCCCTCGTGCGCTTTGTGCGGAAACGCGGCTCTACTCCCGGACCAGATTGCAACCACTGTGAGCCAGGTACTAGTGGCCTCCAGGCTTGATCCTAACCAGGTGCAGCCGCTGGCTCCCACCCCCGCATTGAACGATTGCAATACCGGCGCTCCCGTCACCGCCTGCACTCTGCCCGGAGGTGGCCAGCCCCAGGTCTGTATTCAGCAGAATGTGCAACTAAATACCGGCAGCACCGGCCCGCCCGCCTGCGGAGTTTCGGTCAGCTTTCAATATCCGTATCAGTTCTATCTCCCCTTCACTTCATTGAACCATCAGCTCATACTTCTGAAAGCCAATGGGGAAATGACGGCGGAAAACTGATGGTTCATCTTCTCCAAAAATTGCCGGCCTCGATCAGGAGCGATCGCGGATCGCAGATCGTAGAGTTCGCGGTCGCGCTGCCACTGCTGATCGTGTTCGTGGTGGGAATCTTCGACTTTGGCGAGGCGTTCAACCAGAAACAGAAATTGAGCAACGTGGTACGCGAAGGCGCGCGCTTCGCCTCCACACTGCCGACGAATGATCTAGATAGCGGGGGGACGCCGCCCTCAGTGCTGGCGATTCGCGACGTAGTGGATTCCTATCTCACTGCTAACCGGATGAATGACTGCGGGCTGAATGGCACAACCGGCACGCCTGACCTTGCGACCCTGACCTGGACCTTCAGTGTTTCCGGCAACGGATGCCCCACCGCGATGGTGTTGACCATCGAGCGCGCTTACGCCTTTCCTACCATAGTTGGTGTAAATACATTTCAAGTGGTTTCCAGCCGGGTGACACTGAAATATCCTTTTCGCTGGCACTTCAATAAGGTAATCACCACGCTGGTGCCGGGAGCGACTTATCAGGGGGTAACCCAGATCACCACCGATGCCGTGGTTCCTAACATGAATTAAGCCATGAACAGAATGGATCACAATCCGAGAAGACACGGGGAGCGCGGCAACGGCGATGATCAATTCCACTATCCAGCAGAACAAAATTGGCGGCGTGCAACCGGCACTGGTAGGAACCCCGACTCCCGATTTCACTCACGACGGTAACCCGCAGATCACGGTTACCCTTCAGCGCACTGATCTGCCGATGTTCTTCGCCCGCATCTGGGGCAATCGGGCCATGACGGTGACGGCGTCGGCGAAGGCTGAGGCATATAACCCATCGAGTTCGCAAACCAGCACGGGTAACTACGTGCCGATTCAGCCCCGATGTGTGAAGCCGTTGATGATCGGAAACCTCGACCCAAGGCCGTCAGCCAGCGGGGCGATTGTTGACGAAACAACCGGGGCAGTCGTCGCTAATTTGGTTGGAGTGCGGCTGGTGAATCTGCAGGATGGATGTCAAGGGACAAATCCGCCAAGTCAATGCATTTCGGGTGCGGGGTCCCTTGGCAAAGGGATGTTGATACCTGCGTCTCAAGGAGCTGTGACCCAGTGCCCTGCTTGTCAAGGCTCCTCAAGTCTCGAGCAAAGCATCGAGTGTTGCGATACATTCTCGTACCAGTGCGGAGGTACAGTCACGCACGATGTAGACAATAGTGGCATCACAGTCGGCCAGTTTGGGAGCCAGACTCGCGCTGGCTTGCATTGCATGAACAACCATCCTTCTGAGGATAGTATTGATCCTACAGACTTACTGAATGGAATAGGGCCAGCACGCATCACGGCCCAGAGCGGACCCAACTCTGGCAATTTCGTTACAACAAGTAGGTCAATAGCAATCTTGCCGATTGTTAAGACCACCTATACTTCAACGGCTACGGTAGTTGGTTTTCTGCAGGTTTTCATCGAAGATGTCAATAGCGTTGGAAACCTAAAGATCACCGCCACAGTTCTGAATGTCATTGGGTGTGGCAACAATCCAAGCGGCGGGGCACCGATACTGGGTGGCGCGGCGCCTGTTAACCCTCCTGGGGGTGCGCTCGTGACTGCGAACTCTCCCATCCCCGTCCGTCTGATTCACTAATTACTGTTGCGGTGGTTGTTCTGGCTGCGGCGCGTCCTGGTCACTCTGGGCCTGGGATGCTGGAGGCTCATTAATCACCGGCATTTCCGGTTGCTGGCTTGCGGCTGCATTCGATTGCGGCACTAACGTGTCCGGTTCCGGTTGCGGAGCTTCGGCGGGCGCGTCAGCCACCGGATTTTCAGCCACTGCGTTGTAGAGTGCCGGCTGTGACTCGCCCCCATCGCGCGACGTGAGAGTCACGCTCTGCAGCCGCGACGCGTCGTTCTCCGCGCCCAGAATAATAAAGTTGAATTGCGATCCGTTCAGAATGGATGACAGCACATCGCGCGGCGCTGCCGGGCCAAAACTTCCAAACACCTGCTCCTGGTCTGCTGCCGGAGGCATTGAGATACTGGCCCCGGTTTGTCGGCGTACTTCATTCAGAATTTCTGCCAGCGTGGCCTTGTCGGCTTTTACCATCAGTTCGCCGTTGGCGTAACCCACAACTACCCTGGGCTCGACCACTACGGCTTCCACTCTCGATCGCACCGGGTGCGAGGTTGCAATCAGCGCCGGCGCGAACCGCCGCCTGGTTTTTTCCTTCGCAGTCTTCGCTCCCAACGCTGTCGGCGCAAACTTCACTAACACCGATCGGCCCGAGGGAAACATCTCAAAATCTGTGGGCTCTGACAAATCCACTACTATCCGCGTCACCGGCGGATTGCTCGAAAACAATCCCACCCGCACGCCCTTCACTCCGCCCCGCCGCACCAGCAGATTCCGAAGTTCTTTCGCGGGCACGAAATTGGCAAAGTCGAATGCTACCCGGTCCGGTCCGGTCACTACCCGCGCCACGGGTGTCGTCGGCTGGGAGACCGCAATCTCAAGTTCCACCTGCTTGCCGCTGCTCAAAAGTGCGACTTTCCGCACGGATGGCTGTTGCGCCAATGCGCTGGCGCACCACGCCATCACGACAATGAATGCCCTTTTCGTAATATTCTCTCGGTGTAATTGTGATTCTAGCAGCGTTTAGGATCGCAAAATTCGCACTTTAGGACGTATCAGAGGTATCACCCTCGGCGGTTTGGCAGAAATCCAGCCGTTCTCAAATCTCAGATCGCAGTTCTCGGTGAGCGCGTGCATCACAGGCCGGGAACATGTAACCCTCTCCATCAAGCGATCGCGCGTTTTTTCAGGCGTGCTTGAAGGTAAACACCCGCGATTCCCGAAGCCACCAGCACCATGCCCGCCGGCTCCGGAACCGTAGTGGGCGGAGGGTTAGGCGGCGGAGTACAGCCGTTCTTCTTTTTCTTATCGCTGGAAGTCTCATGGTCCACTGCCGTAGCCAATCCACCTTTTGGTTTTGGTTTCGGCATAGGCTGACATGAATCTGAAATCACGGGAGGAAAAATACCCGGGAAACCGCCGCCCGAGGGACCGAATAGAGGCCCGGAGCCAGGCATCCCCGGAGCTTCGGCGCCGAATCCATGTGGCCCGGGACGGTTCATCAGTTGAGCTTCAATCCTGCCAGGGAAATCGAACTTTCGTGCTGAGCCACCCTGATCGAAGGGATCTTCAAGTTCCTGCGCGGAGGGCTCCTCCATCGAGGTCTCAGCGTGCGGCAGTAGCGATATCTGGTTAGCGCACCGCGTCCGTGCCGCGATCTTGCCGTCGGTGATCAGCTTCTCGCCTTTGCGCAGCGCGATCTGTTTGCGGGTCCAGAAAATGCGATCGCCGCGCCGATAGGATAAGTAGACAAATCGCGGACCCTTCAACTGCGTGAGCTGCGCTCGCTCGAAATTAAATGCCGCGAAATGGCGCGCGACGGCTCGGTCGCGCTGGGCAGCAAGTCGCAACTCTTGGCCGCTCTGCACCCCACCCGGGACTACCGAGTAGCGATAAACCGGGCGCTGAGTCGCGAAGGCGTTCCCTGCTCCTGACTGCCCGGCAAGCATGGCCAGGTTGGCCCGTACATCGTTCTGCTGCCATGCGGAATTAGCTCCGCTCAAAGACAATGGTGGCGCGGGCGCGGAATTGTGCCACGCGATCAGAGCAGCAGCCAACAAAAAGGCGAGAAAACAACAGAAAACCAGCTTTCGACTTGGAACGCGTCGAGAGCGCTTGCTGCGGTGACGCCGGAGACTATAACCCAAAACCCCACCTCAACATCGATTCAGTCGCACCTGCAGGTTGAGGGAAAGCACCTGCTGCTGTGCACACGCACCTCAGCTTCTGGTTCGAAGCTCGCTCAGCTTTCTGGGAAATGACGCTGTAATGCGGGCCATCCTAGCAAAGTGTGCAATCGATTGCACAAAAAATGCTGTGGATTTCCTTTGAAATGCAGACTTTTGATGTTACTGGTGTGGTGCTCTCAGCTCAGATAAAGACCTTACTTCGCTGGAACGGGCGGTACCGCGATGGTGCTGAGTTGAGCAATTTCTGCGAGCTTCTTCTTTGCCGCGTCTATCTCGTCCGGTTGGGTAGCGAGCGCGAGATATTTTTGAATGTGCGAGGACGCCGCCTGGTAGTCGTGCTTCTGAATCAGAATCGCTCCCAGCAGAAATTCCAGCTTGCCTACGTGATGACGCTCGTCAATGCGGAGTCCCTGCAGTGCACTCTTTTCGGCCGCGTCGAAATTATGAAGATAGTAGTTCGCTGCCGCCTGATGAAACCAGACCAGGGGATAGCTGACGGGATCAAGCGAGAGAATGTGGTCGGTGAGCCTGACTAGCTCATCCCAGCGTTGCTCATGCTGCGCCATGCCGGCCAGGCCCAGATATGGGCTGATGAACTTATCGTCGGCCTGCACTGACTGCTCCCAGGCGTGGCGCGCGCCACCTGCATCTCCCGTCTTCACGAAGGCAAGCCCCAGCTCGAACCACGCTTCGGCAAACCTGGGAAATTTCTCGACTGCTTTCTGCAGCTCGCTTTCTGCTTTCTCCCACTCCTCACGCTGCAAATGCTGACGGCCCTTTTCGTAGGCCTTGCGAGCTCCACTGGGCGCCATGGCAGTGGTCGCGCTCAGGGTGAATCCTTCCGCGTGCGTCATTCGGCGGATTCGAATCACTCCCAGGTCGCCGCCCTGGTTAGAAGACAGCCGGGACGCAAGTGGAATCGATTCCGAAACGTAGCCAGCCAGCGATACCTGCACTTCGCAATCGCTGAACTCTCCGATCTTGTTTCGCCGGGAAGAGGAATCGTAGGAGGACGTCTCTGCATCCTGGAAATGGCCATCGGTACCGGGATTGCCGGAACTCTGCGAGCCAAACTGAAAGCTGAAATTTCCGTGCGAATCACTGTAAGCTTCCGTGTGTTTACGGCCCTTGCACACGGTTTGCACGGCCGCCTGTCCGCTGGGCGCAGACCCATCCTCGAGCAGCACTCTTCCGGAAAGGAAGAGGCGCGGCGCATAAAGGTCAGAGCCTCCAAAATCAGGTCGTGGGGTGCTAGGGCGTCCGCGTCCTGCGCCACGGCCCTGGGCTGAAACTGATGATGAAGACAGGAGAATCAGTAGGAAGATGGAGAGCGCAACCCGGAGTTTCATGGCAGCCCCCGATGCAGATTAGGCGGATTATAACCCTGTACGGAGCTTGTGCCGTCGGCTGGTTTGTGTATTTTTTGTTAAATCTTTCAGTCCGGGAATCCTTCTCCCGGGCGAACGATGCGGATCTGATGGTCGGTGTATTCGAAGTGCATGTCCTCCACCAGGTACTTAGGCATATGGCAGGTCACACAATTACTCACCGCCTTGGGACA
>QHZY01000200.1 GCA_003224855.1 Acidobacteriota bacterium | reverse complement strand
AATGTAAAGATCGAAGCCGCTGGCATAAACAAGTTGTTGTCGATCGGGCGACCAAGCCGCACTGTGGCCGGCCACATCGCCAAGACGGCGGCGCGTCCCTGTGGGCAAGGGCACAATCCAATAAGGATTTTCCTGTTCGGTCGCCACCTGATCCCTTACCAAAAGTTCAGAGTGATCGGCGGAAATATCATCTATCTGGATGTTGGTGAAGGTGGCGGGGATGATCCCGGTTTCGCCACCCGCTGTCGATACCTGCGCTAGAACCTGCCGATCACCGTAAACCTCCCCGAAGTAAATGCGGCTCCCGTCCGTTACCAGTCCGAATTTTGGAAGACCGTCTCGGGTGATCTGAGTGGAGCCGACCACCCGTGGAGGAGGAACGGGGTAGCGCAGCCAAACAATGGCGAAAGTCAGGATCAGCAGGAGCATCATTGAGCCGGCGATCCAGAACCGCGAACGGCTCCTTACCGGAACGGCGGGAGCAATCGCGCCTGTGCCCGTGGCTGCCGCTTTGACAGTATCGGTTTCGCGCTTGAGGCGTTTCAGGTCGGCGCGAAGGTCTGACGCATGCTGATAACGGATGTCACGATCTTTTTCCAGCGACTTGCTGATGATTCGTTCCAGTTCCGCCGGGACCTCTGGATTCAGGCGTACCGGCAGAGTAGGCGGACGATTAAGAATACCGTCAAAGATCAAGCCCGACGTGTCACCGCGGAACGGCAGCAGCCCCGTTGCCATTTCATAAAGCACCACCCCGAAAGAGAAAACGTCGGTGCGAACATCCAGTTCTTCTCCCAGCGCCTGTTCCGGGCTCATATAAGCGACCGTGCCAAGCGCCGATCCGGGCGAGGTGAGGTGTTCCGGGTTGACGCCGACCGTCGCGCCGACGCTTGCCCCCACGGTTTCAAGCACGTGGCCTTTTTCGGCTACCTTGGCAAGGCCGAAGTCGAGAATTTTCGCATGGCTGCGATTGCTGACGAAGATATTCGCGGGTTTGATGTCACGGTGAACGATGCCCTTGGAGTGCGCGGCCTCAAGCGCGTCGGCGATTTCGATGGCCATCGAAAGCAACAGGCCCGTTTCGAGGGGCCGGAAGGCAATGCGATGCTTAAGGGTATTGCCTTCCAGAAACTCCATGGCAATGAACGACTGATTTTCGTGTCGCCCAATTTCGTAGATGGTGCAGATGTTTGGGTGGTTCAAGGCAGAGGCAGCACGGGCTTCCCGGCGAAAACGCTCGAGAGCAGAAGCGTCCTGGGCGAGTTCTTGGGGAAGAAATTTGAGCGCAACGAAGCGGCCAAGCTGAGTGTCTTCGGCTTTGTAAACCACTCCCATGCCGCCGCCACCCAGCTTTTCGAGGATGCGGTAATGGGAGACAGTTTGGCCGATCATGGCGCGACGTACAGACTGGAGAGACATATTAGGAGCGATGAGGGTGGGAGTCAAACCAGGGCTTATTGACTTCCAGGGCAGCCTGGAATCTGGGTCTTAACCTCGAAAGATGCGCAAACAAAGCAAAGGCCTCGCGCCTACTCTCGCACTAGCACATTCAGGTTGCTGATTCGATAATGTCGGCATCAGTCTTCAACCGATCAAATGGGCTTGAACCGTCTTGATTTTGCGATCATCGCAGTCTATCTGGCGGGGATCACTCTGTTCGGGCTGCGCTTTCGCAAGCGGCAGCGCTCGTTGCGTGACTACTTTCTGGCCGACCGCAATATTCCCTGGTGGGCGATTTCGCTCTCGATTGTTGCGGCCGAGACCAGCACGCTGACCATCATCAGCATTCCCGGGCTGGCGTATCAGGGCAATCTCACCTTCCTGCAAGTTGTGTTCGGATACGTTGTTGGCCGCGTAATTATCAGCTTCGTGCTCCTTCCACACTATTTCCGCGGAGATCTCTACACTGCATACGAACTGATCGAGCGCCGCTTTGGACCGCGGCTTCGATCAGTAACTGCAGGACTGTTTCTGATTACCCGCACTGCCGCCGAGGGCGTGCGGGTGTATGCGGTCTCGATTGTGGTGGCAATCGCGTTGGGAACCGGACAGATCGCGTCGATCGCGATCATCACTGCATTGACCCTGATCTATACGTTTGAGGGCGGACTGGCGGCGGTAATCTGGACGGACGTCGTTCAGACCGTGATCTATGTTGGCGGAACCCTGGTCGGGCTGGTCACGATTGTGCACCTGGTTCCGGGCGGTTGGCCCGCCATTCACGACGTGGCCGGAAATGCCGGCAAGCTGCAACTGTTTGATTTTGCTTTGAGCCTGACCCGGCCGTATACGTTTTGGGCCGGGTTGATCGGAGGCGCATTTCTTACTACGGCGAGTCACGGGACTGATCAGCTCATCGTACAGCGACTGCTGGCTGCAAGAAATCAGAAGCAATCGACAACCGCACTGCTATCGAGTGGCGTGGCTATCCTTTTCCAGTTCGCGTTGTTCTTGATGGTCGGTGTCATGCTATTCGCGTTCTACCGCGCTCCGATCGAGAACTTCGGCAAAGCGGACAGGATTTATCCGACCTTCATTATCAGCCAGATGCCGCATGGAATCTCAGGACTGTTGATAGCGGCCATTCTGGCAGCGGCTATGTCGAATCTGAGCGCGGCCCTGAATTCCCTCTCGTCGAGCTCGATCATGGATTTCTATGTTCGCATCAAGCCGAAAGCAGATGAGCGTGAGCGGATTCGGCTTTCAAGGGCGGTGACTTTCATCTGGGCCGTAGTGATGTTTGGAATCGCCGTACTGTCGTTACAGAAAGTCGGACATGTGATCGAGACTGGGCTGCAGATCGCGTCTGTGGCTTACGGCGCATTGTTAGGAGCGTTCTTGTTAGGAGTGCTCACCCGGCGCGCAAATGAAGCGGGGGCGATGATCGGGATGCTCTGTGGCTTCGGACTCGAGTTGTATTTGTGGCGATGGTCACCGGTAGCCTGGACGTGGTGGGTAGCGATCGGAACTGTGGCGACGTTTATGGTGGGATACACCGTCAGCTTGCTGCAGACAAGGCTCAAATCTTAAAACGCCGAGAGCGCAGAGCACATATTACGAGTGCACAAGCGGTTTTCTCTAAGATCGCCGCGGCATTACTCTGCGTGTGCTCTGCGCTTTAAGGTTTTCCTCTATACTTTCAGCCTTTGCAGATGGCATCCCCAAAAAAAGCAGCTCCCGAACTTGCCCGCGACCTGGGCATAAGCCATACCACAGCAGTGGTGGTGGGCACAATCATCGGCAGTGGGATTTTTCTTGTCCCTGCAGAGATGATGCAGGCAGTCGGGTCAGTGAAGCTGGTCTATCTGGCCTGGGTTGTTGGAGGCGTGCTGTCGTTCTTCGGGGCTATGGTATATGCCGAACTGGGAGCCATGAAGCCCGAAGCCGGTGGCGAGTACGTTTATCTGCGTGACAGCTTCGGGCCGCTGGAGAATTTCAGCTTATCTTCACCATACTTAAGGTCCTGATCATTCTGGTAATTGTGGCCGCATGCTTTTCTTATAGCGGCGGAACGTTCGCGAATTTCTCGGGAGAGTATAGCGGCGCTGTGGGCGGCGTGACCGGCTTTATGGCGGCGATGGTGGCGGCGTTATGGGCTTATGACGGATGGAATGACGTGAACATGGTTGCGGGAGAGGTCAGGAATCCCCAACGCAGTCTGCCAGTGGCACTGATCCTGGGCGTCGCAATTGTTGTGGTGCTGTACATCTCGGTCAACCTCGGTGTGCAGTATGTCTTGCCGGCCCATGTCGTCGCAGCATCGCAACGACCGACCTCAGATGCTGTCGCCATGGTTCTAGGGCGGGTGGGTGCGGGAGTAGTTTCGGCCGCCATGGCATTGTCTATGTTAGTGGCTATGAATGGCACCATCATGACGGGAGGACGTATGCCCTATGCGATGGCCCGCGACGGTTATTTCTTCTCAAGCATGGCGGA
This sequence comes from Acidobacteriota bacterium, assembly GCA_003224855.1. GTDB lineage: Bacteria > Acidobacteriota > Terriglobia > Terriglobales > Acidobacteriaceae > Gp1-AA142. The sequence goes on along the minus strand of QHZY01000200.1, from coordinate 7,017 downwards.
AGTGCATCCTCGATTTCGAACCCCGGCGAATGCGCTGATTGCGCAAGCTGTCCTGGCGAGCGCCTTGCTGTTGTTGGGAGGCAGTTATCGGCAATTTTTCAACCTGGCAATTTTTTCGGAGTGGCTGTTCTACATGCTCACGGTCGGTGCTCTGTTCGTGTTGCGGTGGCGCGAACCGGAGGCGGATCGGCCATATCGCGTGATCGGATATCCCCTGGTGCCGCTGATTTTCATATGCGCGGCAGGGGTCCTGCTGTTTTTCAGCTTCCGCGATAACTGGCCAAACTCAGGTTACGGATCGCTGGTGATACTCGCGGGTGTGCCGGTGTTTTATGCCTTCGCACGGCACAAACGTGAACACAGTTAACCGGAGAACACCAAGCACACGGACAACCCCGAAGAACTGCCGTTTCTGCATGCGTTTCAATACGGGATCGGAGCGGTTACTTAAGTACACTAACTCAGGACACGTTTACCCTTCACTCTCTCTCCCTTAATTTGAAGACTCCAGCCCCGCGCAAATATTCCCCAGGCCCGGGTCTATCTCTGGAGCGAAAGCATGGCTACGTCCAATAGTTTCAGGCTCGAACTGTTGCCTGAACGCAAGATTGACCCGCGCGCAGTAGCGATAGGCTACGGGCTGATCGTGTGCCTGATCCTCACCATGATCAATATCGGGTGGATCTGGCCTGACCGGCTGCAAGTCACGCCGAAGTACCACGTGACCGAGATCATTCCGATGCCCAGCTTGCAGCCTAAACCGCTGCAGATGAAAACTCCCAAGCCGCTGATGAGAGCGAAGCTTTTACCGCCTGCTCCCGTGTTCCCGGCGCCGCGTTTGATGGTGCCGCATGAAGTGCATGTTCAGCAGCGCCCCCCGTTGATGGAGGCGCCCAAAGTAGCGATCAACAATTTTGCTCCCGCGCTGGTGAAGATTTCAGGAGGAGCGCGGCCGGCGCTGATTATTCACACCGGCGAATTCGGGAGCTCCGCAAAACCAAGCATCAACGCTCGGATTCAAAATGTACAGACGGGTGGTTTTAATGATCCGAACGGCCTGCACGGCCAAGGAAAGCAAGGCGCACATCTGGTGGCAGCGAGCACGGGATCGTTCGATCTTCCGCAGGGGCCAGGACAAGGTAACGGCACCGGCGGGGCGAACGGATTAAAAGGAACTATCGCCAGCGCGGGTTTCGGAAATGGCATAGCCCAACCGGGACAGGGCGATGGCCGCGCCAACGGGCGAGGGGCGATTCAGACCTCTGGATTTTCGACACAAACCGTGGCGCAGGGCGGGAGCAAGGCAATGGCGGCCGGCAACGGACCAGCTACGACACCTGTGCAGATCGTTTCCAAGCCAAATCCCGTTTACACTGAGGAAGCTCGCCAACTCAAATTAGAAGGTGAAGTGCTCCTCGAAATTACGTTCGGGGCCAACGGGCAATTGCACGTCAATCGTGTGGTGCGCGGAATGGGTCACGGGCTGGATGAGTCCGCTGCCAGTGCCGCCAACAAAATGCGTTTCAATCCGGCCATGCGCAACGGGCAGCCGGTTGATTCCACCGCGATCGTTCACGTGATTTTCCAATTGGCATACTGAAGCAAGAGAGGAAACTGAGCTATGCGTGCCTGCAGATTGATGATCACAGCTTGCCTGGCGCTGGGAGTGGTCTCGGCGCAAGAGTCGAAGCCTTCGCCCGCCAATCCGGCAGAATCGTGGCCGGCTTCGAGTAATCCGCCCGCGGCTGTACAGAAAGCGCCTCAGCCGGCTTCATCAACTTCTGCTCCGGTCAGTGCGGCTTCGGCTCCAGTTGCATCGGCGCCAGCTACCATGGAGCAGGTGGTGGATCGCGCTATCGAGCGTGAGCGGGCACTGCTGGACATGCTCAAAACCCGCACTCCGCTGGTCGAAACTTATCTGCAGAATCTGCAACTCGATCCGCAAACCGGACCCAGCCCCAAGCAGGACCATTACTTCTTCGGACGTATGGATCTAAGCGAAGCCATTGACCGGCGCGACTACCTGAACAAGGAAGGCGGATTTCAAAAAAGGTTATTGGGCGGCTTCACCAATCTGTTCAAATTTGAATACAAGCCCATGGGCTTTTCCTGGATGATCTTCGCCGACCGGGATGATTTCAACCGTCAAACCTATGAATTCCACTACGTACATCGCGAATTTCTGGGCGACGTGCGCTGCATGGTGTTTGATGTCACGCCAAAAAAAGGCACTGGCAACGGAAGATTCTTAGGGCGCATGTGGGTGGAAGACCAGGACTACAACGTCGTTCGACTGAATGGAACTTACTCGCCGCAGCCGCGCAACGCCTATTTCTTTCACATGGACAGCTGGCGTCTGAATCTCGTTCCGGGATATTGGGTGCCTTCCTATATCTATAGCGAAGAGGGTGATTTCAGTCTGCACTCCAAAGACAAGATGGCCTTCAAGGCACAGACCAGAATCTGGGGATATGACCTGCAAAAGGGCGGCAAGGACACCGAATTGACCCAGGTGCTGGTGGATTCTACCGTGAAGGACGAAAGCCCAGCTTCGCAGGATGCTTCGCCACTGCAGGCCCAGCGCCAATGGCAGCAGCAGGCTGAAGACAACGTGGTTGAACGCCTTCAGAATGCGGGCCTGATCGCGCCCGAAGGCGAAGTAGATAAGGTTCTGCAGACCGTAGTGAACAATCTACAGATCACCAACAACCTTGACTTACCCCGTCCGGTACGTACGCGGGTGATGCTGACCTCGCCGCTTGAGACCTTCAGCGTCGGCAATACGATCGTGGTCAGCCGTGGATTGATTGACGTCCTGCCGGATGAGGCCAGCCTCGCGATGGTGCTGTCACACGAACTGGCGCACATCGTCCTTGGCCACAATCTGGGCAGCAAGTATGCGTTCAATGACCGCATGCTTTTCAACGATGAATCAACCTACCAGAATCTTGGGTTCAAGCACGTGCCTGAAGAAGAAGAAGCGGCAGATAAAAAAGCTGTGGACCTGCTGAAGAACTCGCCTTACAGCCAGAAACTCGACACCGCGGGACTGTTTTTAAAACAGCTTGCGGAACGCGGAGACTCCTCCAGTCGCGATCACCTCGGCCCGAGATAAGATGCCGCTGGAAGTTACGCCTTTCTTCCCGCGATTGTCCCGTTACGGCGCTGTGGCTAACACGCAGGCACCTGCGACAGCGGCAAATACCAGCCAATAATCCTTTTCTGAAACGAAAACTGCCGGACCAATGTCCGGCAGTTTATTTTTGTAAACATTTCGTTTTCGGTTATTTTATGGCGTGCAGTAGAAAATTCTTGCCGGCAGGATATTCAGCATCTGAAAATTTTCCTGAACTGATCCGAAACTTGATTCCAGATATGGCCTGACGGCGCGGGTAAACTGGTAAACCAGCAATGCGCCATCGGGCCTGAGCGCTTCGCGTGAGTTGCGCATGATCTCAGCCCGCAAACTCTTGGGCATAGTGCTGAATGGAATGCCGGAGATGATGTAATCCGCGCTCGGCAGATTCAAGCTGGCAAGCACTTTTCCCACGTCACAGGCTGAAGCGTGTACTGCGTGCAATCGGCGATCGCCAATCTCCTCTTTTAGGAAACCAGCAAACTCTTCATTCAGTTCGATCGCGACTAAAGCGGCATCCGGCCGCATGCGCTTCAGGATTTCCTGCGTGAAGGTTCCCACGCCCGGGCCGTACTCAACGACGACGCGTGCGCGATCGAAATCAACCTGCGACAGCAGATCATTTACCAGGAATGGTGAACTAGGAATCAGCGATCCCAACATCGTTGGGAATTTGAAGAAATTACGCGCAAACAACAGAGTGCGCGAAGCGTTGAGGCGTACAGCGCTTTCCTGTAACACTCCCATGGGTGGTCTTCCTGTGTTCCCGGATGGAACGCTCCACTCCACAATACACAGCATTCAGAGCTGCTCCTTACCTTTTTAACAGCAGGACTCAGGGCGAGAAATGGTACTTTCGTTACCACCGGTTTCCCGGATGGCCCAGCGATATCTTGTCGGCGGGACACTCACTTAGGAGAATGGAATACAGGGATCACTTGCGAATCTGGACTTCCAGCTTGCTGAAGCTCGCATGGGGCGCGTATCTGCTGCTCACCTCGCTCTATTGCCTGTTGGCATTTCTGCCCTACACCTATTTCGCTCTTATCAAAGCACCCGCATACCCATGGATGCCATGGTTCGCACAACATCACACGCTGCTCTATTGGGCAACGCTGGCGGGAGTAGCTGTGGCAAGCTGGCGTAAACCGCGCAAATGCGGAGTTCTGCTGCTTTTAGGGACAGCAGGTGTGTACCTGTTCTTTCGACCTTTCTTGGCGGAAATCGAGAATCGCTGGCCAGCTTACGTCTGGAGCGTGGTGTCGTTGATGCCGCTATGCGTTTACACCATATGGGAGATCTGCACAACGTCGGACAGACCAGAACCAGGTGAAGATGGTGATTTCGACTACTCCTCTGGAATTCTGACGGCGGTCATCGCGTCTGTGGTTTATGGCACAGCGTCGGAGGTGCTGGAGCGCTCGCAGCATCGTCCGCTTGATTTTGGCGCTGCACGACTGGAGTTAGGCGTCTGGAGCATTCTGTCGCACGTACTGGTCGCAATCAGCGCTCTCTCGGTGCTGAACCTGGTGCGAATTGCTACGCGCCGCCTTCGCCTGCGGACTAAAGTGCGGGGCCTGATTTACGGAGCTCTCTTGACCGGTGTCACAGGCTTTCTGATCAATCATTTTCTTTCCACTGCCCTAAGCTTCGACGGCTGGATGGCACACGTTTATGCGTTTCTTTTAAGCGTCTCGTTGACATTGCTTCTCGCCGCGCTGGTCCTACCGCTTATAGTCGGGGGCAAGAAGCTTGAAAAAAAGTTTGCTTTGGCGGTTGCGGCCCTTGTCTCGCTGGCGGCAATTGGGCTGCCCAGTTTTATTGCAGGCGGAGATTGGAATGGAGTACTGCAGCACGCGTTTGCGATTGTGTTCTGGATTGTGTTGACCGGCTGCATGTACTCAGCCTTGGCAGCAGGCGCGCGAATGCAATCTGTCAGTCGTGTGATGGCCATTCTGGTGATCGCCGGGTTCAGCTATAAGGCCCTGCAAGCGACGGCGATATTCTGGGCGAAGCCGCTGGGCGCGACCGACGATGAGGTCGCAATTGCGATGGAGAGCTACGCGGCGCGCGATACCTCATTTTCCATGGCGCACCACATTCTGGGTAACGCGAGAGAGGCGCCCTGTGGTGATCTCTGCCGCATCATGCGGCAGTACACCAACATTCGCGATGCTCAAGCGCGAACCGAGCTGAAGCTGGTGGAGGACCTGCAACCGACTTCTACGCTGCGGCCCAATATATTTCTTTTCGTGATCGATTCGGTGCGGCCGGACTACATCGGAGCGTACAACCCGAAGGTTGACTTCACACCCAATCTCGACGCACTCGCGCATGATGGCGTCGCATTGCGAAATGTATTCACGCAATACGCCGGAACCACCCTTTCCGAACCAGCAATCTGGTCCGGCGCCATGCTGCTGCACGCGCATTACATGCAGCCATTTTCAAGAGTAAACAGCCTGGAAAAGCTGGCGAGAACAGACAATTACCAGCTGGTCGTCAGCTATGACACGGTCCTGAGCCAGCTTCTCTCGCCTTCGGCCGACATGATCAAACTGGACGAAGATAAGACTCTGTGGAATCGCTGCGAGGTTTGCTCCACCATCCGGCAGCTTGAGAAAACCATCGATTCTCGCCCGGGCAAGGAGCGTCCGGTGCTGTTTTATGCGCAGCCCATGAACGTGCACCAATTCGCCAGCAACGACATGCCGCGCATGGCATCATCAAACTGGCGCCATCGGAATGGATTCAACGACCGGATAGCCTTTGAACTTAGCCAGGTTGACCAGTGCCTGGGAAGTTTCTTTGACTACCTCAAAGCAAAAGGCCTGTACGACAATAGCGTGATCGTTGTTGCCTCTGACCATGGGGATGCGACTGGTGAGTTGGGGCGGTTCAGCCACTCCGTCCATATTTTTCCGGAAGTCATGAAAGTTCCCCTGATCGTGCATCTTCCCAAATCGATGCGCGAACGGATCGTCTATGACGACACTTCCCTTTCCGCCCTGACCGATATCACCCCCACCCTGTACTACCTTCTTGGTCACAGGCCAATTGAGATCAACCCAGTCTTCGGACGGCCGCTGTTTACTGAAACTCGGGAGGAACTGGCGTTGTATCGTCGCCACGAAATGTTTCTCGCTTCCGATGAACGAGCGGTTTACGGACTGCTCGCTGATAACGGCCGATTCCTGTTCACAACCTACGACTCACCGGCTGCAAGCTTCCTGTTTGACCTGAGCAATGATCCGGATGCGCTGCACAATCTGCTCACACCGGACTCAGAGCGCAAGTATGGCCGGCAGGTGATCGAACATCTGCACGAAGTGGCGGATTTTTATGGTTACAAGCCGGGGATCGGATCGCTGCTGGCGGCAGATAGGTAACCTGCCCTAGTCTTTCTTTTTCTTCCCCCTTAGCCCCGCTGGATTTTCGTGTGTCCGCTCCCGGAAGCCACCTTTTAGTCCGGTCGCCAGCGTGACACTCGATTCGCCGAACTTGTCGCGCAAGCGGTCAGCCGCGGACAGGGCCTGACTCCAGCGTCGGCGCCGATCACCTTCGAGGAGGTCTGGTTGTGGCGCTGCGGACTCAAGCGAAGCAGCTTGCACTCCGAGCAATCTGACTTCAGTTCCCACGCGCCAGTTCTTGTGGAACAGAATGCGGGCAGTTTCGAAGATCTCGTTATCGAGCTGGGTCGGTTCAGGAATGGAATGTGCGCGGGTGATGGTGGTGAAATCCTTATAGCGAAGCTTTAGCTGAATTGTCCGGGCGTACACGCCGGCCTCGCGCAACCTTCGCGCGACCATCTCAGAAAGCCGCATGAGAGTCGATTCGAGTTTTTCAACATCCGCGGTGTCCTGGTTGTAAGTGTGCTCGTG
>QHZY01000071.1 GCA_003224855.1 Acidobacteriota bacterium | reverse complement strand
AAGGTTTCCGGATTCGCCTTCGGCATGGGCGTGGACCGCATCGCGATTCTGAAATACGGCGTGGATGACATCCAATTATTTTTCCAGGGAGATGTCAGATTCCTGGAACAGTTTGGATGAGGTAATTGGTCGCTGCTTAACATGAAAATTTCATCCCAATGGATCCGCGAGTTTGTAGGCCTGAAGATTGACGATGGTCAGCTTGCCACTGACCTCACCGAAGCCGGACTCGCCGTTGAATCCATCAACGGCAGCGGGGAAGACACCGTCTTCGAAATGGAAATCGGAACCAACCGCCCGGATGCCATGAACCATTACGGCGTGGCACGCGAAGCGGCGGCCATCTACGACCTTCCACTGATACCGATTCGCCCCAGCTTGCCGGAAGGAAAAGGCGCTGCGCCGGCGTCTATTGTTATCGCCGAAGCCGATCTGTGCCCCCGCTTCAGCGCACGCGCCATCCGGAATGTGAGGATCAAGCCCTCGCCACAGGCAATCGCGCAGCGACTCGGCCTGCTCGACCAGCGTCCCATCAGCAACGCGGTCGATGCCACCAACTACGTGCTCTGGGAGATCGGCAAACCCACTCACGTGTTCGACATGGACCTGCTGGAAGGCGGAAAGATCATCGTCCGCAAAGCCGAACCGGGCGAGGTGTTGAAAACCCTAGATGGCGTGGATCGCAAACTCACCCCGGAAGACCTGGTTGTGGCGGATGCGAAAAAGCCCGTAGGTCTCGCCGGAGTGATGGGCGGCTACGACACTATGATCACCGAGAAGACCCGCAACGTGCTGATCGAGTCGGCCTGGTGGGACCCGGTTACAGTTCGCAGGAGCTCCAAACGTCACGGCCTGCACACTGACGCTTCGCATCGCTTTGAGCGCGGCGCCGATTACGAATCAACCGTTCTTTCCTGCGATCGTGTTGCGGAGCTTATTCTGCAATCTGGCGGGGGAGAGTTGCTCGGCAATGTCATCGATGTGATCGCCAAACCGCTCGATCAGGCGCCGATCGTGCTGCGCATCAGCGAGGTCAATCGCATTCTGGGAACTCTGGTAAAGACTGCGGACATACTGCGCATACTTCGTAAGCTTGGTTTCGAAGTGATGCCGGAGCAGGATCCGTCGGAGTTCACAGTGCGTATCCCGAGCTGGCGACTCGATATCGAGCGGGAGATTGACCTGATCGAAGAGATCGCGCGCCTCTACGGGTATAACCGGTTTCCTAACACACTGCCGGCATTTTCGGGTGCGGTCTCAGAAAAGCCGGACGAGAAGAAAAACGACAAGCTACGCTCAACCCTGCTTGCGCTTGGCTACAACGAAACCATCTCGCTCAGCTTTATTTCGCATGAAGAGGCTGAGACGTTCTCTTCTTCGCCGGTCGTTGAACTTGCCAATCCGGTCAGCGAAGAAGCGTCGATTATGCGCACTTCCATGCTTCCCGGCATATTGAACATGCTCGCGTACAACCTGAATCGTGGTATCGACAATGTGCGCCTGTTTGAAGCCGGATCAGTCTTCATGGCCGAGAACGGGGCGGTTTCGGAACCTCGACAGCTTTGCTTTGCCGCTACCGGAAGCGCGGTTTTGCCGGGAGTTCACCAGGCGGTGCGGCCGGTTTCGTTTTTCGATCTCAAGGGCGACATGGAAATTGCACTCGAAGCATTTCACCATGATCTGCTCAGCTTCGATACCCAGACCTCCGACTACTACCATCCCGGCCGCTCGGCGCGCGTTGCGCTGGATGGCTTGCTGGTAGCCCAGTTTGGCCAGTTGCATCCCGAAATCGCCGCCCAACGCAAGCTGCGGCAGGAGACATGGGTGGCCGAAGTATATCTCGAGCCGCTTTATAAACATCCGCTACGGCGTATTCAGTTCGAGCCGGTTGCAAAGTATCCGTCGGTGGAGCGTGATTTCTCGTTCCTGTTCGCGAATCAGGTGAAGTTCGAAAACATCGAACGCGCGATTGCGAAGCTGTCGATACCCGAGCTTCGCAAGTTCGCGCCGGCCGAAATCTTCCGTGGAGGCAAGCTGCCTGCCGGCAACTATTCCATTCTGCTGCGTGCGAGCTTACAGTCGCGAGAGCGCACTTTGCGCGATGAAGAAATTGCCAGATGGTCCGCGAGCATAGTGAAGGCTCTCGAAGCGCTTGGGGGCACTCTCCGGGCACAATAGGTTCGAAACTGCAGATCGCTCGCTGCGCTCGGGATGGCATCTTTCTTTATTGCTTTACACGAGAACAACGGCGACTTCGCGATTTAAGATTTTTCACCCAACGTGCTAGCCTGACCACACCATGCAAGAAGCCGCGACCCAGCCAAAGTCTTTGCTCAGCGGTAAAGTCGAGCTCTTCACCGAATCCGTGATTCGCGAGATGACCCGCCAGGCTATGCAGTACGGCGCGGTTAATCTTGCCCAGGGGTTCCCCGACTTTCCCGCTCCGCGTGAAATCAAAGAATCTGCCCAGGAAGCCATTGCCGGCGACGTCAATCAATACGCGATTACCTGGGGTGCCAAAAGCCTGCGCGATGCCATCTCGCGCAAGATGAAAAGCAGCTACGGTCTGAGCATCAATCCTGAGCGAGAAATCACGGTTTGTTGCGGCTCAACCGAAGCCATGATCTCCACCCTGCTTGCAGTGTGTAATGCCGGCGACGAGGTCATCATCTTCGAACCTTTCTATGAAAACTATGGCCCGGATTCGATTCTCTCCGGCGCCAAGCCGCGCTTCGTGAAGCTTCGCCCGCCCACTTCGAACGACGCTGAATGGAGCTTCGACGAGCGCGAGCTGCGCGCCGCCTTTCATCGCAACACCAAAGCCATCATCCTGAACACCCCGAACAATCCGACTGGAAAAGTATTCACCCGGAGCGAACTGGAACTTATCCGCGATCTGTGCGTGGAGTTCAATGTGCTGGCGATCACTGACGAAATTTACGAACACATCTTGTACGACGGAAGCGAGCACATCTGCATTGCGACGCTGGACGGGATGCGCGACCGAACGGTTGCAATCAATGGAATGTCGAAGACCTATAGCGTGACTGGCTGGCGGGTCGGCTGGACCATCGCTTCGCCCGAGATCACCAGCGCAATTCGCAAGGTTCACGACTTTATGACGGTGGGCGCGCCCGCTCCCTTGCAGGAAGCCGGAGCGGTCGCTCTTGGCCTGCCCAAGTCGTACTACGAACAGCTCGCCGCGAACTACCTGAAACGGCGGGACCGCCTGGTGCCGGCACTCGAGCAAGCCGGCTTTCGCTGCTATCTGCCGCGCGGCGCCTACTACGTCATGACCGATATCAGCGCGTTCCGCTCGAAGAACGACGTCGAGTTCACCAGATTTCTGGTCAAGGAAATCGGAGTTGCCGCGGTGCCGGGATCCAGCTTTTACAACGACCCACGGGATGGAGCTCGTCAGGTGCGCTTCGCTTTCTGCAAGCGCGATCAGACGCTCGATGAAGCCGCCGCTCGCCTGGGTAAGCTGAAGAAATAATCGGGAACAGGTTAGTGATCCCCAGCTTTCGAGAACCGCGAAAGGCGGGGCATCCCATTTTCCTGCTACTTCAGGCTCCGCGCTCGAGTGCAAGCGCCAGTCGCGCGCGCGCGACTGGACGGATCGAAGATCCGTTCCCAGGTGGCCTGTGGTCTTCGAAGCAAACAGACAGTGCACTTCCCATTTTTCCGCAGACTTCCTACACACTCTTCTGCGCTATACTGCCGAAAGCTCCAAAAAATCCTTTCAGGAAGTGGCTCCATGTCTTTGCGAACAGCGGACGAGTTGGCGAACCAGGTTCCCTCTGACGATTTTCAGGCGCTTGAGGAGAAGGTTTATCGCACTATCGAGCTGTACAAGTCAGCGCGCGAAGCCCGTACCGCGGCCGAGCGCGATGCGCAGCGTCTTCGTGCCCAGCTTGAAGAGCGCGAGGAAGAAGTGGAGACCATGCGGCGCGAGATGGTCCGGCTGCGGAAAGAGCGCGAAGAAATTCGCGCCCGGGTGGAGAAGATGCTGGCCCAGATCGAGTCGCTGGCGCAAGAGCAGGCGGCAAGCTAGATTTCAGGCTGGAAAACTTCTCTGGCTGGAAGGAGTTGGAGCAAAATGGCATCGGCCACTAAACAGCAGCCCGTCAGCGACGCGCAGAATGGCAGTGTACGGGTGGAGATTTTCGATCAAGCCTACAACCTGCGCGGTTCCGATCCTGAGTACATCCTGAAGCTCGCCGACTATGTCGACACCAAGATGCGCGCGGTCTCCGAGCAGACCCATACGGTTGACAGCGCGCGCCTGGCGGTGCTGGCGGCTTTGAACATCGCCGATGAATATCACCTGCTCAAGCGCAGTCATGATGTCGGTTCGGTGCAGTACCTGCGCCGCGCGCAACAGCTTTCGGACGTGCTGGATGAAGTTCTGGAAGGAAAAGAAAAGGAAAAGCGCAAAGCTGGATAGAGGTTCTAGTTTCCCTGCTTCAGTTCGACCAGTACCTGGCGGGCGATTTCCTTCAAAGTCTCAAATACGCCAGATCCCTGAAACGCCACCGCTTCGAGTACCGGCTCATCCTTGCGCCGCAGTTCCTTGCTCAAGGTCTCGACCGGAAGCACGTTCGGCAAGTCCCGTTTGTTCAACTGCAGGACGTAAGGAATTTTCTTGAAGTCGTAGCTGTGTTCTTTCAGGTTGTCCATCAGGTTATCGAGCGCTTCGGCATTCGCGTCCATGCGCTCCTGCTGAGAATCCGCAACGAAGACTATCCCGTCCACCCCGCGCAGAATCAGCTTGCGGCTGGCATCGTAGAAGACCTGACCGGGGACGGTGTAAAGATGGATACGGGTCTTGAATCCGCGCACTGAGCCCAAATCAAGCGGCAAAAAGTCGAAAAACAGGGTCCGCTCGGTCTCGGTCGCGAGCGAGATCATCTTGCCCTTCTGGGCTTCGGCCGTCTTCTGATAAATACACTGCAGATTGGTCGTCTTGCCGCCCAATCCGGCGCCGTAATAGACGATCTTGCAGTTGATCTCGCGGGCTGCGAAGTTTATGAAACTCAAGCCATTCCCCAAAGCTCACGGCGCGTTGGCTCGCGCAAACGCTCCGTATCAGAGATATGTTCTAGTGCTGCTGGTGTTTATATCACACGCCTCACGATGACCGGCAGGTTACTCTGGTTACGTGGGGCAGGCGATACTCACTTGGCTGCCGCTGGATAGTAGCCGTCTTTAGATGTGACTTTTACGTCAGGGCGGGCGACCACGACCTCAATCTGGCGGTAGGCGCTGCTGGGCGTAGCCCGGGTGACGTACCCCAGGGTGTACTGGTTGCGCGCGTCGCCCAGCACCTTAGCATATGTGCTTTCAATCGCATCGCGTGAGAAGCCAGTGATGATTTCGCCTCCGGTAGCATTCGCGTATTTAGGAAGAATGTTGCTGTAACCGTAGCGCGGCAGATGCAGGCGCTCCAGCTTGTTATAAACCGGGATGGCGGAATTCTCGACGCTCACGCCGTAAAGCAAAACGTTATTGGAAAGCAGCACCCGCAGCGTGTCGCGATAGCTGGCATTGCTTCGGAACTCTCGTCCGTCACTGATAACGAAAATGACTTTTCGGCGAGTGCGCTCACGCTTAGCAAGGTCGAGTGCTGCAGCCAGCACGGCGTCGTTCAGCACGTGCGACTCTTTGGCGGGCGTGATAACCACCGCCGGCCCACCCTGAATCGGCCGGCCATTTACCATGGGGCCTTGCGGGCCGAGCGGGCCTCCGGTGACCGGGGGGCCGTTATTGCGTCCGGTCACGTTTTTCAGGCGATTCAGAGTAGCCTCAAGCTGGCGTCCGACTGTGGCAAAATCCTGAACTTTTGAAAAGCTGCTGCTAAAGGTGTAAATGGAAACTTCGTCGAACTGGCTAAACGCTCCTTCGAGCGCAGGCAGTGTCTGAATCACTTTCTGCACCGCAACGTCCGGCATCCCGGTGTCAAAGACAATCGCGGCAGAAAGCGCCGAGGGATCCGAGGTGAAGAAATTCAATGTCACTTTCTTTCCGTCTTCAAAGACTGAGAAGTCGCGGGGAAATAGTCCACTCACCAGGCGACCGCTATCGTCCTTCACCATGACCGGTACGATGACCTGGTTGACGTTGCGGCTCAAAGTGAAGAGCTGCTCCTGAGATCCAGGTTCGCCGGGGGTGGCCCCACCTTGCGGAACGGTGGTTACCCGCAGCGGGGGTTGCGCTTCAACGGGCTGCGAACTGGCGGAGGAATCCTGGCGGGGAGGCGCCTGGCTGGCAGGAGGAGGCGGGGGCGGCTCAGTGGCCTGGGGCTGGTCCTGATGCGAGGTGGGCGGGGAAGCGGGGAAGCTTTGCGGAGGACGAACTGCCGAGGGGGCATCCGGTATGGCCTGGTCGGAGCCTGAGTTGCCCGGCTTGGGCGGCTGATCCTGCCCTGGCTGCTGGGCAAGCAGACCTCCCGCCACGGCTACAAGAACGACTATGGCTTTAAGGCTGCGGAACACGGCTTTCCCCTTATCCGATTCCGATGCAGAGACGTCAACTTTGGTGCATCTAATCTGGATGAAATAGACTAACAAATGTCATCGAGAAATTACCTTGCTATCGAAAATTCTAAATCTTCTTCCTTCGACCGGGGTCATGACGCTGGCCCTATCCTGTGCCTTAACGGCCCAAACACTCCCCACCCTTTCACCTCGACCAGGCCAGGAACAGCCTTCTGAGCCGGAAGAGCCGATCAGCACTCTGAAAGTGAATGTTGACGTAGTGCAGCTGTTTTTCAATGTCAAAGACAAAAAGGGCGGGTTGATTCCTAGTCTCACCAAAGACGACTTCGCGATCATCGAGGATGGCAAGCCCCAGACGATCAAATACTTCACGGCCGAATCGAACCTGCCTTTGACTCTGGGCATTCTGATCGATTCCAGCGCCAGCCAGCAGAGCGTGCTCGAAATGGAGAAGGAGGTCGGAGGCTCGTTTCTGAGCGAGATACTCCGCCCCAAAGACGAGGCGTTTGTAATCAGCTTCGATGTGGATGCCGACCTGCTGCAGGATTTCACCAACTCTGTCCATCTGCTGCGCACCGCTCTTGAGAGCGCCAAGATCAACTCGCCGCCATCGAGTTGCACCAGCATTCCCGGGGTGGGCGGGGGGCCGTTGCCGTGCACTTCAAAACCAAAAGGCACGATTCTTTACGACACCATTTATCTTGCCTCGCACGACGAACTGGCGAAAGAAGTCGGACGCAAAGCCATGATCCTGCTTACCGATGGCGAAGACCAGGGAAGCAGGTACACCATCAAAGAAGCGGTCGAAGCTGCACAGAAAGCCGATGCAATCTGTTACGTGCTGCTGATCGCCGACCGCGGGTTTTATGGATTTGGCGGGGGTTATTCGGGTGACAGAGAGATGAAGAAGCTGTCGGCTGAAACTGGCGGCCGGGTTATTGAAGTCGGCAACAAGCCGGAAAAGCTGAAGGAAGCCTTCGACCAGATTTCACAGGAATTGCGCAGCCAGTACAACATCGGATATAAGCCGACCAACTCTGCCTTGGATGGAACCTTCCGGAGAGTGGAAATCCGCCCTAAGAACAACAGCTATAAGGTCCAGGCGCGCAGTGGATACTACGCGGTCGCCCACAAAGATTAAATCAAATCAGCTAACCAGCGAACACAAAGCGGAACATTGGTCGAGATCCGATGGCAAGAATTTTCTTCTGCAATTCTTCCAGCTCCGGTGAATGCTAGAATCGAGCCGTCAGCAGGCACCACGTCTCGATGCCCATTTCCATCCGCCTTTACACTTTTATGCTTGCGATCGCAGCGGCAGCGGCGGGCGGCTATTACCTTTTCAGAAGGAAACCCAAGAGTGAGGCCGATATCGAGCGTGAACGGCGAGTATGGCTGAACCAGGTTGGTCGAATCACGGATGGTACGGTGATCGATGTCCAGGAGACTTCTACGCCCACCAATAAAAACATGATTCTGCTGATTTATCAGTACGACGTCGCCGGGGTATCTTATGAGGCTTCCCAGGATGTGACCTATCTACGGCAGTGGATCAATCTGCATTCCTGCCGTTTGGGCCTGCCGACGTCGGTACGATATGACCCGCACAATCCCGGGAATTCTCTGGTTGTCTCCGAACGCTGGATCGGTCTGCGGCAGTAACGCCTGCCATGCTCATAGAAATTGGACAGATTGAGGCCCTGTTTCGCTATCCGGTGAAGTCGATGGCCGGAGAACGAATCGAGTCGGCCAATCTAGGGTGGAACGGGCTCGAAGGGGACAGGCGCCTCGCCTTCCGGCGGGTTGAGGATCGCAGCGGATTTCCGTGGCTTACGGCGACCAAGCTTCCTGACCTGCTGTTGTTTACTCCCATGCCCGCTGTGGACAGTGCTCAAAGAAACCCTCCTACCCATGTCCGCACTCCGGATAGCAAAGAGCTGCCGGTGTTCGGGGAAGAATTGGCCAAGGATGTGGAACGACGGTGCGGTGCTGCGGTGCAGATGATGCACTTAAGGCATGGGATCTTTGATGATGCCAGCATCTCCGTCATCGCGATGGATACCATGTGCGAGATCGCTCGCCAGGCAGGAGTGAGTCCGGACGTGCGACGATTTCGTCCGAACATTCTTGTTCGCTCATTGCGGTCCATGCCTTTCCAGGAGGACGAGTGGCTGGGCGGTGTGCTCTCGTTCGGCGCCGAGGAGAATGCTCCCGCGATCGCGGTCACGATGCGCGACGCTCGCTGCTCAATGGTGAACCTTGACCCCGACTCAGCGGTTTCGGCTCCGGAGGTGCTCAAGTCGGTGGTTCGAACGAACCAGAACAACGCGGGAATCTACGGGACAGTGACTTGTAGGGGCCAGCTTGCGGTTGGACAGATCATATTTCTGCGGAACGGGAGCTGATCAGCTTCCGGCAGAGAAGCCGCCGACGTTAGCGATAGTCAGCCGCAAGTACTTATATGGGTTGACAGGGGTATCGTTGATACGGACTTCATAGTGCAGATGTGGTCCGGTGCTTCTGCCGCTAAGTCCTACGTAACCGATGATGTCCCCGCGCTGAATGTG
This sequence comes from Acidobacteriota bacterium, assembly GCA_003224855.1. Classification (GTDB taxonomy): domain Bacteria; phylum Acidobacteriota; class Terriglobia; order Terriglobales; family Acidobacteriaceae; genus Gp1-AA142. The sequence continues at coordinate 2,370 of QHZY01000071.1, read as the reverse complement.
CTGTCCGGTAGCAACGGCAAAACTGGAAAGATGGCCATACCGAGTCCGGATGCCGTGACCGTGGTCCACCATAATTGCCTTGCCGTATCCACCCAGGAACTCAGCGAACATGACAGTACCATCTGCGGGAGCAATAACCGGCTGCCCATAAGAAGCTGAGATATCAACCCCACTGTGAAAAGCACCTTCTCCGTTGAACGGATCAATGCGTTCGCCGAAGGATCCCGTAATAGGCCCTTCCACCGGCCACAGATTGGGAGCAGAGTTGGCGCGTGCCCAGTCGGCAGTCGTCACGTTGCGGGTCAATCCGAGCGATAAGCCGGTCATGGTGGCCCCGGTCAGGGCTGAAGTTTTAAGAGCATAAAGCTGGTCTAGAGATGAATTTACGGCTGATTCGGGCAGAGTCTCGGCAGACGCAGTAACCAGGTTTTTATCAGCATTGAGGCCGTAAAGCGAAGAAACTTCGCTGGCCAGCGAGCCGAGAGATGCCACCTGAATATCGCGCTCGTTGGCAACCTGCTCCAGGCGAGTGTAGCGCGACTTGAGATCGTCTTTTTCGGTGCGCAACTCGTTGAACCGGGAGACCTTGAACAGCATGCGCAGATAAGAACTGGCAATTCCGGTGAGGCTTAAAGCGCTCAGGCCGATGCCCACCACCAGAACGTAAAGATAGTGGAGCGGGATGTGGATCTTACGAAGCTCCCCCTGATTATCGCGGGCAACAAAAAGTACATAAAAGCGCTTTCGCAATCTTTTCCTTTCGCCAACAGCCAATGTAAGTTCTTCTTCGGAGAGCACGCAGCGGCGCGGCCCCCGGGCTTCGCTCCCATCTTGAGATGGGTCTAATCTGAGCCCGTGTCCTACTCGAACCGGAGACGACCAAAGGCGGCTTCGACTGCAATCCAAACTGGATGCAGCACTTAGCTGGGCCCAAGGTGTTAGGAAACAGCTTGGCAACGGTAACAAAGTAGGTTCCTCTGTGTCAACCGAACGAAGGCCGAAAACCGATTACCAACGCCGGGTTATCGATGGTCCTTCCGGACCGGTTACGACATGGTGACCTCTCGAGGACGAACGGGAACCGGCAGATGTTACCGTTCAGACGAAGCAGCAAAACGTCCGAATCAGACTCATGTCATAGATGGACCGCGCAAAAGGCCAGTTGCTTAGAGGAATGTCAAAGATTGTAATGCCCTAATCAGGCAGAGTTTCCGGCAGGTGCAACGATTTGCCACTACCAGAGCGACAGATTATCGAGCGAATTCGAAGAGCTGCGAAGCCGACACGGGGGCGGTTTAAAGGGACCCGTATGGGCGACGATTGTGCGCTGTTGCAAGTTCCTGCCGGGCGCGAGTTGCTGGTCACGACTGACTTCAGCTTGGAATCAGTCCACTTCCGGCGGGATTGGCACCCGGCCAGGTCGGTTGGGCACCGGTGCCTAGCCCGGGGATTGAGTGACATCGCGGCTATGGGAGGAGAGCCGTTGGCGTGTTTTCTTTCATTGGCGCTTCCGAAGCAGCTGCCACAGAAATGGATCGATGACTTCATGCGGGGATTGCTGAGACTCGCTCGGCAATCGGAAACAACTCTCGCCGGAGGAGACACGGCGCAGTCGCCCGATCCAATTGCGGCAGATATCGTGGTGGTGGGAACTGTTCCAGCCGGCCAGGCGATTTTGCGGTCAGGCGCCAGGCCGGGTGATTCAATTTACGTAACCGGTGAGCTGGGTGGTTCGGCGGCGACCCTGGATCTGATGAATTCGAAAAAAAAAAGGCGATTATCGCCGAAGGCATACCAGCGCCATTTTTTCCCACGCCCGAGAATCCTGATCGGGCGGATGGTTCGGGAGAAAGGCCTTGCCTCCGCGATGATTGACTTGAGTGACGGCCTCTCCACTGATCTTACCCACATATGCGAGGAGAGTGGGATAGGCGCCGAGTTGTGGCCGGCAGCAATTCCACGCGCCAGGATCGATAACAAGCAGGTGGGATTTCGATTTGCACTACATGGCGGCGAAGATTATGAACTGCTGTTTACGGCACCATCAGGACGGCAGGTACCGGAACGGCTCGGAGGCGTCCGGGTTACGAAGATTGGGGTCGTCACCCGAGGGAAGCAGGTCTATCTCAAAGACACTCTTGGAAAAAGAGGGTTGGAGCCAGAGGGATGGGAGCACTTCCGGCCATCCTGAGCGTTCCATGTGCTGACGCACTCTTCTGGAACCTCGTCCTCTATAGGCGCGCTGAGAAGCCGGGCATAAAGTAGTGCTATGCGAGTGTTGTTTTTCATCGCCATGGCACTGGCCGCAACCTTGGCAGCCCAGGAGCCACCAAAATCTGGGGTTGCGCCGAATGACGAGTTCATCCATAA
>QHZY01000199.1 GCA_003224855.1 Acidobacteriota bacterium | reverse complement strand
TTGCGGAAGCGAGTCGTTCAGCCGGAACATCCGCCGTACAACGAATAGACGTTCCGTCACTTCGTGTTGAGGACCGGTGGTGTATTCCTTCAATTTGCCATCGACCGACAGGGCGCGAATTTTGAGGTCGCTGGGTCTGTTCTCTTCCGGGCCGACCATCCATTGCACGCTGCTGGATTTTCCCAGAGTTACGAGATGAATTTTAGTTGTGCCCCAGGCAACTGATGCACTCACCATAAGAAAGAGGAAGATCAGAGGTTTCATTCCGCTACTAGACACATCCGCAAAGGATGGCGCAAGGACGCAGGTCACAAATTTAAACTCGCGGGTCCCATTTCGGCACACGCGGAACATGATTTCCGCTTAATCTACTTACCTTCGGGTACCGCGGAAATAAAATAACGTTATTCTTTTGGCTGTTTTCGGCTCCCGGTATCTTCTACAATTGCCCTTGTTTGGGCCTATCCCATGAGCATCCCCCACAAGCTCTGGACAACCGTTTCTTCCCGCTCCACTTCATATAGACAAATGGGCGATCGGGGAGGCTCCAGGAGAATTCCGCGCATTCTTGTCATCGATGACAATCCTGACATCATGGAGTTGATGCGCGAGTTGCTGGCTTCGCGTGGTTATGAAGTGGTAGCAGTGTCTAATGCGAGCGCAGCCGAAAACGAGGTGCGCAGGACGCCCCCCGACCTCATTCTTTCCGATGTAATTATGCCCGGAAAGTCGGGTTATGAGTTGTGCCGGCAGCTAAAAGAAGACCCGGCCACGCGCCTGATTCCTTTTGTGCTGATTACTGGCCTGAGTGATCGTGAAGATAAGCTGCAGGGTATCGAGTGCGGGGCGGACGATTTCCTGAACAAGCCCATCTTCGCTGAAGAGCTCTTTGCGCGCGTGAAAAGCCTGCTCAAATTAAAAGAGTTCACTGACGAACTGGAGAATGCCGAGTCAGTTTTGTGCACCCTGGGCCTGAGCGTGGAAAGCCGCGATCCTTATACGGAAGGCCATTGTGAGCGTTTGTCCCGGCATGCCAGCACCCTGGGTAAGCATCTGGGCCTGAGCGAAGATTCGATTGTAGCCTTGCGGCGTGGCGGTTACCTGCACGATCTTGGGAAGATCGCTGTACCGGATGAAATTTTAAAAAAGGGAAGCAAGCTTACGCCCGACGAACGGGCGATCATGAACCAGCATCCCCTTACCGGTGAGACGATCTGCCGCCCTCTGAAATCTTTGCGACTTGTACTGCCCATCATTCGCAGTCATCATGAACATTCTGACGGAAGCGGCTACCCTGACGGTCTGAAGCAGGGCAGCATTCCGTTGCTCGCTCGCATTCTGCAGGTGGTAGACGTTTATGACGCGCTTCGTACGGAGCGGCCTTATAAACCCGCTATGGACCACGAGCATGCGGCCAGCACCATGCGCAACGAAGCCGCTGCCGGCTTGTGGGACGAAGACTTAGTGGCGGAATTCCTGTCCATGCTGAAGACCATGAAGCAGGTCGCGTAGCTGCCGCGCTATTCCCTGTGCTGTTGCTTAGTATTTACACTCTGAATTACTTGAGCGAACTTCAGGCCAGCCCGCAGTACTCGATCGTTATACCTGCTTACAATGAAGCGCAGAGACTGGGCGCACATGCTGCATGCTCGCGGGCAGGTACTGCTATTTACCGATGCCGATCTTTCGTCCCCCATCGAAGAGTCCGAAAAACTGTTCGCGGCACTTGCTGCCGGGGCGGATGTTGCTATTGGTTCGCGCTGGGTCCAAGCTGAATTGCAAAGTCAACGCCAGCCGCTGCACCGGCAGTTATTCGGGCGGGTTTTTAACCTGCTGCTTCGCATCACCTTGGGATTGAAATTCAAAGACACACAATGCGGATTCAAAGCCTTTAGCCGCAAGGCGGCGGAAACTTTATTTCCCCGTCAACGGATTGAGCGCTGGGGCTTCGATCCCGAGCTGCTGTTTCTGGCTGATCGATTCGGACTTAAAGTGACCGAAGTTCCCGTGGCTTGGGCGCACAGCCCGGGTACCAGAATAAGCCCGCTCACGGACGGCACCAAGATGTTCGTCGAGATGCTGCGAATCCGCTGGTACGGGATCGCAGGAAAGTACAATTCCGCCCGGCAAACTTAGTCGGCTGCGGCCGCCGCGGCCGCCTGCACTTGCCTCCCCCGGGCTATCGTGATCACGCCCAATCCCGGACGAAACACCAGCGTGCGATTTAAGGCACATTCCTCACACAACCAGAAATACTCCCGGCGGCGTGTGCCGCTGCCCTTTGGCGCGGCCGTGGGATCACCATTCAGCTTGAAAACTTTACCGGTGTGCAGATAGAGGAAGCGGGCGGAGCAGCCTGGATTGCTACATTTCGACAACATGAAAGGCTCCAGCTCGGCAATTCTGAGTCAACCACAATTTTACCGCTGCTGAAACCAGCCATCGCCTGAATTCAGGCGCCCATGGTTGTGGAATATCCACCACCTTGTTTCAATACTGGCCTGTCCTTAACCGGGAACCATTGGCGTGTTTTCCGCAACTTTCAACAATGCCCCTTTTATGCGGGTTCCCATCTGCTCCGTACTGAGTGAAGACTCCCCGCTCCTGGCAATGTCGCGACTGCGGGCGCCTGTTTCCAAAACCTTCTTGACCGCTGCTTCCACGCATTGGGCCTCAGCCTCGAGATTAAAAGCATGTCTCAGCATCATCGCTACTGAGGCGATAGCGCCAATCGGATTCGCAACATTTTTGCCCCCGATGTCGGGAGCCGATCCGTGAATCGGTTCATAAAGTCCGACTTTGCCCCCGATGCTGGCAGAGCCCAATATGCCGAGCGATCCCACCACCGCCCCCGCCTGGTCGGAAAGAATGTCACCGAACATGTTTTCGGTGAGCACCACGTCAAACTCTGAAGGGCGCGCCACCAGCGCCATCGCGGCCGAATCCACGTACATGTGGGTGAGCGCTACGTCGGGATAATGTCGCGCGACCGAGTTCACTACACTGCGCCACAAGCGCGAGCAATCAAGCACGTTGGCTTTGTCTACTGACATCAGCTTGCGTTTGCGCGCCTGCGCCATGCGAAAGGCAATGTGAGCGATTCGCTCGATCTCGAATTCGGCATAGCGCATGGTGTCGGTAGCTATGCGGCTACCGGTTGCGCCCTTGGTCTCACGCGGTTCTCCGAAGTAAATCCCGCCTAATAGCTCACGAACAATCACCAAGTCGGTTCCGCGAACAACTTCGGCGCGCAGCGGCGAGCATTCCTCCAGTCCCGGGAAGCAGGTTGCAGGTCGCAAATTCGCAAAGACACCCAGCTCACGGCGCAAGCGTAAAAGTCCCGCCTCGGGTCGCAGATGGGACGGGTATTTATCGAATGCCGGGCCACCGACCGCTCCGAGCAGCACTGCGGATGATGCCAAGCAAGCCTGCAAGGTGTCGGCAGGAAGAGGATCATTGCTGGCCAGGAGGGCAGCGCCTCCAATGTTCTTTTTATTCAGTTGAAGCTGATGACCGAACAGTTCGGCAACTGTGTCGAGGACTTTTATCCCTTCGTCCGTGACCTCGGGCCCAATGCCATCGCCTGGCAGGGCTGTGATGTTCAGCAGCATGTCGAAGGAATTATAGAGGTCGAGCGGGTGCCCCTGGTCTGGCTGGTCTTGCCAGACCAGGGGCTATGACCTAAACGCCCCAGAGATAGTCTTCCTGGTCGGGTTGATGCTCGGAAGAGAGCGGCAAAGGCGTACTCGGCAGTTCCGGAAAGTTGGTTGATCGAGCTCCAACCGCCGCCGCAGCCGTAGCCCTCGCGTCAACGTGCGCAGGAGGAATCCGCCGCGAACTGCCATGGGTGTGCTCGATCAATTCCAGCAGGTGATGATCCTGAACGTGCTTGATTTTGTCGGCTAATACCACGAACTTGCGATAAATCTCATCCAGTTCACGTCGATCGAACTGGTGGCCGAGCTGCTCACAACGCAAACCCAGGGCGTGACGTCCAGAATGTTTGCCCAGCACCAGCTTGGAATCCGGTACTCCGACCGACTGCGGGGTCATGATTTCGTAGGTTAATGGATTTTTAAGCATTCCGTCCTGATGGATACCGGCTTCGTGCGCAAAGGCGTTGCGTCCGGTAATTGCCTTGTTGGGCTGGACCGGAACTTTGGTGATATCGCTCAGCATCTGGCTGGCCGGGAACAACTGCTCGGTGACAATTCCGGTGTGATACGGGTACCTGTCCGCACGTACACGCAGCGCCGCGGCTATTTCTTCCAGGGACGCATTTCCAGCTCGCTCGCCAATTCCGTTGATGGTGCACTCGATCTGCCGCGCGCCTGCCTCCACCGCGGCCAGAGAATTAGCCACCGCCAGCCCCAGATCATTGTGGCAGTGAGTCGAAATCATGACTTTTTCGTTCTTGATCCGCTGCCGGATCATGCTGATCAGCGCGGCGAATTCAGTTGGAATGGTGTAACCCACCGTGTCCGGAATATTCAGAGTGCTGGCGCCGGCCTCAACTACCGCTTCCAGCACCTGGCAAAGAAACTCAGGTTCGGTTCGGGTCGCATCCTCCGGAGAAAATTCAACATCCGCACAAAGCGACTTGGCAAACCGCACCGCATCCTCGGCCTGCTGCAAGCACTCCTCGCGGGAAATCTTCAGCTTGTAGCGCAGGTGAATGTCAGAGGTTGCCAGAAATACGTGGATTCTTGGTTTTTCCGCGCCCTTCAGCGCTTGCCACGCTCGCTCGATGTCAGGACGGCAGGCGCGCGCCAACGCAGCGATTGTGGGTCGGCGAATAGTCGCTGCAATCGCCTGCACTGCCGCAAAATCGCCCTCAGAAGCAATGGGAAAGCCGGCCTCAATCACGTCGACCCCCAGACGATCGAGCTGGTGTGCCAGTCGCAGCTTCTCCTGCACATTCATGCTGCAGCCGGGTGACTGCTCCCCGTCACGAAGGGTGGTGTCGAACATGGTGATGCGAGCGCTTTCCATAATGCGTACCTCCGGATCAACTGATCATGCTAAATACATTGTCGGAATCAGCAAAGCTTATAGTTCTTATAGAAACTATTAGAATTTCTTGATATATAAGTGAAATTAATACATAATGTACTTTCAATAACTTCTGTAAAGCTTATATATATGGACCTGGCCCAATTGGAAGTTTTCGTGACAGTGGCCCGCGAAGGCAGGTTTTCGCGCGCCGCGGCCAAACTGTTTCGTACCCAGTCGGCAGTGAGCCAATCCATCCGCAAGCTGGAAGAAGAAGTCGGCGAGCAACTATTCGATCGTTCCTCGCGCGAAGGCCTATTGACCGACGCCGGACGCGTTCTACAAGGCTATGCAGAGCGCCTGCTTAACCTTCGTAACGACGCTCAGGAGGCCCTGCTTGAAGTTCGGGAACTGCAGAAAGGCAAGCTGGCTATTGCCGCTAACGAGTTCACCGCGCTTTACCTGTTGCCGGTGCTGGCCGAATACCGCCGGGTCCATCCCGCCATCCGAATCACGGTGCAGCGTTCGTTAGGAAGTCTCATACCCGACG
>QHZY01000198.1 GCA_003224855.1 Acidobacteriota bacterium | reverse complement strand
CGGCCAGCGCCGACCGGAACGATGGGACCATTACGTCGCCTCCTGGCTGTTTCTGGCCCTGCTCAAGCGCCTGCTCCATACGGGCAGTGTCATTCTGCAGCCACGCCACGGTAGCGACCTGATTAAGTAGTCCGGGGAGTGCCAGCTTGCGCTTCAGTGCTTCATCGAGCGTGGCCTTAGCTTCGTCCACCCGATTTAATCCCAGGTATGCGGCACAGACGTTCACGTAACCTGTCAAGCTGTCGGGATCGAGCTCCATTGATTTTTTGGCATTCAAGAGCGCGTTATCAAACTGGCCAAGATTGTTGTAGATGGCGGCAAGATTGTTGTAGGGGATGGAATCTCGCGGATAAGTCTGCTTGTAAAGTTCGAGCGCGGTTATGCCCTTCTCCAATTGATTCGAATCTACGTAGTAATGCTCCATGATATAGAGCTTTTCGTGCTCGCTGGCACGGTCGCGCAGTTCGAATGCCTTCTGCCGGTTCTGCTCCGAAAGTTCGGTTTGGCCGAGATTGTTGTAAACCGCGCCCAACCTGGCGTATGCCATGGCAAAGTTAGGATCGAGCTCGGTGGCCCGCTGATAAAGCGGGAGCGCTGCCAATTCATCGCCCACCTGGTGTTTGGCATCCGCCAGGCTCAACGCTTTTAGCGCTTCCAGCGACGAAGTGGTAGCTTCTGAAAGCGGCTTGTCGTACTTCTGCACTGAGGTGAGCGATTCACCCAGGCGCTTGCGCAGGCTCGATCCGGCTTCATGCACTGCATTCAGAACCTGCTCCTTACCGGCAGCCTGCGTTTGTTCGCGAGCCAGAGAATCTCCGTTGGCAGCATTTACCGCTTCGAGCGTGACCACGTACTGGCTGCCGAGATTGGCGATGGAACCATTGAGCATGGCCTTGATGCCATCGCGCTGGCAGATTTCGCGGCCGACATCGCTGGTAATGCGATCGTCGGGAGTGCGTCCCATAAGTTGCAAGGTCTGCCGCACCTTCTGCTCCGGAAAGATGTTGATATACGGCGACTGCTCAAGGTCAACAGCCACCGCCTTCTTGAGCGTTCCGTCGAAAACCGGGTCGGCGGTGGTGTTCACAAAATCGGTGACCAGGATGGAATCCTTTTCGGACATCACCGCGCGGCTGCGGCGGGCAAAAAAGGTCATCGCAATCCCAATCAGCGCCAGCACCGCCAGAGCGATGACGGCATAGTTCCAAAGTTTCTTCGGTGGAGTGTGAGCGCGCATGGCGCCGGAGCTGGCAGCGGCTGAGGTCAGCCCCGACTCGGTGTCCCGCTTCAGGCGCTTCAGATCAGCGCGAACTTCCGCGGCGCCCTGATAGCGAAGCTCGCGGTCTTTCTCCAGCAGCTTGCAGATAATCTCTTCGAGCTGCTGCGGGATGTCGGGATTCAACCGCACTGGCGGCACCGGCTGCCGGTTCAACAGCGCTTCGAAGATGATGGCCGACGTGTCGCCGCGAAAGGGCACACAGCGGGTGGCCATTTCGTACAGCACCACCCCGAAGGAAAAGAGATCGGTGCGCGTATCCAGATCTTTGCCGCGCGCCTGTTCGGGCGACATGTAGGCGACCGTCCCTACCGTCGATCCAGGACTGGTAAGCAAATTCTCATTGAGCGTCTCTGCCGAACCAGCCGTTATGTTCCCCAGCACCGCGTCAGACTTGAGCGTGTGTTTGGCCAGCCCGAAGTCGAGAATTTTGGCCTGGTTGCGGGTGGTGACGAAGATGTTCGCGGGCTTGATGTCGCGATGAATGATGCCCTTCGAGTGTGCAGCTTCCAGCGCGTCTGAGATCTGAATTCCGAGATCGAGCACCGTTTCCAGTTGCAGCGGTTGCCGAGAGATGAGCTGCTTAAGCGTCTGGCCTTCCAGCAGCTCCATGGCGATGAAGTAACGCCCATCGGCCTGGCCGATCTCATAGATGGTGCAGATATTGGAATGATTCAGCGCGGAGGCGGCACGGGCCTCGCGCTGAAAACGCTCGAGGGCGGCGGGATCGCGCTCAAGATCGGAAGGCAGGAACTTCAGGGCGACCTGGCGGCCGAGGTTCAGGTCCTCCGCCTGATAGACCACGCCCATGCCTCCGCCTCCCAACTGCTGCAGGATGCGGTAATGGGAGACGGTAATGCCGGTGGCGAGCACGCTGCTAGAACCTATCTAAAAGTCCGGAGTCTAGAGATGTTAGGGGGTAGGGAATGGCAAGTCAAACGGAGGCTGATTTGTATGAGCAGGAAGGCAAGCTGTAGAGCTGTTGAGTTGGCTGAATCACTTGCGAGAGGGGGCCCGTCCGCTGCCGGTGACATCGTCGTCGGCCATTTCGAGTAACAAAAGTCAGCGACACTCGTTCTTGAAAACCCCACCCTTCGAAAAGCGCGAGGGTGGGGCACCCTGCCGCCCAACATTGGGCGGCCAATCTCGCGTGACTTATTGCACAGCTTTTTGCCGCGAACTGCTGGCCGATTCAACGCAGTTTGTGATTCCACCCGTTCTGTCGACAAAACGAGTGATCGGAAATTGCGGGGTGCACTCTATGTCCAGACCACCCAGGTTGCCCGTGATGTTAGCCGCGAGGAAGCCCGCAAAAGCTCCGTCTTCCAGGTGCACCCCAACCCCACCGTTGCCAGTGATGGTCGGACCTTGAAAGACCACATTGCCGCCGAGCATTCTTACGCCAATGCGGCTATTGTCACTAACGGTACCGCCATTCAGGACCATGACGCCGGCAGCCTCAATACCATCTCCGTTGTTGTCGAAGGTGGAATTGAGTGATTCGAAGTAAGACCCGACGAGCGCTGCTATCCCGGACCCCCCGTTACCTTGGAAGACGTCATTGCTACTGACCACTTGCGCACCTGTGATGAACGCGCCCCGGCCCCAGTTCTGGATCACATTGCTTTCAAGAAACGCGCGGGAACCTTTCAAGACATTTACACCAAAATGTCCAGGACCTTGAATCGTGTTGCCAGTCAGATAGCACAGACTGGCGGTACTGCATAGGATTCCCTGGGCTCCGCCGTTGATGGTGAATCCTTGCAGGGTCACCTTTTGCGAGTCCTCGATATCCACGACCGCTAAGGTTCCGTTGGAGCGGTCCGTGATCGAGGCACCCGTCAAGGTAATCAGTGTTAGTCGATCCATACTTTTAATAACCAGGTTCCCTTCGCAACTGCCCGAAACAGTTACCCTGTTCGGCCCCTGCGGATTGGCCTTTGCAAGCAAGTGCAGGACCTTAGAAATCGAATCGTGTTTGTCGCAATCCACTCTGAGACTCACGGCCTGAGCATACTGGCTTGCCGCACTTAGCGCTACCAACAGAAAGAGTGTAAAAACGCTCGCCCTTCGCTTCATGATGTTCTCCTCTGCTCACTTTCAGTGAGTGTGTTTTGATTGACTTCGGACTGGTACTCCGCCAGCGCAGCCGCATCCGCTGCCGATCTACCCGGCGTAGCTCAAAACTCAGAGGTGCGCCTCATCGCACACTTCTTCATGCATTTGTGTTTGCAAGCTCCGATAAGCACTCGAAAGCCAGAGCCTAGGAAGGGAAGGACAGTTGAGCTAGGAAAAGGCTCCGCACAACGCGCCTGCAACATTGCGCCCAAGAGCCGCCATTGTCAAGTTAATTGTAAGCGGTTGAAACGCCGCTCATCACTTCGCACGAGTCTCAATGGATCTTGAGCGGATAGGAATCTCATCGGATTGCTGGCTAGTGTCTCAGCACGATCACTGCAATCGTCAGTAGCGCGATGATCAGGGTCGCAATCAGGTAAAGGTGGGAGCTCAACCAGCTGGAATCGCCCTGCGCCAGATCGCTCACCAGCGGGCCGGCAGGTTCCTTTGCTTCGCAGTCCAGGCAAAGCGTCCGGCCTCCAGACACGGGGAAGCCGCACTGAGCGCACTTGTTCACGCTGGAAGGCGCAGCGCTCAAGGGAGTGGTAGCGGCTTGTAGCGGTGGTTTTTCTTCAGTAGCAGGCGTGTTCACTACCTCTGTGATTACACCCGCAGGGTT
>QHZY01000197.1 GCA_003224855.1 Acidobacteriota bacterium | reverse complement strand
AAGGTCTTTTCTTGCAAGACGTAACGGATTCGTTGAAGCATGAACCATGCCGATTTCTGAGTGATGCCGAGATCACTGGCCAGTTCATAAGAACTAAGCCCGTTCTTGCAGTTCGCCAGCATCCAGAAAGCAGTCATCCACTTGTCGAGTCCGAGAGCGGAATCCTCAAAGATGGTTCCAACCTTGAGAGTGAACTGTTTGTTGCATCCGTAGCAGAACCACAAACGGCGAGTCTTAACAAACGAATTCTTGGGCGATTCGCAACGTGGGCAAATTACCTTGCCATCGCGCCAGCGCAACTGCTTCGCGTACTCGAATGCCCGTTCAGGATCGCTAAAGTACACAATCGCTTGGCTCAAAGTCTCGGGTGCTTTCATAGCTACAAACTACCCTTTATTCGCCTGTGTGTTAAGTATATTAACGCCAAACAGGGCCATTTCACCCAGTGTTTCAATAATTAGGCACTGGGTGACTCACCAGCAAGATCACTCGATAGGTTCCTTTGGTAACCTCCTCCTGCCGCTTTTTGGCACTTTCAAATTGACTTCCCGCAACCGGAAATCCAGACTTCTAACATGCCCCATCGCCTTACCGCCGCATGCACTCTCGCACTGCTTTCGGCCATGCTTCTGCGCGCTGATAACATTGCTGAGCAAAGCAGACTGCTGGCGCTCGAGAACGCCTGGAATCTGGCTCAGATCCATCGCGACGACAAAGCCCTTCGCTCTCTGATCTCCGACGAGTACGTCTACACAGACTATGACGGCACGGTAATGACCAAGGCCCAGTTCCTGGCCGACCTTAAGGACCCCGAGTACAAAGCAACGCTGGTAACCAACGAGAACATGAAAGTGTTCGCGTATCAGAATGCCGCCATCGTTATCGGCACTTACCACAGTAAAGGCACCTACAAGCGGCAGCCCTTCGACCATTGGGGACGCTTCACCGACTCCTGGATATTCAACAACGGCAAATGGCAGTGCGTGGCCACCCACACCAATCTGATTAAAAAATAAAAAAGGTGAGCGTTTCCGCCCACCTTTTGAATATTCGCCTTACCTTATTGCGAGCAGGAACTGCTTACCATCTGAACGTCGGTCACGGTCAGATGCCCGTGCTCGCGATTGTCTTTTTTCATGCCGGTGTCGTGAGCCGTATCTTTCGCGTCCTCTTTCAGATTGTGCATCTTGTTATTTTCCACCACGCCTGTCACATTCACGGTGTGCCCAACATGGTCCGCCAGATTTGCCTGGGTGCTCTTAACTTCCCACGTGCTGCCATCATTGGCGACCAGATTGAACTCATCCGAGCTGTCACCTTTCTGCAAGCACCCGGTGATGGTGCGAGTCGCCGCTTTGCCTTTTGTGTCGCTGGTCGCATCCTGCGCCACCACCAACACACTGCATAGTCCAAGCATCAGGAACAAGAACAAACCTGTAACTCTCATCTTATTTCCTCCTGAAAAACGCAGATGTCCCTGTCAACCCGCTGTTCTGATGAGAGCTGTTCGCCTGGGGTTGGTTGCGGAAGGGGCGGCTCAGCGGCTCTGCCCATGGAGGCCCGCAATTTCGTCTGGTTCGTGCTGCCTGTAGGCCGGTCATGATCGGCATACCCAGGTCCATCACCACCACGTCAGGGGACAGTTCCTCTACTTTTTCGATTGCCTCCGCGCCATTGCTGGCTTCGCCGCAGGGCTCCCAGCCAGACTGCTTCCGCAGCAATCTCCCGACCAGCATTCTTATGGTGGGATCATCGTCAACGACCAAGATTCGAACTGACATGCGCGTCCTCCTGTGAACAATACAGGCGGCACTTTCCTTCGCCCGTCCGACGGCGACTGGGTCAGGACAGCAGTTCTTGATCGCTGTGAGGATGGAAGCCAGCCGAACTAATCTTGATTAAGCCGCATTCCAGGACTTTTTACCATACAGCGAATCCCCGAGTACTGAGGGAGTCAGCCTGACTGTGCCGAGCTGTGCCCGGCTGAGCCGGGGAGAGACCCGCCTCTACGTGGGTGAATTGCGTAACCCTTGACACTTGCCCCTCACGCGTCCAGAATGTCCCAGTTCGGTGTACTCGGGCCTTGTTCTTGTGCCAGGAACTTCTTCCTGCCCCAGCAGGGCTGCAACTCCGGACCTAGCCTCTTCGTCGCTTCCACAAAAGGAGCTTCAATGCCGAAGAATTCCTGCTCGCCCCGCATGAAACGATTCAATAAAACGATTCTGGTATTTGCCTTCCTCTGCCCCCTGGCTCTTGCACAAACCGCTTTCGTGCGCGTCAACCAGGTCGGATACCTGCCCACACAAACCAAACGCGCTTACCTGATGTCGTCGGCATCAGAAACCGGCGCTACCTTCAGCGTAAAAAATTCCTCAGGCACAACCGTTTTCTCCGGCCCCATCGGCGCGAACCTTGGCTCCTGGAGCAAGACTTATCCCAACGTTTATGCGCTCGATTTCGATAACGCCACCAGCGTTGGAACTTACACCATTACCGTGAGCGGCCCCATAGCTGCTGCTTCGCCTTCGTTCAAAATCGACACGGGCGCGAATGTTTACTCATCCGCCCTCGCCAACTCGCTTTTTTACTATGAGAGCGAGCGCGACGGCCCCAACTTCATCGGCAATTCTCTGCGAACTGCTGCCGCCCACTTGAAAGATCAGACCGCGAAAGCGTATCTGACTCCCAACTACAACGCGGGCAGCGGTCGCTTTTCGGGCGATCTCACGCCCACCGGCGTCACCCTCGATGCGTCAGGCGGCTGGTGGGACGCAGGCGACTATCTGAAGTTCGTCCAGACCACCAGCTACACTGTCGCTCTGATGGCCGCTGGGGTTCGCGATTTCCCCAATCAGATGGGCGCCGGATCCACAAACTCGAATTTCACCAATGAGGTTCGGTTTGGGATGGACTGGCTCTTGAAGATGTGGGACGACTCCAGTTCCACTTTCTATTACCAGGTGGGAATCGGCGAAGGGAATGCCCAGACCATTGCGGACCACGACTTGTGGAGACTTCCTCAGGCCGATGACAGCTTCAACAACTGCACTTCGCAGTATCGTTACATCTGCGATCGGCCGGTATTCGTCAACACCGCTGGCGGAGCAGGCGCGCTGGTCAGCCCCAACCTCGCCGGACGTATGGCCGCCGCATTTGCGATCTGTTATCGCCTTTTCAAGGCGACCGACATCAACTACGCCAACCAGTGCCTGCTGTCTGCCGACCACATCTACAGTCACGCAAATACTGCCCCCAGCGGAAATCTGCTGACTGCCATTCCATTCAGCTTCTATCCCGAAACCGAGTGGCGCGATGACCTTGAATTAGGAGCCACAGAATTGTACCTCGCCATGCGAGGTGTAACTGGCCTGCCCACCGGACTCACCCATAATGCCACCTTTTATCTACAGCAAGCGGCACACTGGGCGAACGCCTACATCACCGGACCGGGCGATGCCGCCGATACACTCAATCTTTACGATGTAACCGGCTTCGCTCATTTTGATCTCTACCGCGCTCTGGGATTGGCTGGCAACGCCGCCACCGGGCTTGAAACCAATCAGGCTGCGGTTCTTGGCGATCTGAAGAAACAGCTCGACAAAGCCGTCGCCCAAGGCAACACCGACCCTTTCGGCTTCGGATTTCCCTGGAACATCTATGACACTACTTCACACGGTGGCGGCATTTCCGTAATGGCTGCCGAATACACTTTCCTGACCGGAGCCAATACCTACGCCGCAAACGCCAATCGCTGGCTGGGGAATATTCTCGGTGCTAACGCCTGGGGCACTTCGCTGATTGTGGGTGACGGCACTACTTTTCCGGACTGCATGCAGCATCAGGTGGCAAATCTGGCTGGCACGCTCAATGGCATGCCTCCTGTACTCTTAGGCGCAGCGGTTGAGGGGCCAAACTCAATCGCTGCCAAGGGCACCCTCAGCGGGATGCGGACCTGTCCGGTAAACGGAGTAGATGTCTTCGCCCAGTTCAATGGCAAAGCGGTGTACAAAGATTTTGTTCAGTCCTACTCAACCGTGGAACCTGCTATTGATCTGACCGCGTCTTCGTTCCTGGCCTTCTCCTGGCAAGTGGCCGGGGCTCCGTCGGGAACCCCGTAAGAATCACCGCGGCTAACGTAGGCCCGGATCTTTGATCCGCAGGGGCGGATCAGAGATCCGCCCCTGCGGAAGCCGAGGAATCTGCTTTGCTTGCGCTGCTTCTGCGATCGCAACCATCGCACTTCCCCAACGTTTCTACGCAGGTTCACGCCCCCAACTTCCTCTGCCAAACCCCTTTTCCGTTATATACTTTGAGGGTTTTAGCCGCGAACCACTGTCCCCCGGGTGGCACGCAACTTTGCAGGTTTACCCTGGTTTGGCGGCATCATGGATGAGTCCAAAAGCCGGCCTTCACCACGCGATCCGAGCCTCGATCCGAATGCTCCTGGTCTGCGTACGCCCACTCGCGGAGACAGTTCATCCGACAATCTTCTCGGCTCCGACGGCGCCACTCTAGCCGATCCGCAGTCTCCCGCCGATCCCGACGCTACTCTGATTGATCTCGATGCCACCTACGTCGAGGGCATGCCGATTCCAGCAGTCCATCCCAAGCGTGGCACCCGCAGTCGCGGCCTCACGGCAAGCGCCGCAGTCCTCAACGTTGGAGAACTTTTTGGCGATCGCTACGAAATTCTCCAGTTGCTCGGGGAAGGCGGCATGGGCGCGGTTTACAAAGCTCGTGATCGCGAGCTCGATCGCTTTGTCGCGCTGAAAGTTATCCGTCCCGAGCTCGCTTCGAGCTCTGCAATTCTCGCCCGCTTCAAGCAGGAACTCCTGCTCGCGCATCAGGTCACGCACCGCAACGTGATCCGCATTTACGACCTCTCCGAAGCAGACGGAATAAAGTTCATCACCATGGAGTTCATCGAAGGCGTTGACCTTCGCAAACTCCTGTTCGCGCACGGAAAATTTTCTCCCGCTGAAACCGTGCAGATGATTCGCCAGATCTGCCAGGCGCTCGAAGCCGCGCACTCAGTCGGCGTCATCCATCGCGACCTGAAGCCGCAGAACATCATGCAGGATAAGCACGGCCGCCTGCTGGTGATGGACTTCGGCCTCGCCCGCTCGGTTGAATCAGAAGGCATGACTCAGACCGGCGCGCTGGTCGGCACGATGGAATACATGTCGCCCGAGCAGGCCATGGGCACCACGCTTGATCAGCGCTCGGACCTTTTTGCGCTCGGTCTCATCTTCTTTGAATTGCTCACCGCGAAAGCTCCGTACAAGGCCGACACCGCGCTGGCCAGTCTTCTCAAACGCAGTCAGGAGCGCGCGATTCCCGCGGTCGATATCGATCCCAATATTCCTCGCGGTCTCAGCGATATCGTCAGCAAATGCCTGGAGCGCGACCTCGGTCAGCGCTATCAGAACGTGCAACAGATTCTTCGGGACCTTGATGCCTGGGAAGGGAAGCGGCCTGTTTCAGCGTCCTCCGCGCTCGAGAGTTTCAAGCGGTGGCTCTCCGGGCCGCAACTTAAGTTTGTGGCCGCTGGCGCAGCGGCCGTGGCCCTCGCTCTCTCGGTCTGGATAGTTCGCGGTC
>QHZY01000070.1 GCA_003224855.1 Acidobacteriota bacterium | reverse complement strand
GATTGAGCACAATAACAATGCGATTCTCACGCTGTATGGATTGCCGCCTAGCAATTTGTTAGGCAGGCGAGTGCAGGATACCGACCTGTTCAACCGCAGCCCAGAGCTCATGCAGCACCTGCAGGGCACCGGGCCGAAAAATGAATCGGCGCGTTTTCAGGCCCACGTTAGAGTGGGAACTGAAGACCGCTTGCTGGAAATCAACATTCGCCCCATTTTCAACGATCGCGGCGAGCGCAGTGGCACGGTTATTTACTGTGATGATGTGACCTTTGAAGAGCGCCTGCAGACGACAGTAGAAGAATTGCAATCCACCAGCGAAGAGCTGCAATCGGCCAACGAAGAGCTGGAGACGACTAATGAAGAATTGCAGTCGGCCAACGAAGAACTCGAGACTACCAATGAAGAGCTGCAGTCCACCAATGAAGAGCTGGAAACCACCAATGAAGAACTGCAATCGCTGAATGAGGAACTGGAGACCACAAACCAGGAACTCGAAGAGCGTACCAAAGAGCTTGATCAGGTCAATAACGTCTATGCGCAGACGCTTGAAAAAGTGCGCGTTCCGGTCATGCTGGTGAATGAGGAAGGGCGAATTAATTTCTGGAACACCATGGCAATCCGGCTGTTCGGATTCAAGAACAAGCCTCCCATAGAGCTTTCACTCGAACAGCTGCCTTTTTCTGAGGACGTTCGCAACCTGCTGGTGCGGCGCCACCGGACGGTGCTCATAAAGCAGGCGCCCGTGGTAGCAAAAAACCAATTCCTGGGCGGGAAATACAATGGCAGCGCCGATATTCACTTTAGCGTGATCTCGACGGAAGATAAGGAATTAAGTGTGCTGATCCTTTTCGAACCCAGCGGCCCCGAAAGCATCGATGGCAACAAGCTGCCGAAGCGTTCGCCAGCGAGCAAAGGAAAATAAGTTGATGGCAGGCGCATGTTTACTCGATCGAGCTCGCCAAGCGGATTAACGAACTGCTAGAACGCCAGGAACGGCTCAAAGCTTCGCCCGAAATAATTGCCGATGGCGGAGACAGGCAGGGAACTCGATGAGAGCTCTACTTCACATGCCGCAATAATTTCAGAGCGGACACATGCTTATAAAGCGACTCGGCCTGCTCACGCTGTTTCACAGTAGAGAGAGCCAGTGAGCGTACAAGGTCGGCAGATTCCCTGATAAGCCGCCGGGATCGGTTGATGGCAGGATTATGCGAAGCTCCGTCGTGCCCATCAGCTCCGTGTCGCAGATCGCGAGCCGAATGTCCATCCGACTGGATGGTTTGCGTCCACAGTATCAGTTCCGAGGGGAACGCAAACACCGGACTTCGCTTGCCCTTGCCAATGCGATGCACTGGCAAAGCAGCTTCTGCTTCCCATCTTTGAACGGTGCGCACACCCCGCCCCAGGAAGTTTGCAATTTCCTTCCACGAATTCAGAATGGGGGCCGTATTTCTCGCGGGTGCAGACATGTAAGCCGAATCCTGCTGTGTCGAGCAACTACCCTCGCGCTCGGCAGCCGCCTAATACTGTGAGATGCATTGTACTGCACTTTACCACCAACAAATCGTATTTCGATGCCGATACGTCAGGCGGCCCGAAGCTCCACGACCTCAATAAGATGCAGAAATCGGGCGGCGGTCACCAGGGCTTCGCGTTCGGACGGCTCGAGCTCAGGTTCGCATAGCCGCTGCTGGATAGCGGACAAAGCGGCCGGTACATATCGCGATGCAGAAATCAAATCTTCAGCCAGTACAGCGCGCCGGTAACTCTGGTACCACGGGAAAGTGGGGCAGGCAGACATGACCAACTCCTGGTAAAGGCTGTGGAACAAAGCGCCCGTTGCAAAGATGCCAAAACCGGAAATCCGGTTTCCGCGCCCCAAGACGCCATGCTCAAAAAGGATTGAACCTGTCTGCTTTGTTGCTAAGGGAAGAACGATGGCGTATTTTGGCGCGTCCAACGCTAACCGATCAGGCCTAGACTTGACCCACCCTCAGGATCTCTGGCGTAAGAAGAAGCGAAGTATAAAAGGATGGCCGGCGATGGAGAATTCATCGAATGGTGGCGCTGTGGGTGCTGCAGATGGTGCTGCAACCCTGAATCTGCTGGGCGTCGCGAAACCCATGGCTTGTGCGCACAGTCGAACGGTCCGAGCAGAAATTACCTTGGACTTCAGAAGGCCTGGTCAGGAGAGATCAAGTTACGCGGCGCCGGTTTCGGTGCTGGTGTGCGAAGGCTGCGGCAGCGTCAGTGTGCAGGCAGAGATGCACAGATTTTTGTGTGATTGGCTGAAAGAGCGTTAATTCCCCCTGAAAAAAAGTAAAGCGCCTGGTTTCGCCAGGCGCTTTTACTTCGAACATCCCTCCCCCGAAAAATGTTCAAGAACACAATATGATAGCCCGCGCCATTGGTGAATGGCCCCACCGTGTTAGGGGAGTAGCACGATCGAGCTAGGGCAGCGCCTGCCCCAGTTGCGCTTTCAGGCCAGTCCCTAAGATACTGTTAGATATCCCTATGAAAACCAATCTCTCGTTTTCTGCTCCCGCAGAAGTTGAAACCGATTGCCTGGTCGCGGTGGTGCTGGACCGCGGCGAAAAAGATAAAACCGACGTTTACCTTGCCATCGAAGATAAGTCCGTTCAGCAGGCGGCTGCCGATGTGCTGGGCACCGAAGCCACCGGAAAGATGCTTGAGACCACGCTGCTGCACAAGCCGGCAAACCTCAAGGCCAAGCGCTTGCTGCTGATCGGAGGCGGCAAGACCAAAAAGTTCTCCTCGCTGGAGTTGCGCAAACTGGCTGGAGCGGCAGTGCGCGGGCTGAAATCCAGGTCGCTGCGCAGCTTTGCCATGATCACACCGGACGGCCCGAATGCCGGCGATGCCGTGACCGCCATCGTGGAAGGTGCGTTCGTCGGCAACTTCGATTCGAACACTTATCAGAGCGACCGCAAGGACCAGCAGATCGACAATCTCACCATCATCGCGCGCGGCGATCAGAAAAACCTGCAAAACGAACTGGAGGAAGCTCGCATTATTGGTGAGTCACAGAACTTCGTTCGCCAGCTGGTGAATGAGCCTTCGAACCGCATGACTCCGACCATTCTCGCCGATCACGCGAAGAAGATGTCGGAGGAAGTCGGGCTGAAGTGTGAAGTTTACGGCGCGGACAAGATTAAAGAATTGAAAATGGGCGCGTTTTGGGGCGTGGCTCAGGGATCGGATGAGCCGCCCGCGCTGATCGTTATGCGCTACGAACCTGCAGGCGCGCCGGAGAAGCCGGTGCTCGGCCTGGTGGGGAAGGGAATTACCTTTGATACCGGCGGCATTTCGATCAAGCCGGCGGATGGCATGGAGAAGATGAAGTACGACATGGCGGGCGGCGCAACCATGATTGGCGTGATGCGCGCGATTGCGCTGCTGAAGCCGAAAGTTAAAGTGATCGGGATCGTGTGTGCGACCGAAAATATGCCTTCCGGCAAAGCGCAAAAACCCGGCGACATTCAGACCGCCATGTCCGGCAAAACGATCGAGATCATCAACACCGACGCCGAAGGCCGCCTGGTATTAGCGGATGGACTGACTTATGCGCGACAACTGGGCTGTACGCATCTGGTGGATGCAGCGACCCTGACGGGGGCGGTGGTGGTTGCGCTCGGATATGCCAATGCCGGCATCTTCGCTAACGATGACGCGATTTATGAGCGCTTCTCAAAAGCCATGTCGAAAGCGGGAGAGAAGATGTGGCGGCTTCCGCTCGACGACGAATACAAAGAGCAGATTCGATCGAACATTGCCGACATCATGAACACCGGCGGGCGATGGGGCGGAGCAATTACCGCGGCCATGTTCCTGAAAGAATTTGCTGAGGACACACCCTGGATTCATCTCGACATCGCCGGGACCGCATGGATGGAGGATCAGAAGGCCTGGATTGCGAAAGGCCCATCCGGTATTGCCGTGCGCTCGCTGATCGAGTTCGCGCGTGACTTTGCCAATCACCGCTGATGCTGTTCACTAAACAAGGCGTGATCGCGTTGCATGCGTGGACGCATGAGCGCCTGGATACTGTCTTCGAGCATGTCCGAGTGCTGGCGAGTCCAGAATTCACTCAGGCGATTTCAGGTTTCGGGCAGCCAAGTGTACGTGATCAGCTGGCGCATATCCTGGCTGCTGAGTCCGGATGGATTCGCCGGCTGAAAAAACTCACATCTGAGAAGCGGGAACTGGTTAGTTCCCGTGATTTGCCGGCACTTGAGGCCGCCAGGAAGAATGTCGTGTCGGCAACGCAGGCTTACTTACGCGATCTGAGCGAGCTTCAACTCAATACCGCACTGGAGACAGTTCCAGAAGAATGGGTCGGCCCGGCGCGTAGTCCGGCATTTATTCTGCAGCACATCTGCACTCACGCTTTCCATCATAAAGGCCAGATTGCCGCCATGTGCCGCATCTTGGGCCATCCCCTGCCGGACACTGATCTGCAGCGCTGAGCAGCCCATCCAGCTCTGAACGCATCTCACTCCAGCTTGGAGGCGTAATGAAACCACTTTTCATCGTCGGGCTGATAGTTCTGGTGCTGGGCGTGGCTCTGCTGTTTGTTCCTATTCCCCATTCTGAAACCCATGGGATCAAAGCGGGCGACGTAAGTCTGGGAGTAAAAACGACAGAACATGAGCGCTTGTCGCCAGTGATCAGCGTAGTGATTATTGTTGCCGGGGCGGGCCTGATGTTGGCAGGACGCCGCGCCTGATGCTATTCGCCGGTCGGCCGCTGCGCACGCACTTCTGGAACCACCATGGCCTGCTCAACCGTTGGCACGTTAAGGCTGCGCAGCTTCACTTCGACTTCATGGCGCTTTTCTGAGTCGCCGCGAATCTGGTAAGCGCGTGCCAGCAACTCCAGCGAAAAGGGATTTTCCTGGTCCTCTTCGAGGTGAGCAATAGCCTCGTCAACTTTCTCTTTGCGCATCAGCATCGCACCCATAGCGCCGTGGTAAGCGCCCTGAACGATGTAACTGCGGCTGCCGCCGGCAATCGCTTCCAGCTGCTGCATGGTCTTTGAAGCCACCTCTGCGTTGCCTGCATGGTCCGCTCGGACCGCGCGATAGCGAAGTATGATCGCCTTCTCCTGCAGCACGTCCGCTTCAGTTGCGTTACCTTTGTGCGCCAGCGCCTGCTCGGCTTCCTGCAGATGCTTCAGCGCCATCTCATCGTCAGACTGATAGATGCTGGTGATGCGGTGCGCCTGCGCTTCTTCCAGGTCAAGGCCTTGTGCGGCGGCGGCGCCTGCGGTTTCGGCGAACGCCTTATCGGCCTCCGCATAGTTCTTTTCGCGCACCCAGCTCGCGGATCGCTGCAGCATGTAATCGATCTTGTCGGCGGCAGTCGGCGCAGACTGAATCGCTTTGTCATATTCTGTGCGCGCCCGCTTCTCATCGCCCATCAGCGCGTAGGTGTCGGCAATGCCAAGCTGTGACGAAATAAATCCGGGATCAATCCTCAGCGCTTCCTGGTAGTGCTCGAGCGCTGCATCGTAATTTCCCGACATGCGCAAAATTTCGCCATAAGAGTCCTGCGGATTGGGCTCCTTCGGCAGCAATACGATGTATCGCTCCATTGCCCCGAAGGCTTTGCCGAAGTCGCGGTCACGCGCAAAGCAATATGCAACATCATTCAGCGCCGCAGCGTAATTCTTGTCGATGGCTAGCGCTTCCTGCACGCTCACGATCCACTGCAACATCAGCTTTTCGCCGGGGCTGGTTTTCTCTATCAGTTCCTTCGCTTTACGACGCGCTGCGCTCGCCTCTACCGGATCACGGCCGTTGAATGCGATCCAGGCATAAGCCAAAGCGAAGTTCGGATCCGCGTGGCTTGCCGCGCGCCATCCATCGTTTGCCCGCTCCAAATGGAGGTTTTCGTAATCCTGCATTGCACGTTCAAACAGGGCGTGCGCTTTGGGCGATGACGTTGTCACCGGCAAAGTTCTAGTTGTGCCCTGTTTAATGTGATGACCGAAACACAATTCAGCCGCAAGTAGGCAAACCACTACACTCCACACTGCGCATCGCATAAGCCGGTCTCTCTTTGAACAGTCTTATTTCGAAGTTAGCACGCGAACTCTGGGCTGAATAAGTAGGTATGAAGGTTCGATAGATTACAAAACTTTGTGGCGCGGGCGCGCTCGCCCGCGAGAAGCAATGTGGCGCGAAAAAAGGCCCTCCTTTGTGGAGGGCCGGCAAGGCTGATTCAATACTAGAACGTGAACTTGGCCGCCAACTGAATTCCTCTCGGCCCGCCACCGCCCAGGAACGGGTTGCCGATGCCAACATCACCGGTTGCGCCAATCTGATAACCGCGCACTCCCACCTCGCGGTTTCCGGCAATGGCAAATCCGTTCTGCCCCGGATCAGCAAGAAACAGAGGCAGGAAAGGATTGGCGAAATTTGGATGATTAAGAAGGTTGAAAAACTCCGCTCGCAACTGCATCTTCAGATGCTCGGTTATGGAGGTGTCCTTGAAGATTGCGAAGTCCCACTGCTTGAAAGTTGGCCCGTGCAAAGCGTTCCTGCCCAGATTCCCGAAATGCCGCGTTCCTGGAACACAATCGGTTGCTTGTCCGGTTGCAACTGTCACCGTGCAGGGAATCGCAAATGAGGTCAAGTCCACGAAGTTGCTGGGATCCCCCTCGTGATATTTAATCGGTCCCACAACATCGGGCCGATCAAATCCGTTGCCGCTGCCGCTGAAGTCATCTTCGAAGTTGTAGTTGAACTGGAACGGCTGGCCGCTCTGTAGTGTTAGAGTACTGTTAAATCCCCAGCCATTCTTCAGCCGTTGCATGCTTCCGCCCATATTCGGCAGTTCATAACCGAAGATCCACGTGAAGCGATGCGGAACGTTGAAGTTCGAGGGACCATATTCGAGCCCTGGCCGCGTGCTGTCATTGGGCTGCGCTGCATTGGGCTCAAAATCCTCGCCGTCACTGGCATCATCCATCGAACGCGACCAGCTGTAATTCAGAATCGAAGTCACTCCGTGCCAGCCCGTCGTGCGCAATGTGGCTTGCAACGCGTTGTAATTCGAGTGGCTGGTTGACTCTTCTTGCAGAATGTAAAACGCGCCGTACGGATTGTTGTTAATAAAACGCCGTGGAACGTCGTAACTGCTGATTCCACTTGTCAGGTCGGAATTTGTGATTTCCGCCTGGCTCGGCTGGCTGATGTCGCGGAAACGGAACAAACTGTGGCCCTGCGACCCTACATACCCCACCTGCAACACCGTCTTATTTCCAAATTGCTGCTGGATATTCAGGTTGTAGTTCTCCATGTAAGGCGTGCGGATATGGCGGTCAAAACTGAACACGTCGCATTCGAAGTCGCAGGTCGTGGTCGGCCCAAACACAGGCGCTCCGGAAACGATGCTGCCCGTTGGCACGGTCGAAAGGATCGGCGCCGGCCCGATGTTGTTGTATGCCGGCCCGGGATCGAAAAATGGTGAATACGGCAAGTGCCCCAGGAAAAAGTCCTGCGAGAATGCATCAAAGAATACTCCAAACCCGGCACGCACAACTGTTTTGCCCTTGCCGGTAACGTCCCACGCCAGGCTCACTCGGGGCGCGAAATTGTTGTAATCCGGCTCGTATAAACGGCTCAGCCCCGGCGAACCGACCTGCGTCAAGGTGAAGGTCTCTCCGGCAGAATCAAGATTTGTAATATTACTGAACAGATTGTTCTTCTCTTTGACTACCCCGAAGTAGTCCCAGCGCAACCCGTAATTGAACGTAAGGCGAGGTGTAACCCGGAAACTGTCCTGGAAGTAAAGGCCAAAATTGTTTTCTGAGGTGTGACGGGTAGAGTTCCCAAAGTACTGAAAACCGTCGTCAACTGTGCCCGCCAGGAAGTGATCAAGACCACTCTCAATAAGATTCCCACTTCCATCGCGAACGTCATCAAAATTCAGCCGGCCCCGAAAGTATTTGTTGAAGAATTGCTGGATTGTTGTCCGGCGGAATTCGAAGCCCATTTTTAGATCATGCTTGTTCATCTTCCACGAGAACCCGTCAATCAGCTGAACGTTGCTGTCAACCCGATGTCTCGGGACTGAAGAAGTTGCCCCTAGTTGTGCTACCGCAGTTGTGCTGTTGGGGTCTGGATTGTTGGCAAAATGAATCCCATCCACCAACATGATCGGTAGCCCCTGATCCGCAAATCCGGTGCCGGTATTCAAACCAATCGAACTCGGATGAAAGCTGCGGTCTTCTGGAAAGAAGCCTTCTGCAAACCGGTTCCACCCGTAGCGCAACTCGTTGACTTTGGATGAACCGATCGTCTTAACATAAGACAACGAAACCAGTTGTACTCGCGTGGGCGTGAATGTATTGAATCCGGGCAGTTGTCCGCCGCTCGCCGTCAGCGCCAACGGGAAAGACTGATCGCTGTCCCCAAAGTAATAGCGCCCGGTTACAAGATTAGAAGGATTAAAACTATGGTCGATCTTTGCAATAACGCTATCAACCCGATTGCTGGAAGGCGAAATAATTGAGGCGTTCGGACAGTCACCGCTGGCAACGGCAGAAGCAATGTTCGGCGCCGGCCAGGGATGCCTCGCCAGAAACGCTTGTATTACAGGGTTACTCGATTGGCTGGGATCAAGCGACCCATCCGGAGCCGCCCCCACTGGAACGCAACCCAGCGTGACCACGCCCACCTTTTCCCGCTGTCCTTCATAATTCACAAAGAAGAATGTCTTATCTTTCACAATCGGTCCGCCCAGCGATCCCCCGAACTGATTGTTGTGAAAGGCCGCCTTCGGCTGATCTGAAGGATTGAAGTAATTTCTCGCATCCAGCGCGGCGTTTCTGAAGTACTCGATTAACGAACCGTGCAGCGCGTTCGTTCCGCTCTTGGTCACAATATTGACGGTCGCGCCGGCGTTTCGCCCAAATTCCGGCTCGAAATGCGAAACCACTCGCAACTCTGCGACTGCGTCCACCGGCAGAATGGTCGCCGGTGTACCAAACACGCCCGCTTCATTAATTGCGGGATCATTTCGATATCCATCATTCATGTCCGTACCGTCGAGCAGGAAGTTGTTTGATCGCCCACGCGCGCCATTCATGGAAAAAACACCAAACGATCCCGGCGAGTCACTGATTTGGTCCGGCGACCCGGCCACCCCAGGCGTCAAATAGATCAGTTTCGTATAGTCGCGGCCATTTACTGGCAGGTTCTCGATGGTCTCTGGCGTGAGTACACTGCCCAATTCATTTGAGGTGGTCTCCACCTGCGGCAATGTTTCACCCGAAATCTCCACCACCGTGGAGGTGGTGCCTGTCTTGAGCGTCGTATCCACGCGCCGCTCCGCCGATACGTCCACCACCACATTGCTGGTCACCGCTGTCTGAAATCCGCTTTGCGTCACCGTCACGGTGTAGGTTCCGATCGGCAACTCGGGCACGGAATAACTTCCATCCGCGCTGGTCTGCGTGGTCCGCTCCAGCCCGGTGTTCACATTCTTGATCGTGACCTTCGCCCCCGACACCACCGCTCCCGAGGGATCGGCGACCGTGCCTAAAATCGTTCCACGGAACGTCTGCGCTGCCAGAGAACCAACCATCAATGCGAAACAGAAGAAGACTGCTATCGCCTTCATGCACAACTCCTTTTTACCTGGGGCCGCACTTGGGCATGCGTCCGAAGGAGATTTCGGATTTCAGAGTGCCAGAATTATACCCTGCCTCAGCCCGCTTTACCTGCTAACTGCTTCATCCAAAAGGCAAATGTCACCAACTGGTTATTCGAATCAAAGCCGCCTCCATCAAACTGAAAACCTCGCGGGCAGCCCCGCTGCGCGGAACTCTCATCTCAGCTACAATGTTCGCGGCAAAGAAGAAGGGCCCACCCTCCATGATCCGCTGGATCGCCTTCGACGACGAAACTGCCGACGCCATCATCACGCGCTTTCGTCGTGGCGCAGCCGAAATTCACCACGGCAATCCGCTCGATGAAGCGCTGGCCGCCGGTCGCCCCAGCATCCTGCTGCTGCCCTCGAGCACCCCGGGTCGCGTGTTCATGGCCCGCATCCAGCCCCGGGCCGTCCCAGATACCACCGAGTTTAGCTCCGCGAACTCAGGCCTGGCAGAACCAGTCTACGAACCCAGTGGATTTCTGGGCCTGTCAGATGAACCGGTATTCGCGCGCCGTCCGCCGCAACCTGCCCCGCCGGAACATAAGAAGTGGTGGCAGCGCCTGCGCGCCTCCTAAGACTCCGGATCACGCAGCCGATGGATCTTGGTTTCTTTTAGTTGGTTATATCCGTGGCAGGGAATTCGGATCACTCTCTTTGGTGTGGGCGGGCGTGTGGCTCGCTCGCCCTCGCCCGCCAGCCATCGCGATTGCCTCCGCCTAGGCCGGCATAGCCTCGTGCAATCTGCTCACCCGCTTTCGTATTACGGGAGGCAAGCTTAAAAGATACTCTGCGGAAACGCTATCCAGATACTCCGAATGCTCTTGCAGGACCGACTGAAGCTGGTCGAGCGCCGCATCGAACTCGGACTCATCAGAGGCCAAAGCTGCCTTGTGCCACAGCTCGTCGATTGCATCTTGGGGCGTCATGGGGGAGACCTCCAGATACAAAGATGCCACCGCCACTGTGAGTGTTCGATACAGTACAAACTGTATTTTCCGCCAATGCGAACTCCGGGTCGGGGAGAGCACGACTTCAGTCGTGCCGAACGACAGCCCCGGTCGACGCGCCTTTAGGCGCTGAGGTAAAAAACTGCTGCTTCCTGCGGCGGGGCCATGCTGACCTGGGGATGGACTATTTCCTCAGAGATCATGCCGTGCCAAGCGCCCTTCTTCGCGCAGCGAGAGCCTGCAAGCGCCGCGGCCTATTTCACTTTGGCACCACGAGTTGGCCGTTCGTAAGAACCCTCGACTCCACTATGGCGATCTCGACCCGGCGGTTGGCAGCACGGGCCTGTTCGCTGTTGCCCGGAATTCGCGGGTCAGACTTGCCAAATCCCTTGGTGCTCATGATGGTCGCGGAAATTCCGGTCTGCACCAGGAAGTCGCGGACGGCTTCGGCGCGCCGTCGTGAGAGTTGCAAATTGTAGGTCTGCGTACCGACGTCGTCCGTGTATCCGTAGACTGCAATCGTATATCCCTTTAGCGTCATCAGTATCCCGGCAATGCGATTCAGGATGTCGCGGTATTCCGGTTTAACCTCGGCCTTATCAAAATCGAAGCGAATCGACTTGCTGTCCAGCGTCATGACTAGCCCCATGGCGGTGCGGCGCGTTTCGGCGATCTCTCCGAGAGCATGTTGCAGCTGTGCAAGGTCCGCTTCTCGCGCTTGCCGATATTCCTCCGCCTGCTGTCTTGCTTGATCGGCCTTTTGCTGCTCGGCGGCGGCCTGTTGCCGCGCAATTTGCGCCTCAACCTCCGAGGTCGATTGCGCCTGCTTCGCCAGGTCACGCTGTTGAGCGGCTGCCTGCGCGTTCGTAGCCGCTTGCGAAGCCTGCTGAACTAAGATCTGCGATTGTTCCTGTTCCCGTTTCAACCGTCGGCTGAAATCTTCCGTCTGCTGGCTGAGCGCCGTCATCTTGCGCTCCAGCCGACGCTCCAACATTAGAGACACCAGGCCAAGAACCAAGCTGAGCGCAATTGCGATCATTCCCAGAGCCAGCGCGAATTTCACTTCAGACTTGGCAGATGCATCCTCAAGTCCACGCTCGTCCGGCTTCAGCGCCTCGCGTGAAGAGTCCATCATTCGGCAATCTTAGCGTGGGATTCCAGATTGAGGCAAAACGAAAGGCCCGGATCATCGGGGCGGCTTGTCAATCCTTCGGCACACTGTACTTTGTGCCGCCTATCAAGCGGGTGCCCCAACCCAACGCGGTTTCGCTTAGTTCAAAGCGCATTCCGAAGGAGTTCTGGTCGGTTCGTTCTGGATTCCGTGCTACTATCCGCCGCAATGCAGATCCCGGATCTTCTAGCGATCTACCAGACTAAAACCGACGAAGAGCTCATCGAGCTTGCCAGTTCCTCAGAGCAGCTTACTCATGAGGCACGAATCAGCCTGGAAAGCGAGCTCTCCAGGCGTGGAATCGAAATCCCAACACTTAGCTATCTGGAACACGCCGATGCACGAAAGGAGCAAAGTCAAGACCGCAAACCGCAAACCACTGGAGCCTTTCTCGCCGAAGTCGTTCAAACCTATCACCACAACTTTTGGCTGTTTTTCAAAATTAGCGCGCCAGCAACAATTATCTCAACGCTTGCCTACCTCGCGGCTCGTGCCGAAGTGCGCGAGATATTCCGACCACTGCCTCGCGGCCCCGCTTTCCTCGTGTATCGCTTTGAGATACTTAAGATTGTGCTATGCACCTACTCCTCTTATGTTGTGAGCTGGATAGCTTTCTGCTTTGTCATTCGCTGCGATCTGTACAGCTGTTCAAACTATCTCGGCCGGGTCAGACATCAAAGCTCGCCATTGTTTCGCAGATGTATCTCACAGAGTGGGACCATTCTTGCGGCTGTGCCTGCTCCTGTTTTTTCTGATGCTCGCCCTGCAAGGCGGTGCTGTGCTCTTGTCCATGGGAGTGTTCCGATTCCTGCATCGATTCGAGCTTCAAACAGACGACTTGCTGATTTCTCTGATCTCGTACATTTGGACAGGACTGGGATTTCTTGTGCTCGCCCGCTTTGCCCTGGCCGTACCGGCACTGGTCTTGGACCGCTATCCGGTCGTAAAAGCAATGTTTCGCAGCGACGAGCTTACTCAGAGGAAGTGGCTGATTCTTGCTGCCCTTTTGGCAAAATCCCTGATCGGCAGCTACGTGGCCGCGATGTGCCCATTCTGGTTGGTAGCAAATATCGACTTCCCCGTCGTATTACCCGACTGGTTTCCCTGGCTCCTTACCGCCGCTTCAGTTGTTTGTGTCACTGCAGTGGAACCCGCCATGTTCGTGGGTTTCGCCTTGCTCTATGTGAAGAAATCCCAGGTCTCGAGTTCGCGAGAGGTTGTCGCGCTTCAGATGGAGCCATCGTAGGCGCAGGCGGGCTGGCCCGCCTTTCGCCCAATCCATCACACACAATAATGGCTGCACCCAACGCGGTTTTCTAGGAAGCACGAACTCAGGACGCTGTTCAGCGGGAGTCTGAAAGGTGAAAACCTAGAACGTAAACGCCACTCCGCCCCTTACCGATCGGGAGGAATCCACCAGGTACAGCGTGCGTCCGTCCTGCCCCAGCACCGGCACGTAGCCCTGTGCCAGCAGGTTGCGCACGTCAATGATGGCGTCCATGTGGCCTGGTAGGAAGTGCGTCCCCGGAATCGGCTGACGCACGAAGAAACTTAAATAAGGATCGCTCTGCCCGGGCGACGCGTTGAACATATCTACCGAAGTCAGCGCCTGCCCGCTCACATGCCGGTACGAAGCCGTCCACTTGGTCTTGTACTTGGGGATCGTGCCGCTCAACTTGCCCGCCAGCGCATGCCGATTGCGGATCACGCTGTTTTCCGCCACTTCACTCAAGCGCGTGTCCGCTCGGCCTAAATCCAGAACACCGCCGTAACTGTAGTCGAGCGTTGCCGTCAGATCATCGCGCAGCTTGCGCTGCAGCACTACGCGCATACCCGCGGCGTTCAGGTTCTTCCCGCGGTAGGTAAATGTGTCCGAATAAATGTCAGGCAGAATGTTTTCGCCGCTTGCATCTCCCACGCCGTTCAACGCCGGATTTACGACCCGATCCAGGTATCCCGCAAGCTGGAAGTTCGTCTTGCCTTCACGATGCGAGATCGAAACTTCCTGATGATGGGCGTGCTCAAGCTCTGGCCTGAAATGAGCCAGGCTCACGCGTGGCCCACTCTCACTCAAAGCCTAATACAAAGTCGTCAGCTGCCGTCAGGGCCAATGCTTGCAGAGCTTCACCCTGCCCGTTGATCATCGGGGCAGGAAGCCGGCGCGCGGTGAACCCGATTTTCGGACTGGATCCGTTCGGCATCCGATGCTCATAGGTCGCGCGCAAAACTGCGATCGGCGAGCCGCTGCCGTAACCCACATTGCCGTCCACTGCCAGCGTTCCCGAGGAAAACACCGACTTCTCCACCGAAAATCCGGTGCTCATGTCGGAAGCACTTCCGAAACCATCGCCTCCGGCGCCGCCCATAAACGAGAGCGTGCCTTTCAGGTCGTGATCGCTTCCTTCCGATGCAACCACCTCGCTGCCATCGGGCAGCGCCCGCAGAATGGGCCGGTTGGCCGATGTCCGCAGCACCCATTTCCAGTCATCATTGTTCTCGGAAGGGGCCCGCACCGGCCCCCATTGGATCGCTTCAAAAAGCGTATTCAGGGTCACATTCACCACTGCGCTGGCACTCGCTCGCAGGTCAACTTTTTCGCGCAACGCGGGAAGAAAAGACGCGGCTGAGACTTTAATGCTGTAAACCCCCGGCTTCAGATCGCCGGCTGAATAGAAGCCACGCTCGTCGGTAAAAACTTTTAGCCTGTTTACTGCAGAACCCAGTACTTCCACGGCAGCGCCCATCTGGGGCAGGCCGGCGGTGTTGCGCACGTATCCAGAGACCGCAGCCCGGTTTTCCGCCGTCTGCGCCTGCACACCAACACCCAGCGCCAATGCCAGCAACCCGAGTGTCAACCCGAGTTTTTGAACCATGCGAAGTTTGCCCCAATACTGCAACTACCGGATAAGTTTACTCGACGGCGAAGGTTGCCGTCGGGTCTACGGTTTGCTTGGAGATTTTATCGTCAACCTTGATCTGGATGCGATAAATCCCGGGATCGAGGTTCGCCGCCGACAGCGACTTCTGCAGCGTGACCTGGTCGCCAATGTTTCCCATCTGGTCAGTCGATTCGATCGTGTGAATCACCGCTTTGTTGGTGGCCGCGTTCACCACATCATACTCCACCGTTGCCGAAGGTTTGTGGGTCTTATCGTCAACCCCCAGATTGTAAACCTGCATCCAGAAGTTGAGCTTTTGATTACGCTTGAATACAACCGGCTTTCCATCCGCCGAAGCCACGCGCGGACGCACCTTGGTTGTTCCCAGTACAAAATTCCCCGTGCCGACGTTCTTCGCGGGCACCGGTTCCATCAGGTCTGCCACGATCAACGATGAAGAAGAAAGTTTGTCGTCCGCGTACTCCGGCACCTGTACTCCGCGGCTCCACAAGCCTTTCCGGTCGCCGTTCACATCTTTCACAACTACATCGAAACGATAGCGCCCGGGCCGCAACGGCAGAGCCTTCCAGTACACCGACGAATTTTCCGCCACCTTCGGCAGCAGTTCGGCCGGAACGTCCACCTGCACCGTATCTTCAAATGTCTGCGCGATCTTGCCGGTTAGCGTCGTTACCCGGCCGAAAATATTCACCGTGCCCCGCTGCACGCCGTCTTTATTCTGGAACGTCACGTCGCGGTTCTTGATCTGGATCGTCACCGGAACCAGGACCGTATCGCCCGTCACTCTTACGAAATCAGCCCGCACATCGAACGGCATCAGGTTGACGCTGATCTTATGCGTGACCACTTCTTCCAGGTCTTTAAACTTCACCGTAGGCGCTTTTTGCAGATTATAGAACTGGCTTAACCGGTCGAACTGCTTGGTCTGCTGATCGGTGTTGAACGGGCTCGATCCCAGTTGCTCCAGCCCGCCATGTGAGAAGCGGTCGCCCTTACTGGCCATCCCGAGTTGTTCATACATGGTGAGGCCGCCGTTAGGCGTGTACTTTAACGCGTCTTTTTCTGAGCGGTCGAGCGTCATGTGATAGTCGCCGCACATGCAGTTATCGACGAACTCGATGATCACTTCCTGCCCGATGCCCTCTAAATATCGATACCGCCACTGCTCGAACGGAAAGGTCGAAGTCGTGCCGCCGCCCTCATCCATCGGCCGCTCATACGTTCCACCGGACGGATGCGACTCAATCTCATCCGGCGGCCCATACATGATATACATTTTGCCGCGGTCGGTTTTCCAGCCGGGGATTCCGGCGGGAAAGTGCTCGTTGGCGTACGCCATGCGGCGATAGTGCTCTTCTTTGAATTCGTTTTCGACCGTGTCGGGCGTGGGATCGCGGCGCTGCCAGAAGGCTTCAATGAAGCTGTCGCGCTCTTCGTCGTTGGAGAGTTGCTTAAAGGCCCCGCGCTCTTCGTCGGTGATGATCCAGCGTACGTCTTCATCCAACCACTTTTTGTAAGTCTTCCCTAATTCCTGCTTTAGCGCTTTGGCGTTTTCTTTTTTCTGTTTAGTGGTCAGAGGACGGGTCAGGGGGTCAGACGCCTTGTCCTGCTGCCCGGAGGTGGAATCAGCGCCGGCTTGGTCGGAGTCTTTCGGCTTGGCATCCTGTGCGGACACGAGTACAGCCATTCCCATCAACAGCGCGAAAAAGGCGGAAAGCCAGCGAAAGTTCATGGTTGATTCAACCCGGGGCATGGAGGGGCACTCCTTACGAACACTGCTAAGTTTACGATTCTATGACTTTGTATGGCCCAATTCAAGGACAATACCGAGGCTAACCAATTGTAAAGATTGCAAAAGTCAGCATGTCCGCGTTTAGGTTAGATGCAAGGTGAGTGGGTGTTTAAAGGCGGCGATCGCAAAAAATAATTCTGGGGTTTCACATATCTCCCAGGTCCTGCAAAGGCGGCGAGACCCGGGGCGCCCGGCCACACGTCCAGACCGGCAGCAGGCTCTATAATCGAGATCAATGTGGTGTTTTGTTGCTTGCACACCCGTCTCCTGCAGCAATCAATCACCGGAACTTTTTGGCCGGCTGCGCCGTACTTCAAGCAGGCCCGGTCAAATGTCGGATATGAATATCCGACCCACGCCTAGGTGGCAGGGCTGAAATGAGCGTTTGGGCAAAAATTGGGGTAGGTGTCGGCGCGGCAGTGCTGTTGATCGCCGGCATAGGCTTTGGCGTGTACAACGCCCGCAAGGGCGTGGTCACGGTCCAGACCGGCCGGGCGCGGCGGCAGGACCTGACCGCCATTGTGAGCGCGTCGGGCGAGATTAAGCCGAAAACGTACGTGAATATCGGCGCCAATGCCTTCGGGAAGATCACGCATTTATATGTGAAGGAAGGCGACCGGGTCCGGAAGGGACAAGTGCTGGCGCAACTGGAAAATGTGCAGTCGACCGCTGATGTCAACGCCACCCAGGCGTCACTGGAGGCCGCGCAGACCGACACAGTTGCCGCGGAAGCCGCCATGAAGACTTCGCAGGCCGACCTGGTGCGGGCGAAGTCAGATTACGATCACGCGAAGCTCGACTGGGAACGCGCGCAGGGATTATTCAAAGAAGCCTTGATCGCGAAATCCGAGTACGACATGCGTAAGGCTGCATGGGAGACCGCGGATGCGGGAATGGCGCAGGCGCAAGCGCGGCTGGCGCAGGCTAAAGCGCAGAAAGACTCAGCAGAGCGGCACATCGGGCAGATGAAAGCCAATCTCACACACGCCGCTGACGTTCTGCAAAAAACCACTTACGCCGCGCCCTTTGATGGAGTGATTACCAATCTCCCGGTGCGGGAAGGTGAGACGGTGGTGATAGGAATCCAGAATTCGCCAGGCAGCACCCTGATGACGCTGGCGGATATGGCTGTGCTGACCGCGGAAGTGAAGGTGGATGAGACTGACATCGTGAACGTTCGCCTGGGTCAGCCGGCGGAGGTTTCCATCGACGCGATGCCGAAGCGCAGTTTTCGTGCGGTGGTAAGCGAGATCGGGAACAATGCGATTGTGCGCTCGACCGGAGTTTCGACTTCGCAGCAGACATCTGCGAGCCAGGAAGCAAAAGACTTTAAAGTCGTTGTCACACTGCAGGACCCGCCGCCAGACCTGAGGCCGGGGCTGTCGGCTACCGCCAAGATCACCACGGCCACGCGCGGCGGCATTCTTACCATTCCGATCCAGGCGTTAACAGCGCGAAGCCAGGCGGATATTGAGGCCGCCAGGAACGGCAACGGCTCGGTGCAGGCGGCTGCGCCGAAAGGCGGCGAAGATAAGAAGGAAGAGCAGGGCGTGTTCGTGATCCGGAATGGCAAGGCTGAGTTCGTTCCGCTGCAGACCGGAATCGCGGGAACGACCGATATTGAAGTGGTGAGCGGACTGAAGGACGGTGACGAGATCGTTACCGGCAGTTACAAAGTTTTGCGAACCATGAAGCCGGGAGCGAGCGTAAAAGTAGACAACAGCGCGCCGAAAAAGGAAGAAGAGAGTTGAAGAAGAGAATTGAAGAAGAGAGTTAAGGGCTATTCGTGAGTCCCGACTTGCGAGAAGCAGAGTTAGTCGCGAGTTGCGAGTTCCGAGTCGCGGAATGACATGGACTTTTATACTCGGAATAACAGGGACTTTTAAGCGAATGATTCGAGACTAACAAAGCGAACTCTAGAGCGTCCAACTAGAACCTGATTGGAGTGGGTGTTTGGCCCCAGAGGAGAGGAAGATGGCAACCGCAGAAGTCATCAATATGTCGCAGCCAGTGGTGTCGGGTTCGCCCGATTCAGCCATCATCTACACCGAAGATTTGTGGAAGACCTATGACATGGGATCCGAGCAGCAGGTGCACGCCTTGCGCGGGGTGAACCTGCGCATACGAGAGAACGAATATGTTGCCATCATGGGGCCGAGCGGCTCCGGCAAATCGACCCTGATGAACCTGATTGGCTGCCTGGATACACCGAGCAAAGGCCAGTACTGGCTGAACCGGCAATTAGTCAGCGAGTTGGATGACGACGAACTGGCGCGCATCCGCAATAAAGAAATCGGGTTCGTTTTTCAGACCTTCAACCTGCTGGCCCGGGCCACGGCCCTGCATAACGTCGAACTGCCGCTGATTTACGCGGGCATTCCCTCGGAAGAGCGCGCCGAGCGGGCGAAAGCGGCGCTGACATCGGTGGGTATGGAATCGCGTATGAGCCACAAGCCCAATGAGCTCTCCGGCGGACAGCGACAAAGAGTGGCGATTGCGCGCGCGCTGGTGAATCGTCCCTCGATCATTCTTGCCGACGAACCGACCGGCAACCTCGATTCCCAGACCGGTAACGAAATTATGGCGCTGATGGATCGCCTGCACGCAGAGGGAAATACCATCGTGCTGGTGACGCACGAACATGACATCGCGGAATATGCCCATCGGATCATTCACATCAAGGATGGTGTGGTGGAGAAGGATGAAAGAAAAAGATAGTTAGAGTTGTGAGTTAAGATTTGTGAGTTGTAAGACAGCCCCGACGCGATCGGGGCTGATTTGTTTGGTACGTCGACCCTGACCTTCGGTCCTACATCAGTTGGTATGGAGCGCCCGCTCCCTCGCTCCGCGAAGAAAAACGCTGCGCTCGGGATGACCGGCGTGCCGTCACAGCCGAGTCAGGCTAGAATCAATCGCCAACTTTCATTCACAGGCAGAGATAAACATACAGAGAGGTGCTGCGTCTTCAGGCTTGGGGTGTCACTTAACAAACTCACATTTTTCGCCGGCGCCATTCTGGCGGCGAGCGGTTTCATTTCGCCGCCGCTGGCACTGGCGGCAGGACTGATCTTTGGACTCACGCTGGTCCATCCCTATCAGGAGGAAAGCCGAAACCTGACCAGGTGGCTGCTGCAGGCCTCAGTGGTGGGTCTGGGCTTCGGCATGAATCTGCACCAGATCGTTCAAGCCGGGCGATCAGGTTTCCTGTACACCGCAGTCAGCATAAGCGCGGCCATGGCCCTGGGACTGGCGCTGGGATATGCGATCAGGGTGGGAGGCAAGGCATCATTGCTCATCAGCGCGGGAACGGCGATCTGCGGCGGAAGCGCGATTGCGGCGGTGGCCCCGATTGCCGACGCGAACGACGAAGAGATGGCGGTCTCGCTGGGAACGGTGTTCGTGCTGAACTCGATCGCGTTATTTCTGTTCCCCCTGCTGGGTCACACGTTACGCATGAGCCAGGAGCAATTCGGCTTGTGGTCGGCCTTGGCGATTCACGACACCAGTTCAGTAGTCGGGGCGACCGCGAGATACGGAGCCATCGCCCTGGCGGTCGCCACCACCGTCAAACTGGCGCGGGCACTGTGGATTGTGCCGCTCTCGCTGGTGGTGGCGATTGTTTTGAAATCGAAAGTCCGAATCCAGTGGCCGTGGTTCATCCTGTTTTTCTGTGTAGCGTCTTTCCTGAACACATTCTTGCCGAGGTTCAGCACGGAATTTGCGGTCCTGAATCATCTGGGGAAAATCGGGCTGACCGTCACCCTCTTCCTGATTGGGACTGGGTTGAGCAGAGAAACCTTGAGATCGGTCGGCATCAGGCCGCTTCTGCAAGGACTGATCCTGTGGCTGATCGTGGGCAGCGCAACACTGGCGCTTATTCGGCTGAACTGGATACATCTCTAAAAGCTGAACTGGATACATCTCTAAAACTAGAGGACTGCACACCATGGCGAGCAAAAAAATTGCGGAGGCCCCGGAACTTCTGAAGGGTTGGGCGGCGATTGCCAAATTTCTGAGCCAGCCCACTTCGACCGTACAGCGATGGGCCGGCGAGGGAATGCCGGTGAAGAAAATTGGACGTTACGTGGAGGCATCGCCGCAGGAACTGGAGCGATGGCTGGGGAGAGAGGCGGGCACGAAAGCGCCGGTGCACATTCCTGCGTCGGACTCCGATCTCCTCGCAGATCTTAAGCGTGGCCTGACCGAGGCACGGGGAAAGCGCAGCAAAAAGTAAGCGTAATCAGGTGTTTCGGGTACGCGGCCTGAGAGCCAGGCGTGCTGGCGCAGTTTAAAAATCAGTAATGTACGGTATCGAACTTTCACCCGAGCTGTGGCAGTCTGCTCGTGCGTGCCATGCGTGCCAGGAATGCCATGAATGACAACTTCGATAAACACGTCAGAGAGCTTTGCCGGTTGGCAGCTGCGGCGGAAGATGACACTGAGCTGCAGGACCTCCTGAGCCAATTACGGGCTGCACTGCGCAAGCATATGACCGGCCTGCGGGGCATGGTTGCCGACCACGTTCTGGGGGGCACAAACCACCCGCGCTGGCACGACGCGCCGGTCAGGGATATACCGCCGCCCGATGTACGGCAACCTTATTTCGATCGCGAGCGGGAGTCTGCCGAGGGGTTTGTGACCTGGGTACGGCTCAGCACTGCCGGAGCATTTGCAAAATCGCGCGATTCGAATTGATTCATTCGCACTTTCATTTGCACTGATTCCATTCGCACTGATTTCATTTGCACCGATTTCATTTGCATCAATTTCATTTGCATCAATATTCGCCTCCCACATGGCGGAGTAGAATGCTGCCTGCCATGCGTGCTGCTCTGTTGGTCCTGTTGCTCCTCACCTGCGCGCTTGCGCAATCCGCGAAATCCAGGCCGCTGAAAGCGGATACCACGCTGCATGGAACGTTCAATGCAAGTGTCGGCAGGAGCGCGCAGTTTCGCGGCCGATGGAATGGGCAACTGGATTCGCGTAATGCGGGAAGCGGATCATGGATTCTGTTGAACGATGCACACAAGAGTGTGGCGGAAGGAACATGGTCCGCACAGAAGTCAGCTGCGGGATGGCGCGGCACATGGCATGCCTGGGTTAAGGGAGGCCGGCAATATTCCGGCAGCTGGCAGGCAGACCTCGAAGGATTCAGTGGAAAGAGTTTCGAGGAAATGCTGAATCACACGATGGAGCAGCAGATTGCGGGTTCGTGGCAAAGCGGAAAACTGGCGGGCAACTGGTGGCTGCAGGGCACGAAATGGTAGCGGGACGTTCGAGCTTGCCTGGTTATCTGTCCTGCGTCTTGTTCTGCGAATCGTTGTTTCTCTGATCGTTGTTTCTCTGATCGGTGTTCTTCCGATCGTTACCCTGTAGAAGATCGTCGGTTTCAATGCTGAGCG
Source organism: Acidobacteriota bacterium (assembly GCA_003224855.1). Classification (GTDB taxonomy): domain Bacteria; phylum Acidobacteriota; class Terriglobia; order Terriglobales; family Acidobacteriaceae; genus Gp1-AA142. The sequence continues at coordinate 3,579 of QHZY01000070.1, read as the reverse complement.
CGGCGCGCTGGGAGTTGGCGCGGGCAATCCGGGCTGCACGGGCAATCTCGGCCAGAGACGGGTGCAGCACGGGAAGCGGTTTGGGCTGGAGCGACGGTGCGTCATTCTGAAAGATGCCGCGTGCTTCGACGGGGTACTGCATTTTGGCGGATTCGGCTTGCTTGATGGCGGTGTGCTTGGTGTTGGGCTCCTGAGCGGAAGCTGCGGAAACCAGTAACAGGGTCGCGAGTAAGGTGGCGATTCTCATTAGCTTTACCTCAGCCGATCGAACACTCATAGTGCAAGGCGAGTTCCAGGAGAGAAACAACTAAGCAGCTAGATAATCAGCTACTTACCCAGTCCTCACTTGGTTGGCTGGCGAGCCGTGTTCGCCTGGTTTTCCCAGGATGGGAAGTTTGTTACCCAGTGGGCAGCTGGGTGTATGCTTTCGGCGTAGTCTCCATGTAGTCCACGTCGTACAGGTGCTGATGAAGTCAACCGCTGAATGATCGCTACCGATGTATGCTGCCAGAGATGGTAGGAGGTTCCCATGGATTGGACCTCGATTGAAGACGGTCTTCCCAATGACGGTGAAGAATCTGTTGTGGTGGGCATGAAGTCCGATGGGTCGATTGTGCAACTGATCGGTTATCGGGAAAACGGGAACTGGGTGATGGAAGATGAAGCAGCGGCGGCCGGGGGAGTGAGAGTGCTGCGATGGACACCACTGTCCGTCACGCGTCGCGCAGGATAGAAGAGTGGATAGTTCAGTGTTGTATTGGGTGCCCCAGGTCTCGCCGCCTTTGCGAGACCGGGGAATCAATCTTTATCGGGCGTAGCGCCGCATCGGGCTCTCTATCCGGTTTGCCAGGGCTCTGAAGAAACCTGCTGGAGCCCAAACAGGAGGTCACATCTCGCCGCCCGATCTCACGGAGAATATCCAGGCGCAGAATGTTCAGGCGCAGAATGTCCAGGCGCAGAACGCCACCGTCGCCGCCTATTTCTGATCTAAAAAAATGTCAGCCGGGCGGCCAGTGGAGTTGGCGGCCGCCGATAAGGTGGACGTGCAGGTGAAAGACCGACTGTCCGGCGCCGGGGCCGACGTTAAGAACGGTGCGGTATCCGTTCTCGATGCCGCGCTGGCGGGCGATTTCGGCGGCTGCGAGATGACAGCGGCCGACCATTTCGGCGTCTCCGCTAGTTGCTTCTTTCAATCCGGGAATGTGTTTTTTTGGAACCACCAGCACGTGGGTGGGCGCTTGCGGATCCAGGTCTTCGAAGGCGTACGTGGAGTCGTCTTCGTAAACTTTCCTGGAAGGAATTTCCTGGGCAACGATGCGGCAGAACAGGCAGTCGGTCATGTCATCCTCGAGCGAGATAAATTGTCATTCAAACACAATATCTCGGCAAAAGATGTCGATTTGGGTGGGAGTGAAGATTGCCGCGGGAAAAGATTTCCACTGCGTGGGAGCATCGTTGAAGTAACCGGCGGCGGATTACGAAAGGACGGCAGGTGATTTCTAAGTGGCGGTAAGTTGCTTGGTTTGAGGTGCTTAGAATCTCATCCCCCATTCGTGCCTTGTCCAACTTTCCCATTGCCCAGAGCTGAATAAGTCCCGTAACATTGCGGAGATGCAGATTTTACGTCGCATGGCAAGTGGCGTGCATCGTAAGCGGATGTGAGTTCCATGACCGGGGAAAGAAAATTGGGCCAGAAGACAAGCTTAAGATTTATCGCCATCGTCGCCGGGATATTGATGCTGCTGGCGGAATTCGCACCGGCAGCCACTGTCAGCACCAGAACGCTGACCAACAGCCATTCGCGGTCGCGCAAGCTGAACGAGTCTTCGCATGCAAACAAGCGCATGCGCCACCTGGCCCGGAGCCGGACACAGAGGTCGCGAGTAGTAAGGGCGAGCGCGCACCGGCGGCGGCACCGGTACTATGAGCGGTTCACGGCCAATTCATTTATGGAAGATGCGTCCGAGGGTGACGTCACCGCGGGCGAAGATCCGATCGTGCGGCAAGCAGCGATTGATGCGCTGGGAAATATGAACGGCACCGTCCTGGCGATCGAGCCGACCAGCGGGCGGGTGCTGGCGATGGTGAACCAGAAGCTGGCGCTTTCAAGCGGAGCGCAGCCGTGCTCGACCATCAAATTGTCGGTCGCTTTGGCGGCGCTGAGTGAAGATCTGATCACCAAAGACACCGAAATCCGACTGGGACGGCGCAGCCGGATGAATTTGACCACGGCGCTGGCGCGCTCCAACAATGCGTATTTTGAGGCGCTGGGCCGGCAGCTGGGTTTTGAAAAAGTAAGCTTCTACGCGCATGAGTTCGGCCTGGGCGAGCTGGCGGGATACAACATCCCGGGCGAGCAAATGGGAATTTATCCCGAAGAAGAGATCTCGGCGAAGCTGGGTGGCGTAGGGAAGATGTGCTCGTTCGGCGAAGGCATCTCCATGACGCCTTTGCAGCTGGGTGCGATGGTTTCTGCCATCGCCAATGGCGGCACGCTTTATTACTTGCAGCATCCGACATCGGCCGACCAGGTTGCGAATTTTGAGCCGCGCGTGAAGCGGCATTTAGATATTGCTCCGCTGATTCCGGAAATTTCTGACGGCATGGCGGGCGCGGTGATGTTCGGCACCGCGCGCAGTGTGAAGCTGAACTTCAGCGAAGAAGAGATTCTCGGTAAAACAGGTACCTGCTCGAAGTCGGGAACGCGTTATGGATGGTTCGCGTCTTATGCGAAAACCGACGTCGGACGGATTGTGACGGTGGTGTTCCTGCAGGGCGGGCGTCCCACCTATGGGCCGAAGGCAGCGGAGATTGCCGGGCGCATGTACCGCGGACTGTATGATCACAGTTTCTTTGCGGCCAAGCCGCTATTGCCAAACGATGCGGCGGACGTGAAGAGTGAAATCAAGCCCACCGAAATCAAGGCCACGAACACTCCGCAATAAGCGTTGACGAAAACAGATTAGAAAGGCCTCCCAATGGGGGCCTTTTCTTTTTGCCGCAATTTTCGGATAGTCCGCACTTGCGCTGAAGACCTACGATCGAGTGTGGAGCAACCGAAGATGCAGAACGTCATGCAGAGAGTGCAGGGACTCGACTGGCCCGGGCTGCGGGAATCCATTCAGGAGAAGGGATACGCGCTTACGCCAGAGGTTTTAACCGCCAAGCAATGCAGAGGACTGGTTGAGCTCTACGGATGTGACCAGGGATTCCGCAGCCACATCGTGATGCAGCGCTATCGGTTCGGACGGGGTGAGTACAAGTATTTCGATTACCCGCTGCCGCCGGTGGTGCAGGAGATCCGCGAGACATGCTTTCCGCACCTGGCGCCGGTCGCCAACCGATGGAATGAACAACTGGGAGCGGAAGAGAGGTTTCCGGAGACCCATGAGGCCTTCTTGAAATCATGCCGGAAGCAGGGGCAAACGCGCGCGACGCCGCTGCTGCTGCATTACGAGGCAGGCGGCTTCAACTGCCTGCACCAGGATATCTATGGCGAGCTGGCGTTTCCGTTGCAGATGACGTGCTTTCTGAGCCAGGCGGGGGAAGATTATGAGGGCGGCGAGTTTGTGCTGCTGG
>QHZY01000069.1 GCA_003224855.1 Acidobacteriota bacterium | reverse complement strand
GCGCCGATCCGGGATCAGCCAAATCAACGCTGCCACAACGTATATCCCCTGCGCGATCCAGGTCGAACGTAAGGTTGCGACGATCGCCACAACATATAGCACCAGCGATAGCTTGCCCTTCCAATCGTGCCCGACTGCCTTTTTGAGGATTGAATCATGCCCCTGCGCGCGAATGATCGCCTGCTGGAGCAGGTAATACGCAATTGCGGCCATCAACAGGATTACCCCATAAACCGCGGTGGGCGCCGCGGTGAAGTGGTTCTGACCCATCCACCCGGTAGCGAAGGGGAACAGCGATAACCAGAATAAGAGCTGCAAGTTGGCCCACATCATTGCGGCTGTCACCACCGTGGACGCGTGCAGCATATGGTGGTGGTTGTTCCAGTAAATGCCGACATAAAGAAAACTGAGGACATAGCTGAGAAAGGTCGGCACTAACGGCACCAAGTCTTCCAGACGGTCGCCATGTGGGACCTTCATCTCCAACACCATGATTGTGATGATGATCGCGATCACACCATCGCTAAACGCCTCCAGCCTCGCCTTGTTCATTTACTCCTCTGGCACGCAGGCCACGAATGCTGCCGAAAATGCGCGCTCTCGCATCTTGTTGTCCGTATGACAGTACAATCCCTGTGACTGTAACAAACAGATGCATTTCGTAAATAAACCGACCACGCCTGTCACAAATCGAGGCCGGGATTGGTCTTGCTCTAACGAACGGGGAAAAACACAACAATGTCCCTCTTTAAGAATAATGACCAGAGCATTAAGAATAATGACGAGAGCATTCCAAGTGACACGGAGGCTCGCTACGAGTCCATCGCTATGCAGGAGGAAATCTATCTGGAAGCGGTAGAAGAAGAACTACGCGCGATATTAATTTTCGGCGACCCACCTCCACGAGCAAAGACAAAGGCAAAGAGTCCGATTTGCGAAGCAAGCAATGATCCCCGCGTAGCCGAACGTCTAGGTGACCCTCCACTGAGCGAAGAGGTAGTTACGGAGATACTGAAAATCACTCACACGCCCAGCGGATCTGAAAAGTGAGTTGACGGCTGGAGTAATAACCAGGTTTTCAAACCTCTTTTTCCGCCTCTTTTCTCCCCTCTTTTCTTCCTTCTTTTCATCAAAAATTCATTTTTAGTGATGGCCTGCCAGGAGCTAAACTATCCAATTCTCAATGGCAGAAGAACCGCCACCACAGACACCTCCGCCCCTTCGTCTTGAAGTACAGACCGGCGAACACGAGGATGGCCTTTCAGCTTTTGCCCCCGTGCGCCCGCGTCTGTTCGGCATCGCTTACCGCATGCTGGGAAGTGCAGCGGAAGCCGAGGATGTTGTGCAAGACGTATGGATGCGGTGGCAGTCTACGAATCGGAAGGCGGTTGAGAACCCGGCCGCATTCCTGGCAACGACAACCACACGCCTGTGCATCAATCTGGCCCAGTCCGCTCACACCCGTCGCGAAACCTACATCGGGACTTGGCTTCCCGAACCGGTGGACACCAGCGCCGATCCCGGAGTAGGCGCGGAGCGCGGCGAAGCAATCAAGCTGGCGGTCCTGCTGCTGCTTGAGAAACTCTCTCCCACTGAACGTGCAGCATATGTTCTGCGCGAGGCGTTCGATTACCCCTACGACCAGATTGCGTCCATCTTGCAAATGGGGGAAGCAAACGTCCGGCAACTCGTCTCCCGCGCTCGCAAACACATCGCAGATGGCCGTCGCACGTCCGTCAGTATGGGCGAGCAGCGGCGCTTTCTGGAGGCCTTCATCGGTGCCGCCCAAAAGGGAGACATGGCCGGACTGGAACATCTCTTCGCTGAGGATGTTGTCTCATACTCAGATGGCGGGGGACTCGTGCGCGCAGCGGGAGTCCCAGTTTCGGGCCGCGAGCGTGTAGCAACGTTTATTGCCGCTGTCTCCACATGGTGCTGGAAGGGCGTGACACTCGACTGGGTCGAGACAAATGGACAAGCAGCTGTTCTGATATTGCGCGACGGCATTCCCATCGGGCTTACTATCGATGCCTCCGCGCAAGGGATCAATGAGATCATGTGGTTCCTCAGACCAAGCAAACTTGCTGCGATCTCAAAATCAGGCCCAAGGTTGCGCGACGCGCCGGTCGCCGGCTAACACGCGCCAGGGCAACCAGGCGGCTCTGAAAAAACTGGATCGTGTGTTGGTCTGATCATCAAACGGCTACAGATCTTCTTTATGCGTTGGCGTTGTCGCTGACCTGGGGCGTCGTCACTAAGGCATCGCTTTCGGCTGAATTTCGTGAACGCTTCCAGCGGGACACTCCGTCTTTGAAAAGCTTCAGGATGGTTCGGCGGTTCTCGAACACTACCGGCAGCCACGCTGACTTGCTCATCATGGGGAAATAAATTCCGCGAAAACAAAGCCGCGCCAGGAAAATATTGATGCGATCCCCCAAATCCTCATGGTCCAGCGCTGCCACTGCCTGGGCCAGCGCTTCCGGGCTATAGCTCTGAGCCCAGCCATACTTCACTTCGGCATGCGCTTCCTCTACCGTCATCTTCAGCGGAGTGTGCGCCATGGTGAATGGCACGAAATCCTTCCAGTGCTGGGGTCGCGTAAGACGTCCCGCGGCCGCCAGTCGCTTGTACAAAGGTGTGGCCGGTAAGGGCGTGAGCAGTCCGAAGATCGGCAGCCCCGGGGGCCATGTCCGGACCTGTTCCAAGGTGCGTTCGGCCACTCCCGGAGTATCGTTATCCATGCCGAAGATGAACGAGGTAATCGCGTAGACATTCCGTTTTGCCAGACGCTCCAGCACGGCGGCATAATCGCCGGGCTTATTGAAACCTTTATTCACGTCTTTCAGATTGGCCGGATCAATCGACTCCATGCCGATAAAGACCCACTTGCCGCCGGAGGCAGCGATCAAATCCACCAGTTCTTCGTCGCGCAGCAGATTGGCGCTGATCTGCGCTACCCAAAAAACCTGGGCGTTGGCCGCGATAATGTCACGCAGCAGTGACTTGGTGCGCTTTACATTGATGGCAAAGTTGTCGTCGATAAAGAAAACCGCAATCTGGCCCTGCTCTTTGCGGGCGCGGGCTTTAAGCAGCAGCAATTCGTTGACGACACTTTCATTGGTGCGGAACCGAATGGAGTCGCCGAAAAATCCGGTGACCGTGCAGAACTCGCAACCGTACGGGCAACCTCGACCCGATTCCACCGGCACGATTCGAAATGTTCCCCAGCCTTGCCGGAACTTCTTGAGCAGGGGATGCATCAGTTTCGGGACCAGATTGAACTGATCGAGGTCAAGCTTGTCCCACGGAATCACCGGATAGGAACTCAGGGAAGGCTTGCGCTCCTTGCCCACAGTATCCACCGGCGCGTAGATTTCCTTCAGCTCGCCGCGCTCCGCATCGTTCACGATTTGCGGCCAGGTCTCATCGGCTTCTCCCAGGGCCACCGCATCGGCATGGCGCGGCCCGCCATCGCGGCCGAGGGCTTCATCGGCCTCTTCGGTCACATGCGGTCCTCCCATCACCACCGGAATGCCGGTTGCCCGGATAGCGTCTGCCATGCGATACGCTCTGGCAACCATCCTGGTCATGGCACCGATACCCACTAGTCCGATGTTCTGGTCGCGGACGAATTGCGCCATCTCAGCTTCGTCCATTGGTTGGGCATTGCCATCGATCAGCAGAACTTCATGGCCGGGAGGGGTGAGGGCCTGGAGCAGAAACATCCAGAGATGAGGCATGAAGTTGCGGGTGACCCCGTTGTCGGGGTTGTAAAGCAGAATTCGCATGACACTCCTTGAACGTGCTCGCTTGCTGCGCTCGGTCGGTTACGACGTCCCCGAACTCCGAACATCTCAGGCATATCGTGCGAACTGGATATTGGGTTCCGCCCGAATCTCGGTTCCGGACATCATACACACCTGTCGTTCAGTTATCCCACGGGGCAGGAGCATTCAGTGACTCCCGGGATGCATCCTTATGAAGGGAATGGCCGCCGTACTCCTTATCTATCATCTATCGGCAACGGTACAGACGGCTGCCGGCAGGCACTGTTCAAAATTGGACTACACATCTGGACGCTGCCGCGTTCTCCCGATGGGCTTCGGTTTGATTCGTGTACCTTCGTGTACCTCCTGGTCAGTGCTTTCTCTGCATGCTGTTGACTTACTCGTGCAGAACGACGCTGAGTAGCGAGCTGTTGACTTCCGGCCTGCCGTCGTATTCGATGAAACCAAGCCTTCTACAGTTGTTCGTGAAAAAATTCACACACCATGTCGCCGTGGAGCGTGCGCAGCACCCGGCTCTGGTCGATCTTCAGCAGGAAACACCGGCAGGGAACACTAGCAGGGAGCACTCCGTAATGGCGCTGGCGGTTGCCGGGCGGGCGGGGGCGCCCGCCCCACACTGTCCTCCATCGGCTATCATGGCGGGCCTGGGCGCCCGCCCCACACGAGGACTTCATGCACAAACGGCTGGCAGTTCTTTTGACGGCGTTAGCAGTTTCCGCGGCACCGCAGACTGTCTCTCCGGAACTTAAGCAGTTCATCAAAGTAGACGCCCTGGTAATTGCGCTCACGCATGTTCGCGTGATTGATGGGACGGGCGCGGCTGCCCGTGAGGATCAGACCGTGATCCTGTCGCATGGGAAAATTGAATCAGTGGGGAGTGCGGCGTCCGCCAACGTGCCCAAAGACGCGCAGGTGATTGAGTTGCGCGACCACACTGTAATTCCCGGCCTGGTGGGAATGCACGACCATCTTTTTTATCCCATGGGCGACGCGGTTTTCGGCGAGATGGCATTCAGTTTTCCGCGCCTGTATCTGGCAGCGGGAGTGACCACGATTCGAACCGGCGGCTCGATCGAACCTTATACCGATCTGGAAATAAAGAAGCACATCGACGCCGGTCAAATGCCTGGCCCCAAGATGCACGTCACCGGGCCGTATCTAGAGGGCAAGGGAACATTTGCGCTTCAGCTGCATGAACTGAAAGACGCAGATGATGCCGTTCGCACGGTGAATTACTGGCTGGATGAAGGGGTAGACAATTTCAAAGCGTACAACTTTATTACCGCCGATCAGCTTTCAGCGGCCATCAAGGCTGCGCATAAACGTGGCGCGAAGGTCACCGGGCACCTATGCTCGATTGGATTTCGCCAGGCTGGGTCGCTCGGCATCGATGACCTGGAACATGGTCTGCTTGTCGACACAGAATTTTTTCCCGAGAAGAAGCCGGACGAGTGTCCTGATGTTCCGGATGACCTGGTGCGTTACGGCAAGATGGATATTCAATCGGGTCCGGTGCACGACATGATCACCGACCTGGTGCAGCGGCACGTCGCGGTAACTTCTACGCTGCCGGTTTTTGAAGTGGAAGTCCCCGGCCGGCCCAACCTGCCAGCGCGCGTACTGGATGCCCTTACGGTGGAGGCTCGCAGCCAGTTTCTGGCCAATAAAGTCCGCATGGGCGATACCGCGCGTCTCAAGCGGCTTTACGGCACCGAGGTTTCTCCGGTCACCGCAGCTTTCAAGAAAGAAATGGAATTCGAGCTGGCCTTCTCGAGGGCAGGAGGCACGCTGTTGGCAGGCGAAGACCCGACCGGCATTGGCGGAGTGCTCGCAGGATTTGGCGATCAGCGGGAGGTGGAATTGCTGGTCGAAGCCGGGTTCACCCCGCTCGAAGCGATTCGAATTGCTACCCTGAACGGCGCGGATTATTTAGGAGACGCAGACAAGATTGGTACCATCGCACCGGGAAAAGCCGCCGACCTGGTGGTGGTGAAGGGCAACCCCGGAAGCAAGATTGAAGACATTGAGAACGTGGAGACGGTGTTCAAAGACGGCATTGGATACGACTCGGCGAAACTGATCGAGTCGGTGCGCGGTAAAGTTGGAAGCAGATGAGCCGCAAACCATGGCATTGATTCTGGCCTCTGCCTCGCCCCGGCGCGCTGAACTCTTGCGCAATGCGGGAGTTGAGTTCACGGTTGAGCCTTCCAACATCTCTGAAGAGCCACAACCGGGCGAAGATCCTGTCGAACTGGCAAAGCGACTGGCACTGGAAAAAGCGCGCGAGGTATTCCGCAAGCATCCGGACAAATTTGTTCTGAGCGCGGACACCGTAGTCCTGGCTGGTGGTGAGATGCTCGCCAAGCCGGAAGATGCGGCTGACGCTATGCGCATGCTGCGTCGATTATCCGGGCGAACCCACCAGGTGATCACCGGCGTCTGCGTGGCGGGGCCGGGAATGAGCGAAGATGTTCGCGCCGAAAAGACGCAGGTAACTTTCAACCGCGTGGACGAAGACGAGATTCAGGCGTACGTCGCCAGCGGCGATCCCATGGACAAAGCCGGCGGCTATGGGATTCAGGGCACAGCTTCACGCTGGATTCCCAGGATAGAAGGTGACTACTTCAACGTGGTGGGGCTGCCGGTAGCTCTAGTGTGGAGGATGCTGCGCGAGCACGGCGCAGTGGAGCGCTAAGATTTTTTTTCTGTGCCTTCGTCGCCGTCTTTCATGGAGGACTTGAAATTCCTGATGCCTTCGCCGAGTCCTTTGCCGAGATCGGCCAACTTACTGGGGCCAAAGATCAGCAAAGCGATGGCCAGAACGATCAAGATCTCTGGCAGACCTAATTTTCCCGGCATGTAGCCTCCTGCGGCTCAGACATTAAGATTCTAGGCTTCGCTGGGGAGGGAGTCAAAATATCATCACGCTCGCTCGATCAGTCCCGCCAGCAGCGCCGCCCGCCGGGGAAGTTCCGCGATCACTATGTTCTCATGCGCGGCATGCGCGCCTTCACCTACGCCTCCCAGGCCGTCAAGCGTAGGAATGCCGAGCCCGGCGGTGTAATTTCCATCGGAACCGCCGCCCACGGCAGCTTCATCGAGCTTCCAATTCATTTCTTTGGCAATGGCAGCGGCTTTCTTTAAAAGATCGACCACACCGCTGCTGCGTTCCATGGGCGGCCGGTTAACGCCGCCGGTGATCTGCAGCTTGCATTTACGATTGTAAGGTCTCAGCGCGCGCATCTTCTTGTCGATCACGGCCGCGTCTTTCATCTTCAGCACGCGAACGTCGACCACCGCAGTAGCCTCGGCGGGAACTACATTGCTGCGAGTGCCGCCGGAAATGATTCCGGGATTCAAGGTGACTCCATGCTTCGCGTCCACCAGCTTGGACATCGCGGTGAGCTGGCGCGCCAGCTCGAGGATTGCGCTCTCGCCTTTTTCGAAATCGAGACCCGCGTGTGCGGCTTTGCCGGTAACCTTCACCAGGTATTCACCGACTCCCTTGCGCGCGGTTTTAAGCGCGCCTTTCGGGCCGTAGGAAGGTTCCATGACCAGCACAGCCGATGACCGTTTCGCCAGGCTTTCGGTGATGGCGCGCGAGGATCGGCTGCCGATTTCTTCATCGGAGACCAGCAGAACCGTCACCGGACGCGGAAGCTGATCTTCATTCCAGGCAAGCAGAGCTTCGATAGCGTGCAGCATAAGGGCGATACCGGACTTCATGTCCAGCACGCCCGGGCCGAAGAGGTTGCCATTCGAGATTGTGCAAGGCATCGACTTCAGAGTGCCGAGTGGATAAACCGTATCGAGATGACCAAGCAGCAGGACCGGGCTGCGTTTTGCTGCGCCTTCGAAATCGACCTGCAGATGGTCGCCGAATTCGGCCGCCTTATGCAGCTTGGAATGGCCGCCGATTTTTTCAAACCGTCCGGCCAGATAACCTCCCAGCCGATCTACCGCCTGCTTGTTATCGCTGGGCGATTCTATTTCAGCTATCTGGCGAACGGTCTCCGCCAGGTCGTTATTGCGCTGTTTGAAGTGCTGCAACCGTTCGGAGGCGTTCGGCCCACTGGCTGCGGAATTCTGCTGTCCTGATTTTTTTGGCTTCATTCGCGGTACAGTATAATCGTCGGTTCGCGGCGCGCGATTTGCCTGGGGCAAAAAATGAGTGAAGCGGTCCAAAGTACAGTCGAGGCTCCGGCCAAGACGACCATGGATATTCAGGATATCCTGCGCATCCTGCCGCACCGCTTTCCTTTCTTGCTCATTGACCGGGTTATCGACCTGCAACGCAAGCAGCGCATCGTAGCCATCAAGAACGTCACCGTAAATGAACCGTTTTTCGCGGGCCATTTTCCCAACTTGCCAATCATGCCGGGTGTTCTGATCGTGGAAGCCATTGCGCAGGCGGGCGGCGCTTTGCTGCTGACCGAAGTCGAAGACCGTGACGAAAAATTGATGGTCTTTACGGGTATCGAGAAGGCACGTTTTCGGCGTCCAGTAGTACCCGGAGATCAGTTGCGGATCGAGGTGGACGTGAAGGCCTGGCGGGTTCATGCGGTTCGTATGGTGGGTACGGTTTTTGTCGGCGAGAAGCGGGTTGCGGAAGCCACCGTGACCTGCCAGGTGGTTAGCCGCAATCGTGGACGGACTTCGGAACCGCCGGATGCTGAAGGCTGATGCGTCTCTCCCATCGATGAGCATCCACCCCACGGCAATTATTCACCCACAATCTCAGGTTCATCCCTCATGCAAAGTAGGGCCGTATTGCGTAATTGGCCCTGATGTGGAGATCGGCGAAGCCTGTGAGCTGATTTCGCATGTCGCCATCAGCGGGCCGAGCCGGATCGGCAAACACAACGTATTTTTCCCATTCTCAGCGATCGGCATGGCGCCCCAGGACATTACCTATAAGGGCGAGCCGACGCGTCTGGAGATCGGAGACCACAACGAAATCCGCGAGTCGGTGACGCTGACGCGCGGCACAGTAAAAGGCGGAGGACTGACTCGTGTTGGCAGTCACACGCTGATCATGGCCTACGCGCATGTAGGCCACGATTCGGTAATCGGCGATCACGTGATGCTGGTGAATGGTGCGACCCTCGGCGGTCATGTAACTGTCGAAGAATGGGCGGTAGTAGGGGCGCTGTGTCCGGTGCATCAATACGTGCGGATTGGCGCGCATTCTTATATCGGCGGCGGAACAACCATAACCAAAGACGTCTTGCCGTTCTCGAAAACTGTGGCGGCACGCGATACGCACGCCTATGGGCTGAACTCGGTGGGCCTGGAGCGCCGCGGTTTTTCCAAACAGCGTATCAAGCAGATTCATCATGCCTACAAAATCCTGTTAGCTTCGAAACTCAACACCACCCAGGCGCTGGAACGGCTAAAATCAGAGGCCGATCGCGGTGAGGACGTAGACATGCTGATCCATTTCATAGAGTCGTCTGAACGCGGCGTGATCAAGTAGCATCCTCTGAGAACCCGGAACCCGGAACTGACGGCTGATTCTTCTTGCCTTCCAACCCCAAACTCGGCCTGATTGCCGGAAATGGCAAGTTTCCATTTCTGGTGCTTGAGGCAGCGCGAGCGCAAGGCCTGGACGTGGTGGTGGCTGCCATCAAAGAAGAAACTTTTCCTGACATCCAGCAGCATGGGGCTTCGGCCGTGTACTGGCTTTCATTAGGTGAGCTTTCAAAACTGATCGATACTTTCAAGCAGGAAGGCGTCAGTCGCGCGGTCATGGCCGGGCAAGTCAAGCACAAGCAGATTTTCTCCAGCATCAAACCTGACTGGAAGCTTGCCAAAATGTTGCTGTCACTTGGAACTCGAAACACCGATTCGCTGATCGGAGCAGTGGCCAAAGTGCTTGCCGAAGAGGGGATCACGCTCGAGAGTTCCACGGCATTGCTGGAGCCTCTGCTTGCGAAACCTGGAGTGCTGACCAGAAGAGCCCCGTCGGAAGCAGAAACCAGGGATATTGCATACGGCCGAGCTGTTGCATCGCGCCTGGCGGAGTTCGATATCGGCCAGACCGTAGTGATTGCAGAATCGGCTTGCGTTGCGGTGGAAGCCATGGAAGGCACCGATGCCACCATCGAGCGCGCAGGCGCCCTGATGCGCTCTCTGGAAGGCGACGCCTCCACTCTGAGCCGCTCGCTTACAGTGGTAAAGATTTCGAAGCCCAACCAGGATATGCGTTTCGATGTCCCCGTCATTGGATTGAAGACGATTCAAACCATGGTGCGGGCAGGCGCGGCCTGCCTTGCCATTGACTCTGGAAAGTGCCTGCTGCTGGAGGGCGACGCGATTCGAGAACAAGCCGATGCTGCAGGAATAACAATAATCGCTGCATAAACACCCGATGGAGAATTGAATATGCCTGGTCAAACTGCGCTGCTGGCCGATCAGATTCGGCGCGCTTTCGAGGGAGAAGCATGGCACGGCGATGCCTTGCTTGAATTGCTGAACGATGTTGACGCGAGTGCAGCGATTGCCAAGCCTGTTCCGAATGCGCACAGCATCTGGGAAATTCTGTTGCACATTGCAGCCTGGGATGGCGCGGTGGTCCGGCGAATTGGTGGGACGGCAGTAAATCTCAGTGACAAAGAAAACTTTCCTTCTATTAACGATCCGAGTCAGGCAGCGTGGAAAAAAGCCATCGACTCAGTCACTAAGACACACGGCGAGCTGGTGAAGGCAGTTGCCGCATTTCCTGATGCGCGGCTGACAGAGCAGGTTCCCGGCAAGTCACAGGCTTACTACAACTACTACTACATGTTCAGCGGGATCGCGCAGCACGAGCTTTATCACGCCGGCCAAATTGCGATGCTCAAGAAGTTTGCCGGCGCAAAAACCAGACCGCCGCAACTGGCTCTTTAGCCTGTTTTCGGTATATTTGCTCTGCGTTTTCTGCGGCAAGTCTCTGCGCGCTCTGTGATTTAAGACTTTCGAGGTGGTTCCATCGTTAACGTAGCTGTTATAGGGGCAGGTGCGTTCGGCCGCAATCACGCCCGCGTGTACCACGAACTCGAGCGAACCGGCGAAGCAGTGCGCCTGCTTGGAATAGTTGATACTGACCCGGCCCGCGCCGACGCGCTTGCGCAGGAGTTCGGCTGTCGTGGTTTCGGTTCGCTGAATCAGCTGCTCACCACCCATAGCGAATTGCAGGCCGCGTCGGTGGCGGTTCCCACCGTTCATCATCTGCGGGTTGCGCGCGAACTGATGGAAGCCGGTGTGGACGTCCTGATCGAGAAGCCGCTGGCTTCATCCCTCGCCGAGGCTGACGAACTGGTCCGGCTCGCCGCCGGGCGTGAGAGGGTTGCGCAGGTCGGCCATCTGGAACGCTTCAATCCCGCGGTGCGGGCGACGGCCGCCCTGATCACCCAGCCCATGTTTTTTGAAGTCCACCGGCTGAGCATCTTTTCACCGCGATCGCTCGATATCGATGTGGTGCTCGATCTGATGATCCACGACCTGGATGTTGTGCTCTCGTTTGTGGACTCGCCGGTAAGCGAGATTCGCGCGGTGGGGCTGCCGATTCTTTCCGGCAAAGTTGACATCGCGAACGTTCGGCTTGAATTCGCCTCGGGATGCATTGCCAACTTCACCGCCAGCCGGGTTTCCACCGAGCGCGTGCGCAAGCTGCGATTTTTCCAGCCGCAGCAATACATCTCGCTCGATTATGGCCGGCAGGACGTTTTGAGCTTTTCGGTGGGAGAAGCCAGGAAGCCGGAT
>QHZY01000196.1 GCA_003224855.1 Acidobacteriota bacterium | reverse complement strand
GGCAGCTTACTTCGAGAGTTCGGCCGGTGGCCCGGTACGCTCGGCTTCTTCGTACATGGCGTCGATCATTTCCTTGTAGCGCTGTTCAATGGCGCGGCGGCGCATCTTCATACTGGCAGTAAGCGTGCCGTTTTCCGGAGTGAACTCTTCGCTCACGATCATGGTCCGCTTCAACTTTTCGAAGCGCGCCAGCTTCTGGTTCACGTCTTCCACAATCGACTCGTAGAGGGCGCGGACTTCAGGGTTGGCAACCAGTTCGGTCCGCGAGCCGAAGTTGATTCCCTTTTCCTGCGCCCACTCTTCCAGACGCGCGAACTGCGGTGCGATCAGGACCGCCGGAAACTTGCGCTTCTCGCCCACGATCGCGCACTCCGCAATCAGAGAATTGTGCTTCAGGGAATTCTCGATTGGCTGCGGCGCGATGAACTTGCCGCCGGAAGTTTTAATCAGATCTTTCTTGCGATCGGTTACCGAAAGGAAGCCATCGGAATCGAGGTTCCCGACATCCCCGGTTTTAAACCAGCCGTCAACGAAAGCGGCGCGCGTCTCTTCCGGCTTTTGCCAGTAGCCTTTGAAGATCGACGGGCCGCGCACCAGAATCTCGCCATCATCGGCGATGCGGACTTCCACATTGGACAGCGGTTTTCCTACCGTGCCCAGCTTGTGAGCATCCGGCGTGTTGACCGCAATTACCGGCGAAGTCTCAGTCAGGCCGTAGCCCTCGCGAATGCAGATGCCGGCATCGGCGTACCACTCTGCGAGCTCGCGTCCCAAGGGTGCGCCGCCCGAGATAAAAGTTTCAACCCGCCCGCCCAGCCCGGCCCTGATTTTTCGGAATACCAGCCGGTCGGCCACTCTCCACTCCTGCGCCGAAGGCGTCCTGCCGGCCAAAGTGTCAGCCCGATATTTTTTCCCCACCGACATGGCCCAGCGGTAAATCCGCTGCGCCGGAAAGTACTGCGCCTTGTGCTCGACTTCGGCGTGGACTTTTTCATACACCCGAGGCACGCCCACAAAAATCTGTGGCCGGATTTCCAGCAGAGCCCGCGCCAGATCCTGCACAAACGGCACATAGGCAATGCTCGCGCCGCTTTGCAGCAGCGCCATATCCACATGACGCGCGGTGATGTGCGACAACGGCAAAAACGAAATGCTGCAGGTCGCGGGCTTCACTTTGAACTGTTGCAGCGAGATTAGATTTGACGCCATGTTGCCGTGCGTGAGCATGACCCCCTTGGGGATGCCGGTTGTCCCCGAAGTGTAGATCAGCGTGGCCAGATCGTCAGCGTTGACCGCCTCGGGCCTGGGCTCGCTCGTCATCTCGCGAGAGAAGATGGAACTGATCTTCTGCGCGTGTTCCGAGCCGACATCATCCATGACCACGATTTTTTCGAGACCGCACTGCGATCGGACCTGTTCCACTTTTTTAAGCTGCAGCTCGGACGAAACAAAAACCGCCCGCGCGCCGCTGTCACGCAGAACGTAGAGCACCTGCTCCGGGGTGAGCGTCGAATAAATAGGGACAGTGACCGCGCCCAGCAGCAGAATGCCGAAGTCCGCGATCACCCACTCCGGCCGGTTCTCGCTGAGGATGGCGACCCGATCTCCTTTAACGATGCCCCAGGCGCGCAGCGCGGCAGAAACCGCCAGCGTGCGGCGGCGAAATTCTGCGGAGGAAATCGCAGCCCATTCGGACGCCTCACGAACCAGCAGAGCCCGAGACAGATTGTGCTGGGTGAGGGCCAGAAAAACTTCGATGAGCGTTTGCGGAGTCATCCAGCTAGGGTGCGGAAACCGGCGTGAATCGCTGCAGATCGCTGCCCAATACGTTCTTTAAAAAGTTTGTAATATTCAGACTGTAACGTCTAAAACTGCGATTCGCAACGGTCGAGAATGGTTATGCGTTGACCGATGTTGCACATCGAAGATAGGCTCTTAGGAACCTCCCTTCGGAGCCGGAGAACTCTATGCCCAGGAAAATCATGTGCATTTTGGCATTGGCTGCCCTGTCCACATCATTGCTTTGTGCCCAGGATAAAAAAACTGCCGCGCCGCCCAAGCTGAAAATAGGCGACATGGCGCCCAATTTCAAACTGCAGTATTTCGACGGCAAAGAATTGAAAGATGTAACGCTCGACCAGTACCGCGGCAAGCAAAACGTGGTGCTAGCGTTTTATATTTTCGCCTTCACCGGTGGTTGAACAGAGCAAATGAAAAACTTCCAGCGGAATCTGAAAAAACTGGAAGCTGCCGACACCCAGGTCCTGGGTGTGAGCATGGATTCACCCTTCGCCAATAAAGCCTTCGCCGACCAGATAGGCGTACAGTTTCCGCTCCTCAGCGACTGGGGCGGCGATACCACCCGCCAATATGGCGTCTACGTCGACAAGTACAAAGCCGCGCGCCGCATAAATTTTCTGATCGGAAAGGACGGCAAGATTCTGGAAGAACAAATCGACAGTGAAGCCATCGATCCCACAAAGATCGTGGCCGCCTGCGAACGCCACAAATTGAAGAGCTGAAGGAATGCAACAGTGCCGTCGAGAATTGCTGCAAGTTTGACGCTCGGTGACACGGTTGTTATCATCAAATCGCGGGGTGGAGCAGTCTGGTAGCTCGTTGGGCTCATAACCCAAAGGTCGGTGGTTCAAATCCACCCCCCGCAACCAACCTTTACAGCAGAACTGAATTTCCCCAGAAGAATCCGTTACCACTTTCTTTTTCAGCGTCAGGTATCCCACCATCTGACAGGTCCGAGTTGCAACTATCCAACACATCAAGCCGCCTCTCCCTTACGCAACCGACTGCTGCGCCTATCGAACATCCTGGAATGTGGGTTGCGGAACCGAATGACGGATCAGCATTCGAATCGGAGACGACGACCGAGCAAATCCGTTCTTCATTGTAAAGCAGCACCAGGGACTACATTGGTAATCAGGGTGGCGGACGATTCAAGCCGGAAAAGCGTATGGCGAGGGCTGCTTGCCCCGACTAAAACTTTTGAGTCCTTGGAGTATATATATAATCTAACAATGTGATATGCGCTACGAACCGGAACACAAGACGCGAACCCGCGATCGTATTGTGCGAAACGCCGCCCGCAAGCTTCGTGCTGAGGGGTTGAGTGGTTCTGGCGTCGCCAGCGTAATGAAGGCGTCGGGCCTTACCGTCGGGGGCTTTTACAAACACTTTCGAAGTAAGGATGAGCTTCTCGCCGACGCTATTGCGGAAGGTTTCTCGGAGTCTAGCGAGAAGATCTATTCCGCCTTACAAAACCTGCCCCGCGAGGACAGATGGAAAGAGCTCGTTCGGTTGTACCTCTCACCCGAGCACCGTGATCATCCCGATTCTGGCTGTCCGGTGGCGGCTTTAGCGCCTGAAATGGCGCGCGCCAAACCTGGTGTTAAGGCAGAAGGTGCTGGTCGATATGCGAGATCATCTTTTGCGCAGCTTCTGATTTTTTTGAATCGGTTAGATTATTGTCATAATCCTATGCGCAATACGAAAGGACTCTTATGAGACTCGCTGGTCGCACGATCCTAATCACGGGAGGCTCAGCCGGCATCGGCCTGGCTTTCGCCCTGAAGTTCCTCGAACTGGCCAATGAAGTCATTGTCACTGGTCGGCGTCAGGCTCTGCTTAATCAGGTGAAGGCGAAGTTTCCGAAGCTCCACACCATCCAGAGCGATGTCGCGGACCCGGCACAAATCTCCGCACTTGCGGCGCGCGTGAAAGCGGACTTTCCAAAGCTCGATGTGCTGATGAATAACGCAGGCATGATGCTCTACAAAAACCTCAGAGCACCTGCGGCTGATCTCGCTGGGTTAATGGCGGAGATGAACGTCAACGTTGGGGGAGTAATCAGCACCACCTCCGCGTTCATCGATATTCTCAAAGCCAATAAGGGTACCGTGATCAATACATCTTCGGCGCTCGCCTTTGTGCCCCTGCCGTCTGCACCAATCTACAGCGCCACCAAAGCCGCGATTCACTCCTACACCCAGTCACTAAGGTTCCAATTGGAGGAAACTGGCGTGGAAGTCATCGAGATCATGCCACCCTGGGTGAAAACTGGGATGACGGCTGAGGTTCCGGAGGGCGATGGCATCACGATGATCACCACGGACGAGTTGATTAGGCAGTCGTTCGCTTCACTTAAGGCGGGCGCACTGGAGATCCGGCCAGGGCAATCGAAACAACTAGCGTTTTTACGGCGTCTCGCCCCCGACTTCATCAACGGCCAGCTATGGAAGATGTCAAAGAAACTGGTGCCAGTCGGCGCGTGATTGGCTGATTGCAGCTGACGCTTTGGCAGGCTCCGCACACCGTTGATCGTTCGCACAAAGGAGAACATTCGTGGCGCAATTGGCTGAACACCCAAGCGTGAAACACTTTTACGAGGACAAGGCAAAGCAGGGTGAAGCCCCCACGAACCAGGTCCTCGATGCTGCGTGGCTCCGCAAGTTGTGCCTGGATGCGGGTGCAGACGATGTGGGTTTTGTGGAGCGCGAGCGGCCGGAAATTGCCGATCAGAAAGTCGACATAGAGAACGTGTTTCCGAGAACGAGAACGCTCATTAGTGTTGTCTGCCGTATGAACCGGGAGAACATCCGGACGCCAGCCCGTTCAATTTCTAATCTGGAATTCCATCACACGACAGACGAAACCAATGAAGTGGCCCGGCGGATCGTCACGGCACTGGAAGAGCTTGGGATTGGCGCCATCAATGGCGGCGCCGCGGGATTCCCGATGGAAGCTGATCGTTGGGGATCAAAAATGTGGGTGATTCCCCACAAGCCTGTAGCGGTGGCGGCCGGCCTCGGGCAGATGGGGATTCATCGCAACGTGATTCATCCCAAGTTCGGTAATTTCATTCTGCTGGGAACGGTACTGGTGGATGCAGAAGTCTCCGAATACTCACACCCGGTCGTCTATAACCCCTGCTTGGAATGCAAGCTATGCGTTGCCGCCTGCCCGACAGGTGCAATCAGTCCAGACGGTCAGTTCAATTTTTCCGCCTGCTACACCCACAACTACCGTGAGTTCATGGGCGGATTCAACGATTGGGTGGAGAAGATCGCGGATAGCAAAAGTGCACACGAGTATCGGAAGAATGTCTCAGGGGCCGAGACGGTCTC
>QHZY01000189.1 GCA_003224855.1 Acidobacteriota bacterium | reverse complement strand
GTAAACCTGCCCCAGCAGCACTCGCGCGGACAGTTGCCCCGGCAGCAGCTTAAGGCTTGCTTCCAGTGCGTCCCGTGCCCCCCCAAGATCAGTTGTTTTGGCGAGTGCCTGACCTGCTTCATAAGCCGCGGTCGCATCGTCGGGCCGCACCTCCCGCGCAGCTTTCAGATGTGCAGCAGCCTTGGCGTATTCTCCGTTCTTAAGCTCAATCTCGCCCAATTGGCGGAGGGCAGTAGGAGATTTGGGATCAAGCTGAAGTGTCTTTTCGAGTGCCGTCCGCGCCTCGGCAACACGGCCGTCTTCGGACGCGATCATGGCAGTGTGCAACAGGTTCTGTTCTTCGATCTTGTCCTTCGGATCAGGCAGAGTCGCGCCCTGAGCGGCAGGCGCACTCTGCCCGGCGTAACCTAACGATTTCAGCTTGTCATCGGCTCCGGCATTGGCCGCTTCTCCCGATCGGACTGGCGCTTTAGCTCCCAATTCCTCTACTGCAGCCTGCATTTTTTTGGCAGTTGCATCGTCCCTTGTGTACTTGTTGTTCGTCTCTTTCGGATCAGCCTTCAAATCATACAATTCCGGCCGCGGAGCTTGGATGAACTTGAACCCTTCCGTTCGCACGGAGCGCAGTGGCGCCCAGCCAAAACGCAATGGATAATCAGTTTCTCCGAACGCAACCCGGTCCGCTGCGTCCGCTTTTTCCCAGTAGCTTTGAAGCGGCGCTCCATCCAGTTCCTTCGGGCTCGGAATCTTCACAAATTGCAGCACAGTCGCCAGAATGTCAGTGGTACGGACCTGCGCCTCGACGAGTTTTCCTGTTGTCTGTAATCCCGGCGGCTTGATCAGCAAGGGCACATGCGTAGTCGCGTCATACAAGAAGATGCCATGGGTTTCCTCGTGGTGTTCTCCCAGTCCTTCTCCATGATCGCCAACCACTACGATGATGGAATTGCGATACCATCCGCGCAGCTTCAGGAATTCCACGAACTTTCCCAGCGCTGAATCCGCGTAAGCAATCTCGCCGTCATAGGGCCTGTCTTTGTAAGTCTGGGAAAACGGAACTGGTGGCTCATAGGGATCGTGAGGATCGTACAAGTGCATCCAGACGAAGTGCGGACCGGCAGGATGAGAAGTCAGCCACTTTTGTGCCCGCTGCTCGACATCCATTCCTCGGCGTTCCACCCGACCCCATCGTCCTTTGTCTTGAGAGTGCTCCGGAAAATTGTCGTAGTAGTCGAACCCGCGATCCAGCCCGGGGGCAAGAGATTTACTGTCAAGAATAACTGCCCCGACAAAAGCCGCCGTTTTATATCCCTTGGTCTTCAGCAGCTCAGCCATGGTCGCGTGACTTTCGCCAAGAGGCACTGCAAAATCGGTCACACCGTGGTGGCTCGGTAAGAGACCAGTGAGGATAGTAGTGTGCGAAGTATTGGTAATTGGGCTTGGCGTGAACGCCTGCGAGAATCGGATTCCGTCTTTCGCCAGCAAATCGATGGCCGGAGTTTGAATGGCATCGTAGCCGTAGCAATGCACATGGTCAGCGCGCAGGGTATCAATCGTAACCAGAAAAATGTCGGGAGCGGACCTCTGCTGGCCTGCAGCAGCCAGGGTGAAAATACAGCAAATCGCCAGAATCCATGCGGGTTTCATCATGTCAAGCCTAGCACAGGGCACTCTCGCTGCCTCCCTCAGTGGGATATAATTTTCACTTGGTGAAGCGCCTCTGCTGCATTCTGCTGTTAGCTTTTGCAAGCTGCGTTCTCGCAGCTTCCAAGCCATCTGCCTCTCCTCCCAACGTGGTCTTTATCACTATCGATACACTCCGCCCCGATCATCTCGGGTGTTACGGCTACAAGCAGATTCACACGCCTAATATCGACGCGCTCGCGGCCGACGGCGCCCGCCTGACTCGCGCTTACACTTCCGTTCCAGTTACGCTTCCCTCACACACCATTATCTTCACCGGAACGTATCCAATGCTGAGCGGGGTCCATGATTTCGCCGGCAACCGCATTGGAGCCTCGCAGCAGACCCTCGCATCGACGCTGAAGCAAGCCGGATACACCACCGGCGCGGTGGTTGGATCTGCCGTACTCGATTCACGCTTCGGCTTGAACCGCGGCTTCGACTTCTATTATGACCATTTCGATTTCAATCGCCTTCAGGAATCAAATCTCGACGAAATGGAACGCCCTGGCAATGTTGTCGCCGATATTGCCCTCGACTGGCTGGCCAAGAACGCAGATAAGAAATTTTTTTTGTGGATGCACTTATATGATCCGCATTTTCCCTATCGCCCACCGTCGCCTTATAGCGAGCAATACAAAGACCGCCCCTACGACGGTGAAATCGCCTTCGCCGACGCACAGGTGGGCCGCCTCTTGCAGTTTTTGAAAGAAAAACAGTTGTATCAGAACACCTTGGTCGTGCTTAGCGGCGACCATGGCGAGAGTCTGGGTGAGCATGGCGAAGAGACACACGGATTTTTCATCTACAACTCAACTTTGCACGTTCCCCTCATCATTCATTTGCCCGGAAGAAGCCCTGCACAGGTGATTTCCGATCTTGCCAATCTTGCCGACCTCATGCCCACTACGCTTCACGTCTTGAAGCTGGGCGTTCCTTCGCAGGTGCAGGGCAAGAATCTTCTCGATATTCTGGATAAAACATCTACCAACGACTCGCGCGACCTTTACGCTGAAAGCTTTCTGCCGAGACTGCACTTCAACTGGAGCGAGCTTCGAGGCCTTGAAACCGCGAATTACCACTATATCGATGCTCCCCGGCCTGAGCTTTACGATCTGAGTAAAGACCCAGGAGAGACCCTCAACCTTTTCGGGGAAAAGAAGGCAGTCGCCGGGGAAATGCGTAACCGCCTGCAGAAAACAATCGCTACCTACAGCGCCAGCCAGGAACTGGCGGAGAAGACTGGTCTTGATCCCGTTCTAATGGAGCGCCTGAAGTCCCTTGGTTATGCAGGCTTTTCTGGGGGTAGCACTCCGGCCCCCGGCGGCCGCCCACTGCCGGATCCCAAAGATCGAATCGAGACTTACGAACTTTTCTCGGCTGCCATGTCGGAAAGCCAGCACGGCGATTTCGCCAGCTCTTCCCAAAAACTGGAAGCAGTGTTGAAGACCGATCCCGATTCCGTTCCGGCGCACTACCTGCTCGGCCTGAACCTTTATCGCACTGGAGAGTTTGTAAGGTCGGTCAGCGAACTGGAACGCGTCGTACAGTTGAGCCCCGATTACGCGCTGGCAATCTATCAACTGGGACTTTCGTACGCGCGCGCCGGAAGGCTTGGGGACTCGATCCAAACTCTCAAGCGTGCACTTGCGCTGGATGGCACGAACTTCTCGGCCGCTTACAACCTGGGCGCGGCTTATCTGCAACAAAAGCAGATTCCCGAAGCAACCGCTGCGTTTCGGCAGGCGGTCACTATTAACCCGGATTACGCTCAGGGCCACCTCGCGCTTGGCGAGATGCTGCTTTACCAGAACGCGGCGGACGAAGCTTTAGTCGAGCTGCAACGCGCGGAAGAACTCGCCCCAGAGAACGCTGCCACTCACAAAGCGCTGGCGCGCGCTTTCACCGCCAAGGGCATGATCCAGCAGGCGGAAGCCGAAATGCGCAAAGCACAGACCCAGCGCTGATTTAGAATTTGTCCAGCGTGAGACTTCGTCCCCATTGGCTGCTCCTGCTGTTCACTTACCGGAACTTATCCGTTTCAAAACGGCGTGCAGGACTTCACCGGACAGCCGCTCGATTCCAAATTCCGCTCCGTGGCTCAGACATTTAAACAGCGCGGCTACGCGACCGGCGCTGTAGTCAGCGCATTCGTTCTGGATCGCACCTGGGGACTGGCCCGCGGCTTCGATTTCTACGATGACGCCTTTTCCCCCGAAGCCTTTGCCAAGAAAGACACCGGCCTGGTCGACCGCCGCGCCGCAGAGAGTGTCAACCGCGCCATCGCCTGGCTGAAGAAGGCGCAGCACCGGTCATTCTTCTTCTGGCTGCACCTTTATGATCCGCACAGTCCCTACGATGCTCCGGAGCCGTTCCGCAGCGAATACAAAGCCCACCCCTACGACGGCGAGATCGCCTACGCCGATCAAGAACTCGGACGGCTCATCGCGTGGCTCAAAAGCGCCAGCCTCTACGATCAGAGCGCCATCGTTATTCTCAGCGATCATGGAGAGTCGTTGGGAGAGCACGGCGAAAGCGAGCACGGCTTTTTCATTTACAACTCAACCGTTCACATTCCTCTGATCGTCAAACCGGCTGCCAGGCACGGCTTTCGTCCAGGCCGTATATCTTCGCCGGTTGAGACCACCGCGGTTGCTTCCACTCTGCTTCAATTGGCTGGCATTTCGGCTACAACTGAAAAGCAGTTCCATCCAGGCCTGGACCTAAGCGCTTCATCAGGCGCCGACAATTCTGCCTACAGCGAAACTTTCTATCCGTTCAGTTCCTTCGGGTGGAGTCCGCTGCATGCCCTGCAAACCTCTCGCTACCACTTTATTGATGCGCCCAACCCTGAACTGTACGACCTGACAATTGATCCCGAAGAAAAGAACAACATCTTTTCTCAGCAGGCAGCTACGGTCTCGGTTCTGAAAGACAAATTGCAGAAACTGCTCGTGCAAGGTCCGTTTCGTTCCACAAGCGCCGCCGCAGGCGTGAGCCCGGATGCTCAGGAAAAGCTGCAGGCGTTGGGCTATGTATCTTTCCGCTCTCCCATCTCAAAGGACGCCCTCAGCAAAGATCTCCCTGATCCCAAAAGCAAGATCGCTGAATTCAATAGCATCCTTCGCGCCGAGGATGCCTTTCATGCCGGAAATAATGAGACTGGGCGGAAGCTGCTTTCCGAGATCACGGCTTCCGATCCCAGTATGTACATCGTTCCTTTTCTGCTGGGCGAAGCCAGTTTGCGGGAGCAGAAGTGGCAGGAAGCGGCGGCTGATTTCAAACGCTGCCTGGAACTCAACCCAAACTTCGATCAGGCGATGACCGGCCTGTCGCGCGCACTGATCTATGTCGGAGACGATGCCGGCGCAAAGCAGTGGGCGCAGAACGCCCTGCGGCAGAATCCGCAGAACTATCACGCCTTACATCAGCTGGGGTTTGTGGAGTCCAAGACCGACAAGCAGGCGGCCATTGCAGACTATGAAAAAGCTGTCGCCATTCAGGGCAACTTCGCGATTCTGCGCCGCGATCTCGGCATGCTTTATTTTCAGCAGCAAAATTATCCGAAGGCAGCCGAGCACCTGGCCAAAGCGGCTGAGTTCGGCCTCAATGAAGCTCCTCTGTTCAACTTTCTGGGAGTAAGTTACAGCCGCACTGATCGTCTGCAAAAAGCGGTGATAAGCTACAAACGAGCGATTGAACTGGATCCCAGCCTCGCCGAAGCCCATTTGAATCTGGGTTACGCTTATCAACGCCTGAACCAGTCGATCGCCTCGAAGCGGGAATACGGCGAGGCCTGCAAGCTCCAGCAGAAGTATTGCGAACTCGTCCCGCGCTAACGAGTAAGCGGATCGGAAGCCGCCGAACCGCCCTCCAGCCGTTTCAGGACCTGCTTGGCCTTGGGCGCGAAAGCATCGTTGGGAAAAGCAGTAAGAAACGCGCGCAACTCAGAAACCGCTTGCTCATCACGTTTGGTCCGCAAATAAAGATTCACCAGCGCCAGATGGGCTTTGGCCATCAATGGATCCAGTTCAATGCTCCTGCGTAATGAGGTCTCTGCCTCTTTGAACTTGCCCGTCATCTCATAGAGAGAGCCCTGCAAGAAGTGGCCCAGCGCCGAATCCGGCTGCCGCGACAGACCCCGCTCAATCCAGAGCTGGGCCTTTTCAGCTTGTTTCGTCAGGATGTAAAGATTTGCAAGGTTGAAGTAACTGGCAGCATCAGTAGCGTTCAGCGCCACAACTTTCTCAAATTGCTCTTTGGCTTGCGAGTACTCCGACCTGTTCATGAGGGCCGTGCCCAGATTGTTTCTCGCCGCGTAGAAATCGGGATAGAGGTCAATCGCCTTGCGATAGTGCTGGATTGCCTCGTCGGCTTCTCCTTTATTCCCCATATCTATCGCCTTTTGGAATTCTCTTCTGGCGGATTTCGGGGCTTGGCGGATGTACTCGGCAGGCGACATTAATCGAGGATTGCCTCCCTTTACTGAAGGCGAGTCGCTTTGCCTCGTTTCCCGAAGTCGCAGGTAAATGTTAACTAGCGCCACAGTGGATGAAGTTACCGAATCAATTCGCACGACTTCGTCCACCGGTTGATAGGGGTCTTCCTTAACTACAACGTGATATTGTCCGG
>QHZY01000188.1 GCA_003224855.1 Acidobacteriota bacterium | reverse complement strand
TCATTTTTTTCTTCACGCTTCTGAAGGGTCCAGCTTCGACGGCCACAGCACCACAACCAGCATAGGCAGATACAGAAAAATAACTGCCACCCGCCCGACCTCAGTGAAATTGTGGGGCGCGTAATACCAGCGCCAAATGCCTGCGCCCCAGCTCAGCGCGCACGTCAATATTATTTCCCGCCGCGATTTCGGAATCAGCCACAGTGTGAATGCGTCGAAAAACCAGCGCTGCGGCATCAGCGCCGCGGTCAGCAGAAGCCATGCTTCACGCTGGCGGTAACGAATTAGCGCCAGCCCCAGCAGAGGCCCTGGCCAAACCCACATTGGAATGAAATGTTGGTAATTGCCCAGCTGATGCAGCCACCACCACGGCCATCGCGGCATGATCGCCAGGCTTGCGGCAATGACGATTGCGCAGACAAGCATCCCTCGCCGCGTGAAATGCGTCACCGCTATCGGCAAGCCCACTTGCGGCTTCATCAAGGTGACTGGCAGAAGAAGCGGAAAGAATGCCGCCGCGGTCAGGATGGGCGCCCACTGTGCGGCCAGAATCCCCGCCCAGAACGGATACGCCAGTAGAACCAGCAGCCGGTGCCAGCTTTCCCGGCTCAAGCCGAACGCCAGCACTCCCGCTGACAATCCGTAGAAAGCCCCGGCTGCCCATTCGGGACTGAGGGCCAGGAATGGCAGGCCAACGAAGCCCGCGAATAATGGATACTGCTCCAAAGGCGTGAGGTATGGATTTTCTCGCCTCAGCAGATGCTCCGAGAGGCGCAGCGTCCATGTGAAGTCTGCCGCGCCCTGATGAAAATGCTGCAGCAGAAACGTGCAGAAGGTCGCAGTCGCGGTCCCGATCAGCGCTGACGTCGCAATTCTTGCCTTTAGCCTGCTCAAGCCGGGATAAGTTGTAACATGTGGCGGCGCTGTGCTTGCCCCGAATTGTCCAGGCTCACCAGTCTCGGATTGCTGATCTCTCTGCTGTTCGCCGGCAGCATGTGGTTCTACGTGGAGCAGATCCTGGTGCCTCATCAAAAGCAATACGCAGCCCAGCACGGCATTCCCCGCGGCAATCTCTCCGACCTTTATCCTCGCTGGCTGGGATCGCGTGAACTCTTATTGCACGGTTCCCGCCCTGACAGTCCTGGTCGTCTTGCTCTGGCTGCGAATTCTTAACTGGCGTGCGTCGGCTGGGACAAAAACAATCATCGTGCTTCTGACGCTTGGAAGTTTCGGCGTTGTGCAGGGCATCAAACTCCAGCAACTCACGCTGCTGGTTGCTGCCCTCGTCACCGCTGCGGTAGCTGCTCTGGTGTCTGGGATGCCGGCTATTGCCGGGCTTCTCATTGCTCTCGCAACCATCAAACCGCAACTCGCTCTACCGCTCGCCGGCTGGCTGCTACTCTGGAGCCTCGCAGATGTGCGCGCGCGTTGGAAGTTCATCGTTAGTTTCCTGATCTCCATGTCTGTCCTCTTGGTCGGGTCACACTACCTGCTTTCCGGTTGGCTCGTCCGTTTTGCCGACGCCGTGATGCAATATCGCCGCTACACCGGGGGCGCCGGCTCTGTGCTCGATGTTCTGCTGTCCCCCGCAGTCGGCAGAGTGCTCGCCTGGTTGATCGTTTTGTTGGTCGCCACTATCTGCTGGCGGGAACGGCATGCTGCCGCAGTCGGCGAAAAATTTCGCAGAACCAGTGTGCTGGTTTTGTCCGCGACCGTGGTCATCGTTCCCATGACCGCTCCCTACAACCAGATCTTTGTTCTTCCTGCCATTCTTCTTCTGGTCCGTATACTTCGCACACTCTGGACGGCCGGCTCTCTTTATCGGATCCTGCTGATCATTTGCGCTGCCAGCGTATTGGAACCTTTCCTCTCTGCCGTCGCACTAAACGCGTTCGCGCCGTTCACGCCAGAAGAGACTCTGCTCGAGCTCTGGGCTGTGCCCCTTTACACCAGCCTTGCTATCCCGGTTGTGGTGTTTTCTATGCTGCTGGTCAGTTTCTGGCTTGACCATCGAGGCAACAAGTCCGCGCCTGCTACTTCCAGGCCTGCTTGAATGGGATGATCTACTACGATAGTCTTCTCAGACTGCTTGCCGCCATTTCAGCAGCAAGGAGGGTGCGTGCACCTGAAGATCGAAAAGCGGGCGACCCAGGGGATTACCATTCTCGCCTGCCACGGCCGCATTATGTTTGGGGATGAGGCGAATCTTTTGCGCAGCGTTTTGAGAGACGTGCTGACCACTAACCACAAAGTGGTGGTTGACCTGGCTGACGTCAATCATCTCGATAGCGGCGGTCTGGGAATGCTGGTCGGGGTGCGGTCTACCGCCAAGGCCGACGGGGGCGACATCAAGTTGAGCGGCCTGGGTCAGCGCCTGCGGGACGTGTTGCAGATTACTAAGCTGGTTACGGTTTTTGACGTGTACGATACGGAGCAACAGGCGGTCGAGGCGTTTGGCGCTACTTCCGCCTAAGCCCGCCAGTTAACCAGTCGCAGGGAGGAGCGACGAGACAACTTATGGGTGTGACACCGAGTACTGGCCCCGTATCCTCGGCAGGATCAAGCATCTTTCCTACCCTTGTTTTCGTGCAGGGGAATGAGCAGCGTACCATCAGCCTTGATCACACTCCTTTCACCGTGGGTCGCAAGGTGGATAAAGACCTGGTCATCGCCGACCCCCGGGTCTCGCGCGATCACGCCATCATCACTTCCGAGAATGGCCAATTCAGCGTTCAGGATCAGGGCAGCAAGCACGGCACCTTCGTCAACGGCGAGCGTATCCAGCGCAAAACGCTTGAGCGCAATGACCGCCTGGAGTTCGGTGTCCGCGACATCTCTTATGTCATCTTCAACCCCCAGCACGCCACTTCGAATACCGCCCGCGAGTTCCTGAGCCAGATCTCCGGCATCCAGATCTCCACCGATACCACCGACCTTGAAAAGCTGACGCTTTTTCTTGAAGCCGCGCGCAAGTTAAACACCATTGGTGTGCTCGATGAGATTTTAGTCACGCTGCTTGATCTCACCTTGAAGCTCACCCGCGCCGAACGTGGTTACGTGTTCATGAAGACCGAGGAGGGCGGGTTGCGACTGGCTGCCGGACGCAACTCCAAGGGCGAGCCCCTGCTGGATGACAAGACCATCTCGCATTCCATTCTTGAAGAGACCCTGAAATCTAATTCCGAATTCGTGATTACCGATACCAGTCGCTCGCTGGATCTGGCCGGTCGCCAGAGCATTGTCGCTTACGATCTGCGCACCGTGATCTGCATGCCCTTGAAGAAGCCGCAGGTGCAGACCACGCGCGACGCCGCCACTCCGCTAGAAACAGGATC
This sequence comes from Acidobacteriota bacterium, assembly GCA_003224855.1. Lineage (GTDB taxonomy): Bacteria > Acidobacteriota > Terriglobia > Terriglobales > Acidobacteriaceae > Gp1-AA142. Next base: position 4,199 of record QHZY01000188.1, on the reverse strand, counting down.
GGAAGCTATGGGCGTGCTGTACGTGGATTCGCGCTTCGCTTCTCGTGATATCTCAAGCGTCAGTAATGACATTCTAATACCGCTGAAGGGCTGGCCGTGGTTTTGGCCGACGTGAGCGGCAAAGGTGTTTCTGCGGCGCTGCTCGCTTCCACCTTGCAGGGCATGATTTACTCTCAACTCGCGGTCGGCACACCGCTGGTCGAGATTGTCACCGCGGTCAACGCTTTCTTCACCCACAAGCACATTGGTGAGAAGTACGCGACCCTCATCATTGCCCGCATCAGAAAAGACGGTGAGCTTGAATACGTCAACTGCGGGCATGTGCCGCCGCTGCTGGTGTGCAAGACCGAAGTGATTCGCCCACCCCACGGCAATCTGCCGGTTGGCCTGCTCGCGGAAGCCACTTACAGCAGCGACCGCGTCAGCCTGCACACCGGCGATCGACTGATTCTGGTAACCGACGGCGTGACGGAAGCGGAGAATGCGCGCGGCGATTTTTTTGAAGACCACCGTTTGGAAGCGGTCGCCGGCAAAAGCTCCTCTATGGAAGATATTTTTGCCGCGTTGGCGAATTTCTGCGGCGGCACTCCCTTAAGCGACGATTGCACGGTAGTTGAACTGGTGTACTCAGGCTAGCTTTCCCGTCTCGGCTACTCCGGGCAATGCAGGTACAGTGTTGCCTGTAGGGGAAATCCCGAAGTTGCTGTATAGCGCGCTTGGTTGCCCTCTGTCATCATTTGAGATGTGCTCTGCGCACTTTCGCCGGATGGATCCTAGAAAAATTCTGATCGTTGATGACCACGAGGCAGTGCGGAAAAGCATACGCTCCCTTTTATCGCTAAGCTCTGAGTGGACAGTCTGTGGAGAAGCCGGTGACGGCCTCGAGGCGCTTGAAAAAGCCAGGCGCCTTCTTCCCGACCTGGTCCTGATGGACGTGTCCATGCCGCGCATGAACGGGGTCGAGGCTGCACGCCGAATTCGCGGGGAGATGCCGGGCGTTGAAGTTATCGTCATCAGCCAGAATGATCCGGACCTGGTGTCGCGCCAGGCCGCTTATGCGGGGGCCCGCAGCTACATTCCAAAAGCTGAGCTTGGAAAGAGACTTCTGCCCACCATCGAAGAATTCATTTCCGGTAATCCGGAAAATAATCGCGCGCAGGCCAGCGACTTGCTGGCCGCGATCGTGGACTCTTCCGACGATGCGATTGTCAGCAAAAACCTGGACGGAATTATTACCAGCTGGAATAAGAGCGCAGAACGGATTTTCGGTTACAGCGCGTCAGAGGCCATCGGAAAAAACATAACCCTTATCATCCCACTGGATCGGAGGAGCGAAGAGACCGACATTATCAATCGCCTGCGGCGCGGTGAACGTGTTGACCACTTTCAGACCGTCCGCCGCCGTAAAGACGGAACCATGCTGGACGTGTCGCTCACCATTTCGCCGGTGCGCGACGCATCCGGAAAGATTATCGGCGCTTCTAAAGTTGCTCGCGACATCACCGCCCAGAAGCGCTCCGAGCAGGCGCTACGGGAGAGTGAGGAACGGTTCCGCGCCATCGTCGAGACCACGCCTGAATGCGTTAAGCTGGTCGCCCGCGACGGGACTTTGCTGCACATGAATTCCTCCGGCCTGCGCACGATCTGTGCGATGTCGGGAGATCAGGCTATAGGCAGCAGTGTTTATGACCTGATTGCTCCCGAGCATCGCGAGCAATTCCGCGCCTTCAACGAAAGCGTTTGTGCAGGAAATCGCGGTTCACTTGAATTTGACATTATTGGCCTGACTGGCCAGCGGCGCCATATGGAGAGCCATTCCGCGCCCTTGCGCAATCCCGACGGCTCCATCTCTCAACTCGCGGTCGCCCGCGACGTCACCGAACGCAAGCGGGCCGAACAGCGGGAACGGCAGATCGTGGCTGAAACTGTTGCGGCCACCGCCAAGTTTCGTGCGGTATTCGAGCAGACCACACAATTTGCCGGCATTATGACCAATGAGGGCGTGCTCATTGATGCCAACAAGCTTTCGCTGGAAGCCTGCGGCTATCGCGCCGAAGAAGTCCTGGGCAAGCCATTTTGGGAGGCGGCGTGGTGGCGCGATTTTCCAGAGTCGCAGGCCAACATTCGCTCCGCAGTCGCGCCCGCCGCCCGCGGAATTCCGTATCGCGAAACCATTCACTACTCGCTCAGTGACGGAACGCCGCGGCTGCTTGATTTTGCTCTGTACCCCATCGTGGACGATGCCGGGAACGTTCTCTTCCTTCACCCTACCGGGATCGACATCACGGAGATGAAGCGCACCGAGGAAAATTACCGCAAGCTGGCGCAGTCACTGGAAGAAGAGGTCCAGGCTCGCACTCGCCAGCTTGAAAACCGCAGCGCCGAGGTATTGCGGCAGTCCGAGTTGTTGCGCCTGTTCTCGCAGCGCCTGCTGCATGCGCAGGATGCAGAACGCCGGCATGTGGCACGCGAACTGCACGACAGCGCCGGGCAGACCCTCACAGTACTTGGAATGAACGTGGCGCAGTTCATCCAGAAAGCGAAGCGGCATGCGCCTGAACTGCTCGATGATGCGGAACAGATTGACAACATGGTCCAGCAGTTGCATCGCGAGATTCGCACCACCTCGTACCTGCTCCACCCGCCATTGCTGGATGAGAGCGGCTTGTTCTCCGCTCTGCACTGGTATGTGCAGGGGTTAAAAGAGCGCAGCGGCCTCGACATCACGCTGGATGTAGCCGAACAGTTCGGCAGGCTTCCGCGCGATCTTGAAATCGCCATTTTCCGCCTGGTGCAGGAATCGCTGACCAACATACACCGCCATTCGAACAGTAAAACAGCATCCATTCGGGTAGCGCGTGAAAATGGTGGCGTGGTCGCTGATATCCGCGACCAGGGTAGCGGCATGTCTGCTGAAAAATTGGCCGAGATTCAGTCTGGCAGTTCCGGCCTGGGGATTCGCGGTATGCGAGAGCGGCTGCGCCCGCTGCACGGCACCTTGAGAATGGAATCCGATCACAACGGAACTCGCATTATAGCTACTATCCCTACTGAGCCTTCCTTGACGGGCCTGGAAGAGCTTGGTTTTAAGGCCGCGGTCTGAACATCTGCCCACCTCTACTCGCGCCTGGGCGGTGATAACCTGTCATCAGCTTTATGCGCGGGGTTCGAAGGTCGGCCATCCTCCTCGGTTTCGCGGCACTTTCGCTTGCGGTGATCGCCGATACCCGCCAGCCGGCGAGCATGGCCGAGTCTCTCAGCACTCAGGAACATGTAAAGCAGCCGGGATGGTGGCCAACCAAAGGTACACCCGCGCGCGGGGAGTACGCGGGAAATGCTGCGTGCGCGCAATGTCATGCAGCCCTGGTTCAATCGCAGCAGCAGCACTCGATGGCGCGCGCAGCCATGCCCGGACGTGACTCAGAATTTTTGAAAAATCACGTCGGAGCACCTTTCAATGTCGGCGCGAACCGTTATGAGATCTCAAAAGATAACAGCGGAGATTTCAGGTTCGCAGCCACCGACGGTTCCGGTACTGCCTCCGGGCCGATCACCTGGGCATTCGGCATTGGCAAGGTCGGTCAGAGCTACATCTCTGAAGCCGAAGGTAAATTTCGTGAGCTGCGCTTCAGCTACTTCCGCAGCCTGAATGGGTTCGATCTCACTCCCAATCAGAGCTTGATGAAAGCCAGTTCGCTCAATCGGGCGGCCGGGCGCATTGTCTCTCCGGAAGAAATCGCGCGCTGTTTCGGTTGTCACAGCACCGCCTCCACCGTAGCCGGCAAGTTCGATCCCGCGCATGCCATCCCTGGACTCGGTTGCGAAGGTTGCCACGGGCCGGCCGCCAAACATGTCTCCGCACTACTTGCCGGCGACGTATCCGGATTGCATCAAGTGTTCAATCCCAGGCGCTTGAGTCCAGCCGGGCAGGTCGATTTTTGCGGCGCCTGCCACACCACCTGGTGGGATGTGACCCTGCATCAGGCAGTGGGTTTCGCTAATGTGCGTTTTCAACCCTACCGGCTGGAGCGTAGTCGCTGTTGGGGAAAGGGTGACGGGCGGCTGACCTGTACCGCTTGCCACGATCCGCACAAGCCGCTGGTTCGTGAAGCTGCTTCTTACGATTCGGCTTGTCTAAGCTGCCATGTTGCTGGAGCTGCAGTCAAATCTGACACAACTCACATAGGTAGCGCCTGTCC
>QHZY01000068.1 GCA_003224855.1 Acidobacteriota bacterium | reverse complement strand
CAACACCAGGCGCTCGCCTTCGAGAAAACGAAACCAGGCGGCGCGAGCTCCCATAAGTTGCTTCAGTTGCTCAATGGCGGTGGATATCATCGGGCTGTGCTGCTGCGCGCGCGACATGCTGGCAGTAAGCGCGTGGATAACCGCTAAACGCTGGGTTTTCAGCTTGCTATCATCGAATACCAGTAACAGCATGCTGGTTCCCAGCACGATGCCGATAATGAGGGTGTAGCCAGACGGAAGAACGCCGTTCAGGGGGTCCCATCGCAGGTGCAATGACAGCAGACAGAGTGAAAGCAGCCAGGGACCGATTTCCCATCGTGCCCAGCGGAACCATATGAGCCTGGCAGCCGCGAAGATGAGTATGAGGTGAAACGCCACCTCCAGAACTGCATTGGCCACTACGGATTCCCGCCAAAGCAGCCCCTGAAGAACTGCGTAAGGGATCAGAACTAGTGCAATCAGACAGAGGGGAACCAGCAACCTGCGAGCTTGAGTGTAGATAAATATGGCTGCCGCAAAAAGACAGGCCGCGAGCACCAGCTCGGCGTGGACCAAAGCGGCGATGCCCTCCGGCAGGGGATGAGGATGTTGAGCGGAGGTCGAGCGCGAGACCAGGTAAGCCAGCCAGCCAACGATCCAGACCAGCAAATAGCGCTCACGGAAGGTCCTGAAAACCAGCAGGGTGGCCGCCAAAACGACCAGCGCAGCCAGCTCCGAGGCGGCCATAGCCGGAATGCTTCCGGATCCGAAACTCCCTGGGAACGCCGATGGTACGAGGAGCAAGAATCCCCCTGCGCTTTAAATAACATGGCTCCGACACCGCAAGCTGTTCTTTCCCATGGACTTTGGTTACTTTAGGTATCTCCGGAGTGGAGTAAAATTGCAGGTACACTAAGCACAACCCTCATGGCAACCGAGCGCATCCTCGTGGTCGATGACGAGGAAACAATACGGGAAATTGTGTGTTCCATGCTGACGAGCGCCAAGTACGAGTGCCGTCAGGCAGGCTCGGGCATGGAAGCGCTGGCGCTGCTCGATTCAGGAGAAGAATTCGAGCTGATGCTTTCAGACCTGATGATGGCCAATCTTGACGGCATAGGCCTGCTGGAGCGCACAAAAGAACGCTTTCCGGATATGCCGGTGGTGATGGTCACGGCAGTGCACGATATCTCGGTTGCGCTAGCTGCTCTTCGGAATGGAGCCTACGATTACCTGCTGAAGCCGTTTGAGCGCGAACAACTTTTGGCTACGGTGCGGCGGGCGCTTGAGAATCGACGCCTAAAGCTGGAGAACCGCGCTTACCAGACCAACCTTGAATCGCAGGTTATGGCGCGCACCGAACAGCTGCGCCGAGCCAACGGTCAGCTGAAAGAGGCCATGACCGACCTGGAGCGCTCCTATGACATTACGCTCGAGGCTCTGGGCGGCGCGCTCGATTTAAAAGATGCCGAGACGGAGGGTCATTCGCGGCGAGTGACCGCATTCACCATTGCGATTGCCAAGGCCATGGGATTGAATAAAGACCAGATTAAGGTGATTGCGCGCGGCGCATTTCTCCACGACATTGGAAAGATGGCTATCCCCGACCGCATTCTGCTTAAGCCGGACAAACTGACGCCGGAAGAAGTACAGGTAATGCGAGAGCACTGTTATCACGGATACCAGATGCTGAAGCGGATCCCGTTTCTGGCTGAGGCGGCCGAGATTGTTTATACCCACCAGGAACGGTTTGATGGCACCGGCTATCCGCGAATGCTGAAAGCCGAGCAGATACCGCTGGGAGCGCGTATATTCTCGGTGGCTGACACGCTGGATGCAATTACCTCCGACCGGCCGTATCGCCGCAAGCAGTCGATCGAGGCGGCCTGCAAAGAGATTCAGGATTGGTCAGGGAGGCAGTTCGATCCTGAAGTCGTCAAAACATTTCTTGAAATGCCCAAGTCCATTTGGGACGATCTCCGCAGGGAAGTGGCTTATTCCACCAGCGCCAAGTAATTGATACCCCTCAGTCCTTTCCAAAGTTTCCCTTTTATCCGAAACATTCAGGTGAGTTTCGGGTTTATCTGGCACGGGTTCCAATTTCATGTTTCGTGACGTAATCCACTCAGTTGTTCTTGCATCGCTGTTGTCGCTGCCGATGCCGTCGCAAGAGGCACCGCAGCCAGAACACGGGATTCCGGACGGTGCCAAATTCGTGATTCGTCTGGACGATAAGCTGGACACGCGCAAGATGCATTCCGGCAAGCGCTTTAAAGCCAAATTGTCGGAAGACCTGCTGGGGCCGGATGGATCAATAATTGAGCGCGGCAGCAAAATCAAAGGGCACGTGAGCGCAGTAGATAATGGTTTTCACGCGCGCATGCTGCTCAGCTTCGATGAGATCGAGACCCGCCACGGCTGGGTTCCGCTATTCGCTACCGTGACTGACGTCCCAGGCGAGCATGGATTGAAGCCTCCAGACGATGAAGGGGAACTGGAACGCGAAGGCACAAATAAACGGCATGAAATTGAACGTGCCGGTGTTGGGACTGGCGTAGGGGCCGGCACCGGGGCGATCGCGGGCGGAGGTAAAGGAGCGGCGATCGGCGCAGGTATTGGTGCCGCCGCGGGAGCGCTGTCATCTCTGTTCACTGACCGAAGCCTGGTTCTGCAAAAAGGGACGATGTTGGAACTCAGGCTGGACCGGCCATTGCATATTTATTCTCGCTGAGCTGTCCACGCGTATAACATCTCTTCCGGGTAATTGGGGGAACAGATGAGATTTCTGGCTTTGCCAACCTGTTTGTTGGCCATGACGCTGCTGGTCACGGCTCAGGATCGTCCGACAGTTGCCGCTCAGCAAAATACGCTTTTCGCCGGCGCCGATGGCAAATTCGATGCTGAGCCCGACACCGCGTTAATCCAGTTCAATATCTCCGCTCAGGAAGAGACATCTCGGGCAGCTTATGACCGGGCATCCAAGTCTGCCGAGCAGGTCAGGCAGATTCTCCGCTCAAACGGCATCGATCCCAAAATGGCTGAGATCGGCTTCTTCTCCCTTGAGCCGGTATACGACTACAAGACTGCCAAGCGCAAGCTGGTGGGCTATCGTGTGAACACGAACGTTTCGCTGAAGTTGAAGGACTTTGCGAAGATCGCATCCATACTCCAGCAATTGGCAGACGCCGACATCAGCAGCAATCAAAACCTGAGCTACACCCTCGAGAACATCGATTCAGCCAAGACGAAAGCGATCGAAAATGCGTTCGAGCGCGCACGGCAGTATGCGCAGGCAGTAGCGCGGGCGGCTGGCAGGACGCTTGGCGAGCTCTCTTATGCCTCGGTAGATACCTTTGAGAATGTTCGCCCGATGCCTATGATGATGGCGAAAACCATGAGCATGCAGGCCGGGCCCCCCGCGCCCACGGAAGAGTTCACGCCGCAAACCGTTTCGGTTACGGCTCACGTGAATGCTTTGTTTTCCCTCAAGTAGAGATCACAACTATCTGGGTGACGCCGGAACGCGGCTGGCGTCCAGCTGAACCTCACGCTGGATGACCATTTCCAGGGTAGTGCCGGCCTCCATTTTGACTTCATTGTTGCGAGTAAGCATGGCAATGGCCGTGCCGGCGGCTCCGCCAATGCCGGCGCCAATCAACGCACCTGTGCCTCCCCTGCTTAGCCCTCCTACAACGGCGCCGGTAGCGGTAGTGCTGGCGACAGTCCCGATTTTCTCGCCTTTTTGGCTATCGCCACGAACCGTACCCTCCGGGCCGCTCATGGAGGATTTTTCTGCGCCAGGCACATTTTCGAGCGCTCCCGGCAACACCAGCGTATAACCACTCGGGTAAATCAGAGTAGTGAAGTGCATGAGCACTTCCGCCCTGCCCTTAATTCGGCCGGCACGTTGAACGTGGCTGATTCGCCCCTGAACGTAGGTTCCCGGCGGAATCACGATTCGCTCATTGATGACCACGGGGAAAGTGGTCTCTGCGTAAACTGCATCACCCTCGCGGGCGTTCTTAGTCGAGATTGCCTGCTTCAGCGCAAGCGGAACCTTGGTTCCAGCAGGTATCGAAATCTGAACTGGAGTCTGTTGGTTGCGGGCGTGATCATCGGCCTGCAGCTTGACTGCGGTTTGGGCAGCAAGCGTGCCGCTTAGCGCGAAGTACAAGAATGCCGCTCGCATAGATATTCTCCCCAATCGAGTAGATGCGAGCACACAACGCAAAGGTTAGTCGCCGTTTGGGGCAACACTCTCGGCAGTGAGCCGTCGCATTTGGCTTTCCCGGATATTTCCCATGAACTGGCTTTGCAGCTTTTGGGCGCAAAGCTCGCCACATACGTGCAGAGTACCTTCCTCCTGCGCGATTTTCTCATCCCAGGCGCAAAGATAAAGCACCGGGCGATCGAATTGCGCGAACGAAGTCCACATCAGCCACCAGCGATCATTGTCGCGTTTGAGGATGCCGCAGTTTGGACCGGCACACCGATAGAGGATATTACCGGAAACCACCGAGTTGCCAGCGTTCATCGCAGACCCCGAGAATAAGCTATTCTAGCGGAGTCAGGCGAGGAAATCCCGGACCTTACTTGTAAATCAGATACTTCTGGCGGATTTGCTGGAAGCTTTCAAGAGCCCGGCGCCAGTCTTCCGCAATTCGTCGAGGATCCTGGCCGTGTACGATCGCGTCATAGACGGACTGGTTAGCAAGTATCTCCATCATGCGGTCGATGTGAAACTGCTGCGGGTAGAGTTTCAGTAAGGCCGAGGCCAATTCGACTCCCAGCTCAGGTCCGTCGAAGGCATTGCGATCAATCAGAACCAGATTAATTCCCTGGCAGCGCTGATTGGCGTAATTGCTGTCGGATGGAGTGAACGCCGCGGGCACGAACCTTACCCCCGATATGTTCCTGGCATTCAAGTACGACGCCAGCTCAGTACCCTTAATCCAGGGAGCGCCCAGTAGCTCGAAAGGAGTATCAGTTCCACGGCCCACCGACACATTGGTGCCCTCGACCAGTGCAACGCCGGGATAGAGCGTGGCCTGGGTGAGGCTGCGCAGATTGGGCGAAGGATTCACCCACGGTAACGACGTTGAATCGAACCAGTCTCCGCGGGTCCAGCCTTCCATGGGAACGACCGTCAGTTTCGCTCCTAGATTGCGCTCGCCGTTAAACATCTTGGCAAGCTCGCCCAGGGTCATGCCATGCCGGACAGGGATAATTCCGTAATTGGTGAAATTTTCTTTACCCGGATCTCCGATTGCACCCTGGACGAATGAGCCGGTGATCGGATTGGGGCGATCGAGCAAAACGACTTCCGTGCCAGTCTTAGCCGCAGCTTCCAGGAAGTAGCCCACCGTGGTCTCGTAAGTGTAGAAACGAACTCCAACGTCCTGAATGTCGATGACAACTGCGTCAAGCTGTTTAAGAATGTCGGCCGAGGGACGGCGGGCTGCATTTGTTCCACCGTAAACGCTGTACACCGCAATGCCGGTCGCCATGTCCCTGGAATTGTCGATGTGCAGAGTATCCAGAGTTCCGGCAACACCATGCTCAGGACTAAAAATGGCATCAAGCGAAATGCCCTCGGCGTGCGCTAGCACATCGATGGTTCTACGCCCTTGAGAGTCAGTGCCGGTCTGGTTAGTCAGGAGGCCGATACGGCGTTTCTGGGCGCTGCTTCCATTAAGAACGTCGAAATTGTGCCCTTCCAAAACGTCGATACCGGTCCGAACGGTCCCATTTCGTACTGCGAGCCGCCGGGCCGCGGTTTGCGCCTCGTTGTAGCCGGTGATGGTCTTCCATCGTAATTCCTGCTGTTCGCTGGGCTTCAGGTTCAGCGCCGCAGTAACCGCGGTTGCAACCTTGTTCCGCAGCGCGACGGCAGTTCCCCTTCCGCGGGGATGAACGGCATTGGTCAGCAGAACGATGTAAGTGCGGGTGGTGGGGTCAATCCACAAAGACGTTCCTGTAAAACCGGTGTGCCCAAAGGAGCCGACCGGCAACAAGTCTCCACGATTGCTGGAAAATGGGCTGTCGATGTCCCATCCCAAACCGCGCAAATTCGAGGAAGTGGGCGGCTGCTGCGGGGTCGTCATCTTCTCGACCATCGAAACGGGCAGAACCGCTGAACCGGTGATCATTGCCCGGGCAAATTTGGAAAGATCGTCTGCCGTGGAAAAAACGCCGGCGTTACCAGCAACCCCGCCCATACGTCGGGCAGTCGGATCGTGGACGACACCTCGCAGCATGCGATTCTGCTCGTCGTATTGGGTCGGCGCGATCCGTGGCAGCCAGGTCTTTGGAGGAGTAAACCGTGTGCGGGTCATCTTCAACGGCGTAAATATGTGCGTGTCGCAGTACTTGTCGAGCTGCTCTTTGGAGACACGCTCAACCAGCGCCGCGAGCACAATGAAATTGATGTCGCTATAAACAAACTTCGAGCCTGGAGGGCTGGAGGGCTTGGCCGCGAATGCCAGGGTGAAAGCTGCATCGCGACCGATCCAGGGCTGGGTCAGATCGAGATCAGGATCCAGGCCCGAATAGTGGGTGAGCAGATTGCGCACCGTAACGTCTTCTTTTCCATTCTGGGCGAATTCAGGGATATATTTTGCGACTGGATCATTCAACCGAACCTGTCCTCTTTCAACCAGCTGCATGACCGCAATCGTGGTAGCGACGACCTTGGTCAAAGATGCAATGTCGAAGATCGTGTCGGCGGTCATGACCTCGCGTCGCGGTTCCAGAGCGCGAAAGCCTAAAGCTTTACGGTAAACGATCTGTCCGTCATGCCAGACCAGCAAGACAGCGCCGGGAATCTGGCCATCGCGAATGGCGTCTCGAAGTACAGTGTCAACTACTGAAAGGCGACTTGTTTTTACCGGCTGGGGAGCTTGCGCGGCAGCACAGTTAAGAAATGCAGCCAGCAGCAGCCACGCAAATCGGATTTTCGTCGATAACCGGATGTTCTGAATCTACACAAGTAAGGTCGAGGTCTCAATAAACCGAAGTGCAAGTGTGCCTATGCTGCCACTCTTTTCCGGGCGCTTCCATCGCGGTGCTCCACCGGGAAGCGCTTGTGGCTCTGAAGGCTTTCGGGACTTTCACTTCGGAGACAGGCGCACCCGCTGTGACTGAGTCCAGTATTTTTGATCTTGCCTCAGTGACAAAAGTTATCGCTACAACCACGGCCGCCATGATTCTGTACGAGCGCGGGATGCTGGACCTTGAGGCTCCGGTTTCATCAATTCTGCCGGAGTTTGCCGGAGCAGATCTGCGCCGCAACGCCGTGACTGTCCGTATGCTGCTGGCGCACTCGTCCGGCCTGCCCGCCTACGAAAAGCTCTTTTTGAAGTACCACACCAGCAAGGAACTGCTGGAGGCAGCGCTTTCGGTTCCCCTCGTAGCCGAACCCGGCATCCACGCCCAATACAGCGACATCGGATTCATCATTCTGAGCAAATTGCTGGAGCGGATCGCTGACCAACCGCTGGATCGATTTTGTCAGCGTGAAATCTTCGGACCACTCGGCATGGTCCGTACAACGTTCAATCCTCCTGCTTCCTGGAAACCTGGAATTGTGCCTACCGCAGATGATCGCATCTTTCGAAACCGGATTATTCAGGGCGAAGTGCAGGACGAGAATGCCAGCGTGCTTGGCGGCGTGGCCGGTCATGCCGGATTGTTCTCAACCGCGCAAGACCTCGCCATCTTCGCGAATGTAATGCTGCACCAGGGCCAGCCGCTAATTCTTCCCGCAACTCTTTCGTTATTTACACGACTTGAAACAACACCTGCCGGAACATCGCGCGCACTCGGCTGGGACACACCGTCGCCTCCCTCACAAGCGGGCAGATATTTTTCGCCGCATTCCTTCGGGCACCTCGGATACACCGGCGCCTCTTTGTGGATTGATGCGGAAAAGAAAATTGCGATCGTGCTATTGACGAATCGGACCTGGCCAGACTGCTCGAACCAGAAGATCAAGCAAGTGCGCCCTGCATTTCACGACGCGGTGATGGAGGCGATGAGCTCCTGGTAAACACCAAGCGCACAGCCAGAGAACTGGATCGCCTGCTCACCGAGCAATTGAACCCTGGTTCGCTTGAGCTGGACAAAAAATCCGCGCTCCAGATTGCACGCATTATCAACACCGAGGACGCGAAGGTTGCTGGCGCGGTGAAGCGCTGCCTTCCCCAGATTGCGCGCGCAATCGATGTAATTGCAGGGTGCCTGGGCAGGGGCGGACGGCTGATCTATGTGGGCACCGGTACCAGTGGCCGCATCGCCGCGCTGGACGCGGCGGAGTGTCCGCCGACCTTCGACACGGATCCCAGCATGGTCCAGTTCGTCATCGCGGGAGGGGAAAGGGCGCTCGCTGGCGCGGTCGAGGCCAGCGAAGACTCATCAGAATCAGGTGAACGTGAAATAGCAAAACGAAAACCTGCCCGAAAAGATGTTGTGGTCGGAGTCGCGGCCAGCGGGAGAACACCCTTCACCATTGCTGCCATCGCGTATGCCAGGAAGGCCGGCGCCAGGACGATTGCGGTGACGTGCAATCGCAACTCGCGATTGGGGCGAGCAGCTGAAATGGAAATCGTCACCGAGGTTGGGCCGGAGGTGATCAGCGGATCAACTCGAATGAAAGCGGGGACCGCTCAGAAGATGGTTCTGAACATGCTTTCGGCTGGAGCCATGACGCGGCTCGGCTACGTGTATGGAAATCTGATGGTGAACCTGCACCCCAGGAATGAGAAATTGCTGGAACGAGCAACTCGAATCCTACAGCTCGCAACCGGATGCAGCCGGTCGGTCGCGAAAAAATACTTACAGCTCACGGAGGGACATACGCCGATAGCGTTGATCATGTTGAAAACAGGCGCAGATATATCCGCTGCAGAAATGGCGCTCGCTACTGCACATGATAATGTCCGGAGAGCGATTGAGCAGGCACGGCGCTCGAAGGCCGTCAGCGCGAAACATCTTCGACGGGTACAACGATAGCTCGATTAATCGCGCAAAACTCTCTTGCCGCGTTGACGTAAGCACGCAGAGTCGCCGGATCGCACAACACGAAGCGGACCAGCCTGACAGCCGCGCACTCCTTCAAAGCGCCAATACAAGCCGAAACCGCAAGCGGCGCGGCCTCAGAAAGCGGATAGCCATAAGCTCCGGTTGAAATGGACGGAAAGGCAAGCGACTGCAAGCCCCTTTGCTCGGCCAACGAGATCGACTCCCGGTAACAACTGGCAAGGGTGGCGGATTCAGGCTGGTCACGATAGATCGGGCCGACAGTGTGGATCACGTGCTTGGCAGACATCCGGCCAGCGCACGTGATTACCGCCTGCCCGGCAGGTAAGCTCCCGATCTTTGACACGATCTGCCTGCACTCTGCAAGAATTTCCGGCCCGCCGGCGCGGTGGATAGCGCCATCTACTCCGCCGCCGCCGCCGGTGGCGATGTGTTTAATTTTGTCAGCAACTCCGGCCGCGTGAACCGCGGCCACCGAATCACCTCCGCCTACAATCGAGGTTGCGGCGGCATTATCGGCGACCGCATGCGCGATCTTGAACGTGCCTTTTGCGAATGGCGCCAGCTCGAAAACCCCGAGTGGGCCGTTCCACACGATGGTTCGAGCGCGGAAAATTTCCTCTTCAAAGTCTGCCGCTGAGCTGGGTCCAATGTCGAGCGCCATCATGTCAGCAGGAAAAGGTTGACCAGGCTCAATGGCGCGATTGGGGGCCTGGGCGTCAACCTTGGCCGCCACAATGTGATCGGTCGGCAACAGCAGCTTTACCTTTCGTTTCTGGGCCTGTTGCATCAATTGGCGCGCAAGCTCCAGCTTGTCTTCTTCTACCAGTGACTTCCCTACCGGCTCGCCGCGTGCTTTCAGGAACGTGTAGGCCATGCCACCGCCTATGATCAGTGAGTCCACTTTCGTAAGAAGATTCTGGATGACTTCAATTTTGTCGCTCACCTTTGCGCCGCCGAGAATGGCAATGAACGGACGCGCAGGATTTTCAAGAGCTTTTCCGAGATACTCCAGTTCTTTTTCCATCAGCAGGCCGGCAGCAGCCTTCTTGGTGAATTTGGTAATGCCGACCGTAGAAGCGTGTGCGCGGTGCGCAGTTCCAAAGGCGTCGTTCACATAAAAGTCCGCGAGGTTGGCCAGCTGTTTCGCAAACTTTTCGTCGTTGGCTTCTTCTTCGGCGTGAAAACGAAGGTTTTCCAGCATCAGAGTCTGGCCTTTTTCGAGTTTTCCGGCCATCTCTTCCGCTTCCATTCCCACGCAGTCGGGACAAAAGCCCACATTCTCACTGCGTGAATACTCACTGTCGAGCAGGATACGAAGCCGCTCCGCCACCGGCTTCAGGCTCATCGCAGGATTCGGTTTACCCTTTGGTCTTCCGAGGTGCGAGGCCAGGATTACGCGTGCACCATGGCGCAATGCGTACTCAATGGTAGGCAGGGTTTCACGGATACGAGTGTCATCTGTGACTCTGCCGTTCTCGATCGGCACGTTGAAATCGACCCGCATCAAAATACGATGGTTATTGAGGGGAAGATCGCGAATGGAGAGCTTGGACATTTCTTTTTGACCCTTTGGCTGACAACACAGGCTTTTATTTTTTGAGGTAATACTGAATGGAAGTCACGACGCGCACAGTCCTCATGATACTGCTGCCGGCCTGAAAACCGCCTTTCCCTCCTTCGCTGCCGCCTGCCTGGTCAGCAGGCAGAATCCGAGAACACACCCTGGCTTGCCTGACGGATGCGTGGAAAACTCGCGCCCGCCTCACTACAATCCTTTGCTGCCGATGTAGTTCTCCTCATACCCGAGATAACCCTTTAAAGGGCCGGATTCAGAGGCGCTCTTCATCGCCGCGTTCACTTCTTCAGCCGTCGTCTTCTTCTCGACAAACGCGACCAGGTCCACAACAGACACGTTGGGGGTCGGGACACGCATGGCGAAGCCGTCCAGTTTGCCTTTCAGTTCTGGAATCACCAGATGCAACGCTTTCGCCGCACCAGTGGAGGTCGGAATCATCGAAACCGCGGCCGCGCGCGCGCGCCGCAGATCTTTATGCGGAAAATCGAGAATTACCTGATCGTTGGTATAGGAGTGAATGGTGGTCATGGTACCGCTGACGATCTTGAACGAGTCGTTCACCACTTTCGAGATCGGCGCCAGGCAATTGGTGGTGCAAGACGCATTTGAAATGATGTGGTGTTTGGAAGAATCGTAAGTTTTTTCGTTCACGCCCAGGACCAAGGTGACGTCTTCGTTTTTGGCAGGCGCCGAAATGATGACTTTCTTTACCGGCCCGCGCATGTGCTTTTTGGCATCGTTCGCATCAGTAAAGCGTCCGGTCGACTCGAGCACAACCTGTGCGCCCACAGATTCCCAGGGCAACTTTGCCGGATCCTTCTCGGCAAACACTTTGAACTGCTTGTTATCAATGCTGATCGAATCAGTGCCGGCTGAAATGTTATGGCGGAGATTGCCAAGAATAGAGTCGTATTTCAACAGGTGGGCCAGGGTTTTCGGATCCGTCAGATCGTTGACCGCAACAAATTCAATATTGGGATCGTTAAGTGATGCGCGCAGAACATTGCGGCCGATACGTCCGAAGCCATTGATTCCGACCTTAATTGCCATTTCGCCTCCGTAATTTATGAAGCCGTACAGCTAATTTAAATGTACTGATGGAAACATTCGATGTTAGCAGGTGGCGCAGACAGCGTAAATGAGAGCAGCTGAGTCCGGTTAGGGAACTGAGATTTCGAGATAGGCGTTGGTCCTTCGCCAAATCAGCGGCAAGCGGGCGGCCCAATATTTTCGGTTGATAGTGGCGCGCGCGGCGACAAAATCCGACTGCGGCAGAATGCGTGCGCTCGCGGGGAACTCCGGCCCGGTTACTTTTCCACGAATCGTACAAGGTGCCACGCGGACTTTTTGATTGTTGCGGATCCTCTTGAACTTCCCCAGGTCAGTTCGGGTCATTACATAGAGGAGGTCATTGGCCTCGCCAAACCAGACGGGAGTCGGCACCGCTGCCCCGCTCTTTCGGAATGTAGTTAAACAAATGTATTTCTGACCGCTGATCTCTTTTGGTAGTGCCATACCGATATTGTACGGCTTAAAACGTAAGCAACAGTTCAGGCCTGCTTCACGTCATAGTCGTCCGGAGTTTCAATGGCGGCGAAAACATCTTCATCAGGTGAACCCAGCCCAATTGAGCCGGGTACTCCGACCAACAGCACCGAAGTGGCCGCGATTCCCATGGCGGCGGAAGAGGTGGAAGTTCTTCATTCCTCCATTCGCATCGGATCGCTGGCGCAGATTGTGGTCGCCGTCATCGCTTTCCTGGGCCTGATTTACATCCTCAAGCTGGTAATGGTCACAATTCTTGTTTCCATGCTGCTGGCTTTTGTGCTTGAACCACTGGTGGTCCAATTACACCGGCTCAGGCTTCCTCGCAAGAAAGTACCCGAACAGTGATGGGTACGCCCAACGATGGAAAAAAACCGGTAGCGGTTGAAATCCAGGAACCTCCAGGCATCAAGAACATGATCGCGACCGGCAGTGGGGCTCTGGGCGACCTTTTGCTCGGGTTTACTTTCGCGCCATTCTTAATCTACTTCATGCTCACCTGGAAGGATCACGCTCATGCAGCCACCGTCCGCCTGTTCCCCAAAGAGCACCGGCTAGCCGCCCACCGCACCATCGGCAAGATATCCGAGATGATTCGCAGTTATATCGCCAGCAATGTTGTGGTCGGTCTGGTGAACGCGCTGATTAGCGGGTTGGTCTTCTGGTATCTGAAAATTCCTTACTTTTATTTTCTTGGCGTACTAAGCGGGTTTGTCAGCCTTATACCGTATCTGGGGGTATTCCTTGCTCTGTTTCCGCCTGTGGCCGCCGGCGTCGGAGTACTGAACAAAACCGGCCTCCTGGTCATTTGTGTGACCGTCATTGGACTTCATGTGCTCAGTATGAATGTGCTGTTCCCAAAAATTGTAGGCAGAAGACTGCGGCTTAACCCACTCGCGGTCACACTTTCGCTGCTCTTCTGGGCGTGGATATGGGGGAGCATGGGATTGATCCTGGCGGTACCCATCGTGGGAGCAACCAAGATCGTTTGCGACCACATGGAAGCTCTGCAGGGGTTAGGGGCCTGGCTCGGCGAGTAGTTCGAGCTTTCGTTTGCGGTGACGTTGTTCGGTATGCTACAAGCCAGACATGCGTAAATGGATGCGCGATCGGCTTAAGCGCAAAAAGACCACTTCACCTGCTGACCCCGAAAAAGCACAGGCGCCACTGCAACCCGCCTATTTCGAGGCACAAGCTGAACCTCCCTCCGGAGTGATCGAGCCGCCGTCCGAAGCGCCCGGCTCTGAAGCGCCCCGGCCCGAAGAAGATCATGATAACCAGGCAGCTCAAGACGCGGGGCCAGGCAGCCTTCCTGAACCAGCAGTGCGCCCCACGCGCTCTACCAGTCGCGGCCAGCAGCCCCGGCGTCGCAGGCGGGGAAGAGGCAAACGACGTAGTGCAACCGGTCGTTCCTCGCCTCCGGCCCAAGCGGGTGTTGCAGCAACCAGCGCCGAAGCAGTCGCGGGCCAGAATGTGTCTGCGGAGAAAACAACCAAAGGCGCGGTCGTGCTGGCGATTGGCCTCCCAGGTTCCGGCAAAAGCTCATGGTTCAAGCGGCACAACATAACCCCCCTCTCCAGTGATATGCTGCGCGCGATTTTGTTCGATGATGCCAGCGAACAGCGTTTTCAGGACCTGGTATTTTCCAACCTTCGCTCCATGCTGAAGGCGCGCCTGATTGCTCGCCGTCCGCTCAGCTACCTCGATGCCACCAATCTCACCCCCCACGAACGTCATGGCTGGATCAAGCTGGCGAAAGATTTCGGCTATGAGGCGCACGCTGTGTTTTTCGATGTTCCGGTTGAGGTCTGCATGGAACGAAACGCGCGGCGCCAACGGAGTGTTCCGGAAGATGTGATGCGGCGCAAGGCAGAGCAATTGCGCCCGCCCACATTTGAGGAAGGCTTTACAAAATTAACCGTGGTGCGCGTCAAACAAAAAGACTGAGCGGCTCTATAGCGCTCAGCGGACATTTTTTGATTCTACGAATGCGGTATCTAAGGGCCCTACCCGGTATTTCGCTTCTGCTGAGCACTCTGCTTTTGCTTCCCGGCTGCGGTGGCAGCAGTAACAGTTCGCCGTCCCCCGCGCCTGGCCCTGCTTCGGTTTCATTAGCACCTTTTGTCAGCGGCTTGCAATCACCGCTCGATCTACAAACGCCAGATGACGGCAGTGGCCGGATGTTCGTCGTCGAACAAGGCGGCACTATCCGCATCATCTCAGCAGGCGCCGTGGTCAGCCCTGCATTTTTGGATATTTCCAGCAAGGTGAATTTCGATGGAGCGGAGCAAGGTCTTCTCGGCGTCACCTTTCACCCTGACTTTGCTCAGTCTGGCCGCTTTTACGTGAACTACGACCGACTCTCATCGGGCCAGATGCAAACCGTAATTGCCGAATACCAGCTTTCAGCCAATTCCAACCAGGCTGACCCGGCCAGTGAGCGCATACTCCTGACCGTCAATCAGCCTTTTCCAAACCACAAGGCCGGTCAACTGTCATTCGGAGCAGATGGCTTTCTGTATTTTGGCTTAGGCGACGGCGGAGGTGGCGGCGATCCGCTGGGCAATGGCCAGAATACGCAAACCCTGCTCGGCAAAATGCTGCGCATTGATGTTGATCACACCAGCGGCTCTCTGCCATATGCAATTCCTTCTGATAACCCTTTTGTGAGCGGCGGCGGATCGCCCGAGATCTGGGCGTTTGGATTCCGCAATCCATGGCGCTTTTCCTTTGACCGGCCTACCGGCCGTCTGTTCTGTGCCGATGTCGGCCAGGAGAAGTTCGAAGAGATCGACCTTGTGACCAGGGGCGGCAATTATGGTTGGAACATCATGGAAGGCGGCCACTGCTTCAACTCCGCCAGTTGCAACATGAACGGATTGACATTACCGATCACCGAGTATGACCACACTGAAGGGATTGCCATTATCGGCGGCTACGTTTATCACGGTTCGGCAATTCCGGCCTTGCAGGGGAAGTACGTGTTTGGAGACTTCGGGAGCGGCACCGTGTGGACACTGACCGAATCGCCGCCCGGCGCCTGGACGCGCGACAAGCTGCTTTCAACTTCTCACAGCATCAGCTCCTTTGGTCAGGACGCTGCGGGCGAACTTTATCTGGTGGACCTGGGAGGGGCGATCTTCAAGTTTTCGCAATAGTTGGCATTTGTAATCAGACTCAATTCCTCTCTGCGAGTGAAGTTTAGTTCACGTTGCCAAGAACCGGGTTTGCCGTTGACCCCACCGAACTGAGCCCCTAAAATCAAAATGCAGTAATCGTTATCTAACACTCGCTGCCCCCTCGTTCAATGGTAGGACAGCTGACTCTGGATCAGCATATCGGGGTTCGAATCCCTGGGGGGCAGCCAAACTCCTAGCGCCAATCCCTTGAAAAGCGGCGATTATTGTTGATCTCCCGCGGTCATCAGCGGACACTGGTGTGCCGCAAGAAGACATGCAGTGGTGACACTATGGTGACACGGCGGCAGAGGATAAGAAAGATGAAACAGGTCACTCAGCGACTCGTGAACAGGTTGAAGGCTCCGGCCACTGGGCACGAGATCGTCTACGACGGTCAGATTTCAGGTTTCGGTGTACGGATCACCGCTGCGGGCGTAGTTGCATTGCTGCTTGATTATCGCTTCGCCGGCTTGAAGCGGAGGATCACAATTGGCCGATCGCCGGAGTGGAGCGCAGATGCCGCTCGCGACGAGGCCATTGAGTTGCGTAAGTTGATACGCAACGGCAGACCCGCTCGAAACACTGAAGCAGGAGCGTGAGCGGCTTAGATCCGAACACACTGCCGAAAGTTGAAAAGAGATTGGGCTGGTCAACTGTGATGCATATAATGAGCCCACAAGATCGAGCACCTTTCGTGAGGATCACATGAGAAACTGGCTGATCATTTTTGTGCTGGCGTTCGGATCCCTCTCCGGCAGGTCGTTCGCTCAGGGTTGAATGCCTGTTCGCTTCACTTCGCCCAGTTTGGGTGAAAACACCAGCCCACAGCTCAAGAAGCATCAGTGGCAAGTCGATGTCGCATATCGGCATCTTCATGCAAGCCAGTGGTTCGTCGGCACGGAGGTGAGAGAGAGCGCCGCACCATTTCAGCAGCCCTTGTATCTCAATATTGACTCCTTTGACATCACCGCCAACTACGGAATCAGCGATAGAATCGCTCTCGCGTTTACACTTCCTTTCTCACGCGGCACGCACTCGCGCTTCTATCAGGACGGAACCCGACACGTTGTCGAATCAACCGGTCTCGGGGACATGAGCGTAATAAGTACCTTCTGGCTGCGAAATCCTGCTCGGCATTCGAACGGGAATCTCGCCTTCGGATTGGGTGTAAAAATGCCGACAGGAGACAACGACGTGAGCGGTGCAGTGACGCTCGCGAACGGAACGCTATTCAACATACCAGCAGACCAGTCTATTCAACTCGGCGACGGCGGCTGGGGCGTCATCTTCCAGGCCCAGGGCTATCGCAGCCTCTTCCAGCGGACTTCCGGGTACTTCAACAGCTGGTATCTGCTGAGTCCTCGTGACCTGACCGGTGTTAACGCTCCATATCCCGGAACCTTCTTGTCAGTACCGGACGTGTATTCCACGCGGTTCGGAATGGCGTATGGCCTGAACCCGAAGCATGGCGTATCTGTCAGCTTGGGCACCCGGATTGACGGAATTCCTGTCCGCGACCTGATCGGCGGCAGTAATGGCTTCCGGAGGCCAGGATACAGTCTGTATTTGGAGCCGGGAATGATTATGAATCACGGTCGCGGGACTTATACGTTGAGCGTGCCGCTGCGGGTGCATCAAAATTTTAAACCTAGCCTCGTTGACCTGCGGCTTGGAAAGTCAGGTGGTGGAGACTTGGCCGATAGCCTGATTCTTGCCCAATACAGCTGGCGATTCTGAACTTACGGTAGTCCAACGCGCTTTTTAAGATCTTCAAATCGCGCATCGGAGCGGATCCGATCCCAGCGTGGATCGCGGTTCAGCCACACCAACCAATGACTGCGCCCTGCTACGGCTTTGTTGAGCCAGACAAATGCCTGGTCTTTGTCCCCTAGGCCTGCGTACACGAGAGCGACCCCGTAGGGAGTGACGTATTTCTCACGAGCCATCTGGTTTAGGCGGATCAGCACCACTTTTGCGTCGGCCTGATGTCCCCATTCGCCGTAGGCGTTCCCCATCCCGGCAATCGTTACCACCCATCCCGGCAAGGCAGCATCGGTCTTATTGAATTCGTCAATCGCCTCCGAGTACATCTTTTTCTGCTGATATGCGCGGCCAAGCCAGAGATGCGCCAGAGGGAATTTGGGGCTGACGGCCAGAGTAGAGCGCAACTGGTTAATCGCTTCGTCGTAGTTGTGCCGGTAATAATAGTTGAAGCCTATATCGGTGGAGATGGTGACCGACAGAGGATCCAATTCGTGCGCCCGATTCGCCTCTGTCCAAGCCTCGTCGAATCGGCCCATGGCCATCAGGTAGTAGCTGTACCAGTCGTGAGCGGTCGCGTAGTTTGGATTGAGTTCAATCGCTTTCTTGAATTCGTTCTCGGCTTCCGTCCAGTTCCAGGCGTGGTAGAGATTGTAGTAAGCAAGCGACGTATGCGCCTCAGCCAGGCTCGGATCGAGTTCAAGCGCCTTCGTGGCAGCGTCGCGGGCGTGAGGGAAGGCATCGAGCGGGTCGAGGTAGCTCAAATAGCCGAGCGTCGTATAGCAGTCGGCCAGGCCCGAGTAGGCGGGTGCGTACCCTGCGTCCATCTCAATTGCTTTGTTGAATTGGTCGATTGCTTTGAGCAAGCTGGCTTCGCTGCGCTGGTTCCAAAACGAGCGCCCGCGAAGGTAGCTTTCATAAGCCGCGGGATCCACCACGCCCGCCGTGGCCAAGCGCTTTTGTTCATTAGGCGTGAGAGTGACTCGAACCTGTTCAGCAATGTCGTGCGCAACTTCACGTTGCAGATAAAGTACGTCGCGAACATAGCGCTGATACTCTTCCGCCCAAAGGTGCTGATCGCGGGATGCGTAGATCAATTGCGCGGTGATGCGGACTTGGTCGCCGGAGCGCAGTACCGAGCCTTCGACTATTCCATCGACTTGCAATTCCTGCGCAACCTGCGGCAAAGGCTTGGAAGTCGTTTTGTATTTCGACACCGAGGTATAGGAAGTGACCCGCAATGCCGAAATCTTGGCAAGGTTCGTGATCAACTCGTCTGTCATTCCATCCGCGAAATACTCATCGGCAGGATTGCCTGAGAGATTCTTAAGCGGCAACACCGCAATAGAATGCACCGACCGACGCGGAAACCAGCGAATCCAGTCAAAGTACCTGAATGCAACGACCACCGCGCCAGCCAACAGGAAGACAGCGGCAAAGGCGACCAGTTTCCACCGTAGCGCGGTCTTTGGCCGACTAGGTTGCGTTTCCTCATCAGTCGCGGGAACCGGGGCACGAGCCGCCGCGGCTGCTGGCGTAGCGTTAACGACAGTAATTGGTCCTACGAAGCGGTAGCCCTTACCGACGATGGTCTGCAGAAACCGCGGATCATTTGGGTCATCGCCCAAGGTCAACCGAATTTTGCGAATTGCGGTGTTGATGCCTTGTTCGGTGTCGAGAAAGACGTCCTTCCCCCATAGTCGAGCGATGATTTCTTCGCGGCCAACCAGCTGGTCTCTTCGTTCAACCAGGAGGATCAGAAGCTCCATCGGAATCTTTTCCAGCTTGAGCACACTGCTCCCGCGGCGCAACTCATAGCGGCGCAAGTCGAGCTCTAGAAAGTCAGTCTGGACCGGAGCTTCAGACAACTCGAATTACCTCTCTACGGACTCGCGACATTCTAACCCAGCATTCCAGTTCTATGAGCACCTTCCTTTGTTTACAGCCATTTACGATTCTCTATCAAAACTTAATTCAAAATTGACGAAGGCTCCATTGCTGTGATTCGCCAGGCTGCGCTACACGAGTGTCTCGGGCGTTCTGAACAAAGAAAAGCCCAACACAAGGAGAATCACCATGCGACGGACTCGGAGGGTCAGTCTTTGTTTGGCTGCAGTCTTGGTTCTGATTACGGCAGGGACTGCATCGGCGCAGAACACTATACCGATTGCCGAAGAACAGGTTTTGTATGAGGCGATCGGCGAATTCAACAACAGCGGTCCAGCTAGCCAGCAGTACGGGTATCTATCGAGCATAACCGGGCTGGATAACGTCTTCAGCAGCACGACTACTAAGAATGAAACCACTGCGCTTTTCACGTTTGTGACAAACGCGACAACGTTCCAGGTGGTCAATCACGGGCCATTTAGGATTGTTGATCGCACCGGAACCACAACCATTTATCTCAACAATGGGCCGTCGGACTTTAGCAATCCTGCCAGCTTCAGCCAAGGTATGCCCATTCAGGTGTCAAATTACCGCCAGCAGGTGATTCTCAACACACTCACCAACACCTTCGTGACCGTGCATACAAACACCGTCACGGACGTGGAAACATTCACTTTGAATGGCGTAGCCTACCGCTTGGGACAATTGGGAAAGTCCTTCCGCACGAACTACTCGGGCCAGGCAAACACGCCAGGAGCCGTACCGTCCGGCTGGTTTGCGGGAACATCAACGGGCAGCAAGAACTAACGGATGCGGGCCGATTGGCCGCTTTTTGAGCAGCAGGTAATCGACCTGTACTTTCGGCATCGCTCCCGGGAGTCGGTCAAATGCGATCACGGATTTCGGATGAGACTTCGCTGTTTTCGTGGCAATCACGCACTACTCGGGGACAGACACTCGATTGACACGAGCCAATCACGACTTCACCCTTTGTTTCCTTTGTGAACTGTGAGCGGCGACTTAGCGAGCAGGTTCCTCTTGGCAAGATCGGACCTGCTCGTAATTCCTGTTAGGTGCTCGGGAGTCGGGCCCCTGATCGATGCGGATCTTCTGACACCTGCAGGTTGCTGCATGACGGGCAATCCGAAAGTAATGCTCACGGGAGCAAACCGCCGAGGAAGCATTTATGAGTTAGGATCTAGTCTCGCTGTCCTGCAATTGTAGTTCATGGAGAACAACTAAGACATGTCTCGAATCCAATTTTTCGTTAGAGCAATAGGGCGTGGCTCTGTTATCCAAGTATACTATTGACCTTTCACAGTTTTAGAACAGACGCTGCACTGCACACGGTTAGAAGACCTGCGTGGAAGCCAACATTGTCATGAAATTAATTTCATCAGCTACGATTCTCGCAGCAACTTTCGCAACAACCGCCGCCCTGAACGGCCCATCCGGTACCTGTTTCGCCGAGAGCCCGCCAGCAGACTCAACAGTTTAAGCAGCTTGTCCTTGGCCGCACCCGCATATCGGGGTTCGAATCCCTGGGGGGCGGCCAAATGCTGTCTGCAGCGCCACGTATACCAACCAAGTACGCTTACGCGGGCGCGGTCGCTGGATGGCGGACTCTCTGCACCAGCCACACAATCAAAGCGCCGAACCCCGCCAGCACTAAGAAGGGCAACAAAAGAATCACAACCGCCCAGCTCCGGTTGCCCATGGCTGTTACATCCCCGCCGACGGTGGCGGCTCCATTACGATGAACGGCGCCCCCAATGGCAGCGATGTCTCCGCCCACCTGGGTGCCGCTCTCCAGTCGAACATCGCCTCCCAGGGTGGCAAGGTCGCCACCAATCTGCGCTTCTGGCTCGACGACTATGTTTCCATTGAGCGTGAAGATATCACCCGCGACATGGCCGCGCACGTAGACCGAGCAGTTTATGCAGGTGACGTCTCCCGGATTGTCGTCCGGGCCGATGCGGATGTCGTGATTCAGCTGAAATCTTTCAGGGTTGGGGCCAGCGAATGCATAGGCTGAAGCGGTGATTGTAAGAGACAGAACGATAAGGGGGATGGTTCTGAACCACATGAGGCCTCCGGATCTAGCATCGGCCGGATTTCCGCGAACGCACGGAAATCAGATATCAACAGTATAAGCCGAACAGAGGGACTCGTCAGGCCTTCGAAATCAGCGCCCGACTACCGGGTCGGGAAAGTAAGGGAGAGCCTGGGCGGCCAGGATGGCGCCCGGATTGTGCTGCACCAATGCATCTGCGATGTCGTCACCATACACCGCCGCGACTTCTTCCCGTGCGTCGGAGAGTACAGGCTTGCGGCGTTCCAGGTCATGGGCGTCGGTCGCCAGCACATGGACCGCCTCCCGCTTCATCAGCCATTCGGCTGCGTTCGAAACCCGCTCGCCCCAGGCTCCGGTCAGCGCTGACGCGGTTAACTGGACCACACATCCGATCTCCACCCAGCGCAGAACCCGCGTGGGCGTCTGCTGCAAAATAGGATTTCGTTCAGGATGCGTGATGATGGGAATGATTCCCAGGTCCACCATTTGCGAGAAGGTAGCTTCCACCTGTGCCGGGATACCGAAGTTGCTTAACTCCACCAGAAGATATTGGCTGCCGTCGATGGAATAATACTCAGGACGAATCAGCGCATCCTGCACGTTTTCATACGAGAGGTGAAAATCAGATCCCAGACTCAAACTCGGCGCAGCTTCGGCACACCGCAGTTGATCGAGTTTTCTGGCTAAGAACCTGCGGTCGTAATTGTAGCGATCATTTGCATGGGGCGTGGCAACGATGTGCTCGATGCCGTCTGCCGCTGCCATGCGGCACATTTTTACGGCAATATCCCAAGATTTCGCTCCATCATCCACCTCGGGCAAGATGTGGCAATGAATATCAATCATCTTCTGTTCGATTTAAGCAGATTTGTAAATAGATGGCCATGCAACCAAGGTGGGGGGAACAGGCGTAACTACAGATTGGATGCTGGTTTTGGTCCCACAGCGCAGATTATTTCTCTCGCCAGCGCTTGGCAAAACCCCATAGCCCGGACTCGTGCTCCAGTTGTGGAGCGCCCTCAGTACCAGTGCCCTGCGACTCAAGAATCCGCGGGGAAACATTCTCCGGCGGTTTCCTCTCCGCTGATTGGGTGGCCTCCGGAACGGAGCCTGCGGTCGAAGCATCTTCGACCAGCAAAGGAAGGATCATCTGAAGCGAGTGGATCTCCTTCTGAAGGCGTGCCATTTCGGTTTCTTTTTCTGCAAGCAGTTGCTGAACGTCTTTCATTTTCCCCTCTCGCGCGAAGGTGGAAGCCCCCGGATCCGGAAAAGGCTATCAGGACGCCCGATTCGCTGCAAGGCATGTGTACGAGGACCCCGTTAAAAGCTCGAATCTCGAATAATGAAAGCTTGCTATAAACTGCTTACTGCGGCAGCCTTTTGTAGCAGAATAAACCTATCGCTTGGGGAGAGATGGACTCGCGGCACCAAAAGCACCATCTGGAGGCGCTTCGAGCCATCGCGCTTGTTGAGTTCAGCAAAGGCGTGCTGGTTCTGCTGCTTGGATTCGGGGTGATCTCGGTTATCCACCACGGAGATCTTTGGGACCTCGTCGAAAACATTCTCGATTTTCTGCACGTTAATCTGGATAGCCGCCCCGCCAGGTTCTTTCTGGACCTGGCCGATCGCCTGAGCGACGTGAAGCTCTGGACGCTGGCTACCGTGGCGTCGGTCTATTCCACCATACGCTTCGTAGAAGCCTACGGCCTCTGGTATGCGCGACCGTGGGCAGAATGGCTGGCGGCAATCTCTGGCATGATTTACTTGCCCTTCGAGCTCTATCAGGTTTTTCGAAGACCCACCTGGCTGCACCTTTTGATTCTTCTGGTCAATGTGGCTATCGTGATCTACATGCTCTACTTGCGTTTATCGCGCAAAAAAATCAGCATGATCTGACTTCATTTCCCCGCCGCCTGCTCCTCTTTCATTTTCTGGCAGATGATTTCCGTATGCCCGGTCTTGGAATCGATCTTGGTCTTCACCGGCAGGCAACTGCAGGTCACAGTGTTTGCGTTCTCCTGCTTGGTGACCACGCAGTGCTGAATGATTTCTGCATTCGGGGGCGGCATCTGGCTGCGCGCAGGCGGAGGTGTGGGAGGCGGCGCATGCGGCTTTTTGGCGGCGCATCCGCTGAGCAGAAGACAGGTGAAGAGCAACAAACCCTTCATATCCTTAGTTTTCGCCCAACCAGAGGCGCCCTGTCTATGGCAATTTTGGTTACATCAGAGCATCTTGCCATCGGCACTTGATGCTTGACGGAACGCTGCTTTCGCGCTTACATAAAGGCTCCTCCCCCGCAGTTCCCATGAAATCCAAAGTCATCTGCATCATGCTTCTTGTCGTTGCCTGCGTTTTCAGCCTGCGGGCGGATGTGATTTATCTGAAAAACGGCATGTACCTCAAGGTCCACGGGGCCAGGGAAAAAGATGGCCAGGTCGAATACTGGATAGGTGGAACGAGATACACCATTGCCAGGGAAGCAGTTGACAGGATTGAAGCGGGCAGCGGGCCCGCGTCCTCCGGGAGTGGTGGATCGAGTGCGGTTCAGGATCTTACCCGTCGCCCACAGCCATCCGGCAATACGCCGCCGCATGACAAATTGAGCATGCCCCGACTTGCCGGACCGAACCAGGCAGACCGTTACTGGAACAGCCTGCGCGAGCGCTTTGTGGTGAACGATAGCATCGACGAGATGCGCCTGGCCGAAATTGAGCGTGATCCCGATTCCCGCGCCTCCACCAACTCGTATTATCTTGCCGGAGTAATGGAGTTGCAGCGCGGAAATCCGGAGAGGGCCAGCAAATATTTCGCACAGGCGATTCAAATTTCGCCCGATCGACTGGAGTTGCTGGAATGGAACGCCATTGCACTTGGCAACCAGGGGCGTTATGCCGAGGCTGCCCGCGAACTGGAACACGCTACTGCCCTGCAGCCCAATTCAGCCGATCTGCAACGATTGCTGGGACTAACTGAATACAATGCAGACCGAACCGGTGATGCCATTGTCGCCTGGAAACGTGCGGAGGCGATTTCGGCTGATCCGGCCACCCAACGACTCTTAAAAAAAGCCGAGCGTGAACTCGAGGTGGAAGAAAAGTCCAGGCGAAAAGAGAGCCGCCATTTCACGCTGCGCTACCAGGGCGACCGGAATTCAGCCGACTTGCAGCAGCAACTGGTGGATACCCTGGAGCAACAATTCGCCGACCTCTCTCGCCAGCTGGGATACGAGCCGGGCGAGAACATTATTGTGATTCTCTACACTCAGAAAGAGTTCAGCCGCGCAGCTCCAGCCAATATGCGCCACAGTTGGCGCAGCTTTTCCAGCAGAAAAAAGAAATCCCGCTGGGAATTCTTGAACATTCCTTCACACGCTTTTCGGCCCTGCAGGCTGAGGTTGCCTACGCTGAATCGCTTTCCGCGGTCGATTATCTGCGCGACCGTTATGGCCTGGGTGAGATCGTGCGGATGATGCGCAACATCGGTTCTGGCGAGCCGGTGGAGGAGGCTCTAAAGCGCAGCACTGGGCAAGACTACGATGGTTTTCAGCAACGAATAGGAGAATATCTTCAAGCTTCAGGGAAATGGTGAAGGGCAAGATTTCTTACGCCGGATAGCGGCCGGCGATGTAGTGCTCCAGTTGCTCGATCGCGTGCTCCTGGCCGGAGATAATCCACTTCACTAGGTCGCCGATGGAGATCATCCCGAGCAGACAGTCAGCATCCAAAACAGGCAAATGCCGGATCCGATTACCGGCCATTAATGACATGCAATCATCAATGGTGTGATCAGGACCGACAGTGATCACGCTTGCTGTCATGATCTCGCTGACCTGCGTTTCGCGCGACGATTTGCCGCACAAAATAACTTTCCGGGCGTAGTCACGCTCTGAGATGATTCCCACCAATCGCTCTTCGGCTATTACCGCGAGCGCGCCAACTTCCTTTTCGGCCATCTTCTCGATGGCCTCGAAAACTGATTGTTCGGGAGAAATCGACCAGACCTGATTGCCTTTAGTTCGCAGGATGGAGCTTACAGTGTCGCTCAGTCTCATGCGCCGACCTCCGTATAAACCGGCGGAAAGATGCTGCTGGACAACGTGCCGGTTGCCCCGTTTCAGTTTCTACGGGTGCTTATGGACTAATCTCAGGGAGTGGAAATACTGAACTTCACGGTCACCTGGGCTCCGGTGTCGACCGCAGAGCCGTCGCGTAAGTAAGGCTTGAAGTGCCACTGCCGCACCGCTTCGCGGGCAGCCTCGGCCAGGATGTCCGGCCCACTCAGCACCTGCAGATCCTGAATGTTGCCGTCTTTCCCGACATGAAGCTGCAGCACCACCGAGCCCTGGACGTTCATTTGCTCCGCCAGCGGCGGATAGACCGGGTCCACCGGCGTTGTAACTGCGGCGACGGTTGCAGGAGACATGTGAACCTGATCTCCGGCGGGAGCCGGAGCCGAGGCCGCCGCCTGGCTGGGCGGTGGAATATCATTTACATCCTTTGAGAGATCGATGCTGATGCCAGCCGGGCGGGTCCGTATCGTCTGACGGCGACCACCGGAACGTAAAACTTCAACCTGCATCGGATGGAGGACGACTCGGGTAACTTCGGCTGTTGCTGCAGCCGATTCGGCATCGCCTGCCACCGCGGAATGCCTGGCAGTCGCAGATAGTGACCCGCCATGCGCTTTGCCGGCTTTGGTGTGCGATTTCGCGGTCGGCTCGGCCGGGGCTGTGGGAGCAACTTCCGCTTCTGAAGAAGAACCCGGAGGCAGCCAGAATTCACGGTAACGAACCAGTACCAGAGTAAGCGCAATCAGCAGGAGGACTAATGCGAGCAACATGCGGTGGCGTTGCTGGCGCGGTGACCGCGATTCCAGCGCCGAAATATCGATTTGCGGTTGCTCGGGTTCCCCGAGTAGGACTGGCATGGCGAAGTGACTCCTTTGTCCCCGGGGGTGGGCGAGACCATAGTATGCCCCCAAACAGCGAACTAGACCAGCAAAAAAGCCCCTCTGAGGCGAAATGATGGCAGTGAAAATGATTGCGAACATTTCCGCGCTCAGAACTGCAAGGATTTACCGGTTTTAACGATCAGGCCGCGTCAGCCCTCAGAATCAACTGGTCCGCCGGCGAGAAGATCCGTTTACGCACCAGGAGCGCGCTGATCATGGCTGTAAGTCCCGAAGCCGCAAAGATCATGGCCAGGACCACAAACTGGTAGATCGCCGCATATATTGGGCGCGATCCGGAAAGCAACATTCCCGCCATCAGGCCCGGTATCCAGACGATCCCAAGCGAACGAAGCGAATCGATAGCCGGAATCAGACTCGATTCCAGGGACGCCTGCATGTAGGGGGCAACACTGGTCTTTGCATCAGCCCCCAGCGCAAGGGCTGTCTCGATCTCACCCACTTTGCCAATGATGTCAGAGCGAAGCCGGTTGAGCGCCAGACCGTTGGTGTTCATAGCGTTCGCGATCAGCATGCTGCCGACCGGAACCAATGAGGTAATAGCCGCATTGATCACGCCCAGGCCGGTCATGAAAGCGATGACGCTGCCGGCGCCCAGAGCCACGGCTGTTACTGAGATTCGAAAGGCTCCGGGTATCCCCTTCGCGCGCCGGGCAGAAATTGAGCCGGCAGCCACGATCATACCCGCCAGAAGAAATCCGCTGCTCCAGTTTGGAGCCTGCAAAAGCGCCAGCAGCACGAACCCGACAGCTACAATCTGGACAATTCCCCGCAGCATCGCGATCAACGTCTCGCGTTCCAGGTGAATCCCGCGTCGGCGGCCGAAAATAACCACGGCAAACGCGGTGATGAAGGCTGCGGCAGCCTGCGCGAGTCCCAGTTCCAGTTGAGAATGAAACAGTCTAGTAAGCATGCAGGACCTCTGTGATCAGTCCGTAACGCGCGACTCGGCCGCTGTCCAGTACGAGCGCGCTTTGCGCCAGCCGAACAGCCTGGCTCATGTCATGCGTGACCAGGACGCACGTGAGATTGCTGTCAACCACTGTATTCCGGATTACTGCTTCAACGCCCACTCTGGACTCTTCATCCAGAGCGGAAGTGGGCTCGTCCAGCAAGAGCACCGAAGGAGAATTTGCCAGGGTGCGCGCAAACGAAACACGCTGCGCCTCTCCGCCCGAAAGATTGGTTACGGTTCGCGAGCTGTAGCCTTCGAGCCCGACCCGCCGCAGCAACTCATCGATCTTCTGAACAGAAATCGACTCTCCACGCTGTGCAGGCCCGAAACGCAGGTTGTCGGCTACAGTTCCAGGGAAGAGAAACGGCCGCTGCGTAACCAGCCCGATCTTTCGCCTCAACTCGCGAGCAGCAATTGACCGGTAATCGAAACCCTCGAAGTAAACCGTTCCGGCCGTGGGCTCGTCCAGCCGGTTGAGCAGTCGCAGCAATGAAGTCTTGCCCGAGCCGCTTGGCCCGGCAATCGCAAGCACCCGGCCTGCGGGTACTTCGAAGTTAATATCCTCGACAAGGATCCTGGTCCCGACGGAACGGCCGAGGTGATCGGCTTTGAGAATTGCCGCTGAGTTTTCGGGCATCGGTTCCAGCTTACAGTCCAAGAAAGTCAGGAAAGCTTGCTGTTGCGCACACTCTCGCGCAGTTCGGCTACTATCTCGTGGGAAGCGCGGCGAGCATCCTCTTCGCGATCCACCGCAAAAGAGATCGCTCCCACCCGGGCGTGCCCTCCACCACCGTAGCGCTCACACACCTTGGCAAGATTCACCACCGGCTCCGAGGGCGCCCACGGATTTGACCCGACCGACACCTTAACCCGGAAACTGCTCTTGCTCAGCCCAACGCTGTAGATCGATTCAGGATGCAGGTAGTAAGGAACGAATTTGTTGTATCCCTCCAGCTCGCGATCGCTGACATCAAAAAAAAGCGTTGCGTCTTTGATTTCCGTCCTTTCCTGCAACAGCGCGACAGAACGCTGATGGCGTTCAAGTAACGGAGGCAATTGCGACGCCACAAAGGGTTGCTCAATGATCTCGGCCAGCGGCATGCTGGCCAGCAGAGGAATCAGGCGCGGTACGAATGCGTAATCCTGTGCCGATTCGATCACCATGGTCAGCTTCATAGCCGGCTCTTTCATCTCGACCGCGGTCTTGGCATCGGCATACAGGGCGCCATCGATGATGTCGGTCCATTTGATCAGCTCTGCGACCGGTGCCGGATTGAATCCAAAACGCTGCTCGGCGATCATGGCAATGAAGCCGGCGCAGGACTTGAAATCAGGATCGTAAAACTTCTGGTTGCTCTGGTCCTGCTCAAAATGGCCCGCATCTTCGGGACTGAGAAAAGCGCTCTGGTGATGGTCAAACCACCAGGTAATCTTGGGAGAACTGGAGTATTTGAAATCGACGATTACATTCTCATCGCCGTCAAAATGGTTTTCGTCAAACAATGCCCCGGCACGATGCAGCAGGCCTGAGAACACGAAGTTGACATCGTTGCGGATGCGCTCCCGATAGAACCGGGAAAACAGCGCGGCTGAGGAAGCTCCATCGAAACATTTGTCGTGATAGAAAACTCGCACTCTCAAAAGCTCACCCTTTCACGCTTCGGATACTGGAAAGCCATTACCAATGACACTGCATTCGCGTTCTGTCAAGCAGGGGTCACAGGTTGCCTGCCTGCTTTTGTGCAATATGGCCAATGATCGGCAATTCAAATTCTTCGCTCATGGTTGCCTTAGCGATCAGCAGCAGCAGCAGAATGGGGCCCGCTAAGCCGTACAAAATCAGAAGTAAAAACGTGATCAGCGGCCCAAACGACGGGATCAGCAGCAATAGCATGGAAACAGCTTTTATCACGCCCGCAACCGCGACCATTGCGATCCACGTGAACAAGGATTGAAAGGCATGGAAGCGGATGAAATGGATGCGCTTGAATGGGTGAAGAAATATGAAAATGACAGCAGGAATAAAAAAATAGGAGATCGCCGCCAGTATCCTGTCACGGCCACTGGCTGGAACACGCTTGGAGTTCGATGCCGACTGGCCACAGTCAGGACAATAGGTCCCGTTCGCGGGAATTTCCGTACCACATTGCGGACATGCGCTCATCAGCTCTCCTGCAACGAATCAATTAGTGTGCCTGTCGCTGCGATTCGCCGCAAGTCGGTGCTGCTAAAAATAACCCCGGTCGGCTGTTAAAATTCTGCGCTAGATATGGCCACCGCTTCGTCGCCCCTAACTTACAAGACCAAAAGCTCCCGGCTACTCAAAGCTGCTTTTTATCTCCTCGCTTTTCTGATCGTCGTCTTCACGCTGATCGCGCTCTATGCATATCGAACCGCGCGTTCAGCTTTGCCTCAACTTGATGGCAGCATTCGTATCTCGGGGTTGTCTGCGCCCGTATCCGTCATCCGTGACGAGCACGGCGTCCCCACGATTCAGGCGGCTTCGCTGGAAGATCTGTTCATAGCCCAGGGCTATGTCACCGCGCAGGATCGTCTTTGGCAGATGGACGTAATGCGGCGTTTTGCAGCCGGTGAACTGGCGGAAGTGCTTGGTACTGATCTGATCGAGCACGATCGCGAACAGCGCATTTTGGGTATGCGACAGGCTGCCAGGAAGTCAGTCGAGCTGGCGTCCGCGCAGGACAGGCGTTACTTCGAAGCTTATGCAAAAGGCGTGAACGCATTGATTGATTCGCACCCGCACTCACTCCCCATAGAATTCCGAATTCTGGGCTACAAGCCGCGGCCCTGGGCGCCGGAGGACTCGACTCTGATCGCGGCCCATATGGTGAAGGACCTAAATCACTATCTCTACCGGCACGCACTTGAGAAAGAAAAAATCCTGGCGAAGTTAGGGCCGGAGCTCACAGCAGATCTATATGTGAACTCTTCCTGGCATGATCGGCCTCCCACCGTCATGCGCCCCGGCTTCACTCCGGAAAAGAATACAGAACCGGAGGATGACGAGGAAGGTGTTGAAGATGGAAAGTCCATTGCGGGGTTGATTCCCAAGCTCAGTGTGGAAGACTTCGAGACTCCCGTTCTGGGGTCAAACAACTGGGTCATTTCCGGCGCGCACACCACAACCGGAAAGCCCCTGCTTGCCAATGACATGCACCTCGGCCACCAGATGCCTAACCTGTGGTACGAGGCCCATCTGAGGAGCGGCAGCTTTGACGTGGCTGGAGTCACCCTGCCTGGCTTGCCGTATGTCATTGTCGGACACAACCAGCGAATCGCCTGGGGATTCACTAACGTTGGGCCGGCGGTGGAAGAAGTCTACGTCGAAAAATTCAATTCTTCCGGCGAATACCAGACCGGGCAAGGATGGAGTAAGGCCGACAACCGCCATGAGATCATTCATGTCAAAGGAAAACCGGATATTGCTATCGATGTCACCGTCACCCGCCACGGACCGATCATCACCCAGCTTGTTCCGGGTGAAACCCGGCCAATCGCCTTGCGCTGGACCCTCTATGACGGAACCCACAATCCGTTCTTGGCTGTGAACTCCGCGCAAAACTGGAGCGAATTTCGCACTGCTTTTTCTCAGCTCGATTGTCCGGGACAGAACGTCGTCTATGCGGATGTAGACGGAAATATCGGGTACCAGACTACAGGTAAGATTCCCATCCGCGAATATGGCGACGGCAGCCTGCCCGCTGATGGCAGCGACGACTCGCACGAGTGGTCTGGATACATACCGTTCGCCCAATTACCCAGCGTGCTGAATCCTCCGTCTGGAGTAATTGCGACCGCAAACAGCCGTATAACGGCTGACGGGTATCCCTATTCCATAAGCTTCAACTGGGAAGCGCCCTGGCGATCTGCGCGCATTTACCGCGTTTTGGAATCAGGCAAGAAGTTCAGCACCGCCGACATGCTCTCACTGCAGATGGACATCTTTTCTGAGGCAGATCATATTTTTGCGGATCGTCTGGTATATGCGGTGGATCATGCCGGCAAGGCTTCCGTACGTGCCAAGCAGGCGGCTGACATCATGCGCGGTTGGGATGGCCGCATGAGCGCCGGCTCTGCTGCCCCAACCCTTGCCACTCAGGCACGCCGGGAATTGATGCGTTTGCTGCTCGAACCAAAGCTGGGCGCCGCTGCTGCCGGCCCCGGTTTGAGCTGGCGGACGTATCGATCCGGGATGGATACCATCTGGCTCGAAAACGTCGTATTGCACCACCCCAAACGTTGGCTGCCGGAGTCGTATTCTAGTTATGACGAGTTGCTAACAGCGGCCGTTGCGGTCGCCGCCGAAAGCAACCAGGCGCCAAAGAATCTCAGTATCTGGAGCTGGGGTAACTACCATCCGCTTGAGATCCAGCACCCGATTCTTGGCAAGCTGCCTTTTATTTCGCGCTGGAGCGGTCCCGGTGTACTTCCGCAATCGGGCAGTGGCCTGACGGTAAAAGCAGTGTCACGCTCTCACGGGCCTTCGGAGCGGTTCACCGCCGACCTATCCGACCCGGATAAGTCGACCCTGAATGTCGTTACCGGGCAGGGTGGGAATTTTCTGAGCCCCTTCTACATGGACCAGTGGAAAGCGTGGTACCAGGGCTCTACATTTCAGCTGCCCTACTCGGCCCAGGCAGTTTCGGCTGCGAAGAAACACCGACTGACGCTGAACCCTTAATCCACCAGCTTCACATCTTGCGCCTGGCCGCGAATGTCCACCTGTGTCGACTGAAGTTTATCGGTGGAGGTATCGTAAATTTGCAGTTCCCCGTCCTGCGCAACATAGACAACGCTGCGGGTAGCAATCGGTTGTATGCCGGTAACATCTCCGGTGGCTGGCGGAATCACAACGTTGGAAACGGTTTGCGCATTGGTGGAGGCAATCGAGAGACATCCTCGTACCTCGCCGCTCCCATTGTTATTCTGGGAAGAAACGTTGGTGCAGGTATGGGCGCCAATAAACAGCTGATTGTTAGCTCCCATTTCCATGTGATCGTGGTAGCCATCGGTAATTTCCGCTGTGGAGACTACAGAAGACGAGCCCAGATCAATTACGCTTAGAGTTCCGCAGCGCGTTGCCTGGGTTGGCGCGGTGCATGCGGAGGCCGGATTGCTTCCGGCGATGAATAAATTGGTCCCGGAGATAAGAGCGACCGTCGCGCCATCAACGAGAATGGGAGCCAGAGGCGTTCCAGAATTGATGTCAAATGGAGTTACGCTGGCCTGCGCACCGTTGCACTCTGGCCCGCAGTTGAGTATGTAGGCGGTGTTGCCGTCGCTGCTGAAAACCGCGCCTACAGGATGATCAAATGCGGCGCTGTTTTGGATAGGAGTCACAATCGCGCTCTGATTTGTCCCTATCGCCGGTGGGGTGATGACAGTGATGGTGTCTGAATGGTTGCCAAAGACCAGAAGCCGCGTACCATCCGGAGTCACTGCCAGATAGCGCGCTCCCTCAATCGGGATTTGTGCGGAAATTGTGTTATTGCTGAGATTGAGCATCGCAACCAGGCCCGGGGGCAGATTATTCGCCTGGGCGTCGGGAGGCGGTGCAGTGGGCACAGCGGCAAACCCGGTGACGTTATCCTTCGACACCGCGACGCTCTGACTCGCTGCAGGTAAAGTGATAGAAGTGTTCGTCCCGTTGCTGGTTCCTCCTACCACGCTCTCCGTCAAATTATTGATCACCGCCAGCGAAGCGGTCCCACCGCTGTAGACCAGGGTGAATTGCTTGTTCGGAAATAACACCATGAAGCTTGGCTCCGGTGCGGAGCCGCCGACGGAAACGATGGCGGGAGAAAGAACGTCATTCAGAGCGTCCACAATGTTCATCACCGGAACCGTGCCTGTGCTGACTGGTTGAAGCGGATTCGAGACAAACGCACGAAACTTCAGGCCGCTGCGGGAACTGGTGTTGGAACTGGAGCCACTGTTACTGCCGCACGAAAGCAGCAGCAAACTCGCAACTAGAAGGCTAAGAAGGGACAACCCTTTCTTCAAAAGAAAAACTCCCAGACGGATGAAGGATAGAGGGTTAGATGCAAGAAGCGGGATTATAACAGAGGCTGCCCTGCCCAATCTGATTGAGGCCGTAGCAGATTCGAGCTCTCAGCCGCCGCTGGCATATCCCCGCGGGTGCAAAACTTCAGGTCATCTTGTATTCTGAAATTATGCCCGGAAAGCTTCTGGACCGCCTGAAAGAGTCGCCCGTCCTGTGCGACGGGGCTATGGGAACGCTCCTCTACGGCCAGGGTATTTTCATCAATCGTTGCTACGACGAGTTGAATACGTTACAGCCGGATCTGATTCGCTCACTGCACCACCAATACTTGCAATCTGGCGCAGAAATCATTGAAACCAATACCTTTGGCGGAAATCGTTTTCGACTCGAACGGCACAGTCTGGGAGACAAGGTAAAAGACATAAACCTTACTGGGGCTCGTCTGGCGCGTGAGGCGGCCAAGAGTTTCGACGCATGGGTTGCGGGTTCAGTAGGCCCGTTGGGGATCAGGATTGAGCCTTTGGGCAAGACTTCCTTCGAAGAAGCTCGGGAAACCTTTCGGGAACAGATCAGCGCGCTGGTGGAAGGTGGGGTCGATCTGCTGATCCTGGAAACCTTCGGGTATATCGAAGAACTCCACCAGGCGATGATGGCTGCACGCGAGGTCGATGCGAATCTTCCGATTGTCGCCCAGGTCACCATCGACGAAGACGGCAACTGCCTCGATGGCTCAACACCTGAGACTTTCACTCCCAGACTTGAAGAATGGGGAGCGCACGTCATCGGTTGCAACTGCAGCGTCGGCCCGGTCGCGATGCTGGATGCGATCGAGCGAGTCAGAGCGTGCACTTCGCTTCCCTTGTCTGCTCTGCCCAACGCCGGTATTCCTCGATCAGTCGAAGGACGAAACATCTATCTCTGTTCGCCGGAGTATATGGCCAGCTACGCGCGAAAGTTTGTCGCCGCCGGAGTGCGCCTGGTTGGAGGATGCTGCGGTACAACTCCGGAGCACACGCGGGCCATGAAGTCGGCCCTCAGAGTTGGAGAGGCGCGGGCGCGCTCGGCTTCGGTGCAAGTTGCTACTGTCTCCACTCCCGCTGCCGTTCCGGCTGTGCCGCTGCAGGAACGGTCGGTCCTGGGCAAGAAAATTGCGTCCGGCGAATTTGTCACAATGGTTGAGATCGTGCCTCCCAAAGGTACAGACATCAGCAAAGAACTTGAGGGTGCGCGTTTTCTCAAGTCGGTCGGGGTGGATGCGATCAACATTCCTGACAGCCCTCGCGCCTCGGCTCGGATGAGCAACCAGGCGCTTTCGCTGCTGGTGCAGCAACAGGTGGGCATTGAGGCGGTGCTGCACTATACCTGCCGCGATCGCAATGTGCTGGGTATTCAGTCTGATTTGCTGGGCGCAGCCGCAACTGGCATTCGCAATCTGATCTGCATCACCGGCGATCCACCGAAGATGGGCAACTATCCCGACGCGACTGCAGTCTTTGATGTTGACGCCATTGGTCTGGTTAACATAGTGCACAACCTCAATCGAGGGCGCGACATTGGCGGCAACCCAATTGGCATTGGTACGGGGTTCCTGATCGGGGTGGGCGCGAATCCTGGCTTACCTATGCTCGATGAAGAAATCCGCCGTTTTGAATACAAGGTCCAGGCCGGCGCTGAGTACGCCGTAACCCAACCGGTGTTCGACCTCAACTTGCTGGAGAACTTCTTGCGCCGCATCGAGCATTGCCGCATTCCAGTTGTGGCCGGCATCTGGCCTCTGGTGAGCTTACGCAATGCCGAGTTCATGAAGAATGAGCTGCGCGTATCCGTCCCGGATTCGATCTTGCGCCGCATCGCAAACGCTAAAACCCCGGAGGGAGCGCGCGAAGAAGGTATCCAGGTCGCGCGCGAAATGTTGATTGCGGTGCACGGCATAACCCAGGGAGCACAGATTAGCGCGCCGCTCGGTCGCTATGGCTCCGCGATCGATGTGCTGGAGGCCCTCGGCACGGCTGCCGCCGACCGGTAATTTTTCCTTGAAACAGCTCTGATCCAGTGCTGTAGAATTTATGCAGGAGTTTTCTTGGCTAAGTTTGAAGATTGCCTGCAGCGCCTTGAAAAAATCGTTCAAGAGCTTGAAGCAGGCGATGTACCCTTGGAAAAGTCACTAGCCCTGTTTGAAGAAGGTATGCAGCTTTCAGCTTCCTGCCGAAAAGAACTCGAAGAAGCCGAAGGAAAGGTAGAAATTCTACTGAAGCAGAATGGCAAGCTGCAGGCCGAACCGTTCGAGTCTCTGACCGAGAAGGCGTCGGGCCGCAAGTAGAGCCCGTTGGCCGCTGCGTCGTCACTCGTTGATCGTTGATTGTCTGTGCCTTCTACATTGCCAGGTGGGCACACCGAGTCCCGCCTTAGACGACGGTGAAATTCCGAGGAAGTTATGTATTCATCCCCTGACCCGTGATTTTCCCGCCACAGCAGTAATTTGCACTCACCGGTTAGCGGACGAACTGATGTGGGCCGAAGCCTTGAACGCGGGCGCTGTGGATATCTTTTCGCCCACCGACGCGCGCGGAATTATAAGCGCGCTTACGCGCTCTTCGGCAATCATGGGGGCTATAGCGGCGTAGCCTCGTTCTTTGCGCGGCCGCTCGCGTTCTCTGCGATGATTCTTTTTGCGACCGCCGTGCCGACTCAGTTCGTCTGCG
Source organism: Acidobacteriota bacterium (assembly GCA_003224855.1). Classification (GTDB taxonomy): domain Bacteria; phylum Acidobacteriota; class Terriglobia; order Terriglobales; family Acidobacteriaceae; genus Gp1-AA142. Next base: position 10,628 of record QHZY01000068.1, on the reverse strand, counting down.
AAACACAAACCTTAAAACGCACAGGGCGCTAAGAAAACCGCCGAGCAATCGAGGCATAATTTTCCGTGTCAGCTTTTCTCTTCGCGCTCTGCGTCTCTTCTTTGCGTTCTCCCCGATTTAAGATTTTCTAGTCGCAGCCCGACTCAATCTGTCAGCAAACACAAACCTTAAAAACCCACAGGCTCCGAGCAAAATGCAGAGAACGTCCCGGCAACCCCGCTTGCTATACTCGACCCCAAATGCTTCAGGACACTCTGCAACGCGGCCAGCAACTGACAGATTCGGCGCTCGATCGCCTGCTTCCGTCTGAAACTCAGCGGCCTGCCTCTATCCACAAAGCCATGCGTCACAGCGTTTTCGCCGGAGGCAAGCGCCTGCGTCCGATTCTTTGCATCGAGAGCGGGCGTCTGATAGCCGGCTCCGTTCCCGTGGGAATAGAAAACCTGTGTGCGGCGTTGGAAATGCTCCACACCTACTCACTCATTCACGACGACCTGCCTGCGCTGGACAACGACGATCTTCGGCGCGGCCGCCCGACCAGTCACAAAGTTTTCGGCGAAGCCATCGCCATCCTGGCCGGTGATGCGCTGCAGACTCAAGCCTACGAAGTCCTTGCTGGTTTGCAATGCAGCGCCGAGGCGCGCGTCAGAATGATTGAAGAAATCGCGCGCCGGACCGGCACGGTTGACGGCATGATTGGTGGGCAGGTCGTGGATCTTGAAGCGGAGCACACCCGACCCGACCTCTCCACCCTGGAGTACATTCATCGCTCAAAGACCGCAGCGCTTATCACCGCGTCGGTTGTAAGCGGGGGATTATTCGCCGGCGCGGACGAGCCTGCAGTTACGAAACTGCGCTCTTTTGGAGAAGCCATCGGGCTGGCCTTTCAGATCGTTGATGACATCCTTGACGTTACCCAAAGTTCCGCACAGCTTGGCAAGACTGCGGGCAAAGATAGCGCTGCCGAGAAGGCTACCTATCCGGCATTATTTGGGATCGAGAAATCGCGCCAAAAAGCAGGCGAACTGTTTAAAATCGCATCCGAGTCGCTGCAACTGTTTGGACCTCGGGCCGATACGCTGAAACAGTTGGCCAGCTTCCTGGTCGATCGCAAGCACTAGCCATGTACTACCATGTACTACAATGACTGCGGCGATGGAGTTCGCCCTAACCGCCTGGCTCATTCAGAGCATTGGCTGATGACTCCTACACTGCGTGTAAGGGAGAGCTCATCATGCCTAAGTTGCCTTTTCAGGAAGTATTCACCATCTCAGTGGGCGCCATTTTCGGCGCGAATGCGCGTTACTTCGTGAGCCGATATTGCGCCAAAGTTCTGGGCCCTGAATTTCCCTATGGAACCCTGCTCATAAATGTCATCGGCAGCCTGATGGTGGGATTTTTCGTGATCTGGACAACCGAACGCGTGCTTATCGACCCCCGCTGGCGGCTCCTGTTAGTGATTGGATTTTGCGGGGCGTTCACCACCTTTTCCAGCTACGCGGTCGAAACCATGGCGTACTTCGAGCAAGGGCAATGGGGCCTGATGGCAGCTAACCTGCTAAGCAATAATCTGCTCTGCCTGGGGGCCGCTGTTACCGGCATGGCCGTAGCAAGGCTGCTGTAGAATGCACAACGCCATGGCTGTTCAGGTAACGCTTTATCTGCACGAAGATGACAAGTGGCAAAGCAAGCCGCTGCATCTCGAAATCCTCAGCTATCTTCGACGCGAAAACGTCTATGCGGCTGTTGGCCTGCACGCAGTGATGGGATTTCTAGGGCGCCAACGGGTTAAGACCAGTCACTTGGTCGATGCCGGGGGCAAGCTGCCGGTAGTCGTCATTTTTGTGGACACCGACGAGCATGTAGAGCGCGTTCTACCTACCCTGAAGCAAATGGCAGCTCACCGCCTGATCATTCGCGAGAACGTCGTGCTCGAGCAAGGAAACCTGGACTGATCACACCCAACCGCGGGTGATCACCCCTGCCAGAATCCCCAGCGCGACCACAGTTCCATAGGCATACGCAGCCACTCGCCAGGAGATCGTTTTCCCTACCACCGACAGCGAATACACACTCACAATGCCCAGCGTGCAGAGAATCGCGGCGACATAAGGCATGGGCACACCCTTGGCCATTGCGATATAAGCAATCGCAACATCAAACGCCATCGGCACGGGTAAAAACGCCGAAACAATCGCGACCAGGATAATCCCAATTGCCGTGGCTTGAGTGCCCAGACCCTGCTGCGGCACGATCTCCACCACTAGCGCGCCCAGAGCTGCCGCCACAATCATCAGCGGAAACGCCACCCGGAACACATACCAGAAGCTCTTAGCGTAAGAAGTGAGAGTTCTGGTCACAGCCTGAGTCCAGGTTTCCGCCGCCGGCACATCGATCACGCAAGCAATCTGTTCGTTGCCGACTTCACGAGCCGTCGCCAGGGGAACGAAAACGAAGATCAGGAACAGGACGGTTCCCAGCTTCAACAGTGCAATCTGAAGCGGAAAAAGCACAAACGTCATCGCCAGTACAACCAGGTTCAGGGCCGGGGACGCAAACATGGTGGCCAGCACGGATTCTGCGCTCATGCCGGATGCATAAAGACCGCGCGCAATGGGAGCAACGCAATTAGTGCAAACTGCAAGCGGCACTCCACTCACAGCTCCAAGAAGTGTGTTCAGATAACGAGAGTTGGTGCGTCGCCGCCGCAGAGTGGAGAGAAACGTGAGCGCTGCGGGACCGAACAGGAACGAGAATGTCATTCCGATGCGGTTGGCATCAAGCCAGTTCACCGTGGTGCGATAAACCCGGCGCGACAATGGCATGGCGGGGTCCACCTGGTAAACCTGGCCAAAGGTCAATGCGCCTGTCGCCTTCAGATTGGTTCCGGCGTGATACCGTTTTATCAGTGCTGGGTAGCGGGAGTCGATCCAGAAGATGCTTGCAATTATCGCCATCAACGTTACCGCGATAACACGACTGCGCCAGGCGGTACTGCGCGATTCAGATAAATCCAGATTAAGAGCGGAAACTTGAGCGGCCACAGGACAGTCCTCCGGATGTAAGAACCAACTTGCTCGTGCGAGACTCTACAGAGGGCGGCTTCCGCGAGGAATAATGCAAAAATACTAGCCGGCTCAGGAGAAGTAACAAAACTCATGCCTATCGACGTTCTAGCTATTGCCGCTCATCGTGACGACGTTGAGCAAACTTGCGGCGGAACACTGCTCAAGATGGCGCAGCTCGGCCATCGTACCGGAGTCCTGGATCTTACCCGTGGAGAACTTGGCACTCGCGGCAGCGCGGAAGAACGCGCGCAAGAGGCTGCCGCCGCCGCCAGAATTCTTGGCGTTTCCTGGCGCGAGGCGCTCGACATTCCGGACGGCCGAGTCGAGAACAACTGGGAAAACAGGCTTAAAGTGGCGCAGGTTATCCGCGAGCAGCAGCCGCGAGTGATCATTCTTCCCTACTGGCAGGGCCGCCATCCCGATCACTACACCACCTCAATACTGGGATATGAGGCTTGTTTCCTCTCCGGACTTGCCAAGCTTGATATAAATCAGGCGCTCAGCACTCGACATTCCTCCTTCAGCGAAACCATTGCTACCAAAGCTCCGCCCCACCGCCCGTTTAAAATCATCTATGCAACCCTGTACTTCGATATCCGACCGACATTTGTAATTGATATCAGCCATCAATTCGAAGCACGTTTGCAGTCTCTGATGGCATACAAAACCCAGTTCAGTGACCAGGAGGCAGGCCAGGACATCTTCCCTGCCCAGGCGGAGATCCGGGCACGAGTTGAGGCTACGGCCAGGTTTTATGGAATGATGGCGGGCGTAACCTACGCCGAACCCTTTGTGCAGAAGGAAGTCGGGCTGGTCGAAGATGTAATGACTATTCCGGTTAAATCGATTTAGCTACTTCTTTACCGCCACGGCCACCCCATCTCTGATTGGCAGGACGGTGGTAAACAGGTCCTTCGTCTCATAAAGCATGCGGTTGAACTCAAGGATCGCTTCGGTTTCCTTGTCCGGGTTTTTCTGCGCCACCTTGCCGCTCCATAGCGCATTATCGGCAACGAACAATCCGCCTCTTTTCAACTTAGGCAACCCCAATCGAAGCGCCCGGGGATAATCGCTCTTATCGATATCGCAGAAGATGATGTCGAACTGCTGTTTCTCTTCCGATAGTAATTCCAGCGCGTCGCCGGTTTTAACCACAATTCGATCGCTGACGCCGGCGCGCTGAAAATACTTTCGTGCCCGGTCGGCATTTTTAGGATCGCCGTCGGTATAAAAAACTCGCCCGTCGCTGCCTACCGCCTGTGCCCACCAGATGGTCGAATATCCGATCGCCGATCCCATTTCGAAGACGTACTTTGCCTTGCTTATGACCGCCAACTGGTATAACAGTCGCCCGACCGCAGGCCCAACAATAGGCACGTTATTGCTGGCAGCCTCGTTTTCCATCTCGGCCAGCACTTCATCACGCGGCGGAAGTATGGAGTAGACGTAATCTTCCACGGCATTCACGGTAATGCCACCCATTCGCCAATAAGCGTTATTGCTGTTCGCCAAGTTTTTCTCCTGTTCAGGAAACGGTGACACCGGGTTTCATTTCGAACACTTCAGCGTCTTTGACCAGCTTGCGAAACTCCGCCACAGTTCCCGTCAGAATCGGAAAGGTTCCAAAGTGCATCGGTATTACGGTTTTCGGCTTGAGCAGTGAGCACGCGTAAGCGGCCTCTCGAGGCGACATGGTGTAGTAGTCGCCAATCGGCAGCATCGCAATATCAGGCTTATACAGCTCCGGAAGCCTGTTTTACTCCCTTGGACTGCAGCCAGGCACACAACTCAACCATGCCAACCACCACCGGGTTGTGCTTTTTCGCGATCTCAACCGCGTCGCCGATGTGGTCGCTATGGCCATGGCTGCACAGCATGACGTCCACTTTTTTTACTTCCTTCTCGGATTCTGGACACGCTGGATTGCCCTTCAACCACGGATCAATCAAGACCGTTTTCCCGCCCGGAGTCTCTACCCGAAACGCCGCGTGACCCAACCAGGTGAGTTTTGTCCCGTTCAGATTCATGGAGATTTTTATTTTAATGGCGTGGGAGATGACCGGCAAACACCACCAGTAAATCACAAAATTTCTTGCGCTGGCGCAGCTTACGGGTAAGATAAAGGCCCCGTGACAGAACCCAGGGTTCTCATATCGCGCGAGCAGATCGCATATCGCGTGGCCGCCATAGGGGCCGACATCACGCGTGATTTCGCCGGAGAATCGATCATCTTCGTCGGCGTGCTGAAAGGCGCGGCAATTTTCCTTAGCGATCTCTCCCGGCAAGTTCACCTTGACGCCTCATTCGACTTCATTGGCGTATCCAGTTATGGCAACCGCCCAAGCCCGGCCCAGGAACTGAAAAACGGCTGGGATTCAACCGGGGAAGTACGCCTGCTCAAGGACGTGGACCAGCCCATGCGAGGGAAGAACATAATCCTGGTAGAGGACATTCTTGATACCGGTCTGACCCTTACCTTCCTGAAAAAAATGTTCCTCGCCCACCAGCCCAAAGCATTAAAAATCGCGGCCTTGCTCGACAAGCCATCGCGCCGTAAACAGCCCATCAAAGGCGATTACATAGGGTTCCAGATCCCGGATGAGTTCGTGGTCGGATACGGCCTCGATTACGCCGAGCGCTACAGAAATCTGCCCGATATCTGCGTGCTGCCGCGCGAAAACGGTTAAGCTTCGGCCTTTGAATATCAGCGATCAACACCCACGCTCAAGTGCCGCCCCCAGCGCTGATATTATTAGGACTTCCACATGACACTGGCGCAACCAGAGACGCAAATCAAGGTCGAACCTCTTCTGCTTGAGGTGGCAGACGTTGTAAATACCACCCTTGACCTCGACACCACTCTGCGCCGAGTGGCAGAACTGGTGCGTAAAGTCATCGATTACGAGATCTTTGCCATTCTGCTGGTTAACGAAAAAAACCAGGACCTGCGCATCCGCTTCAGCCTGGGCTATCCCAGCGATATAGCGGAAAAAACTCGCATAAAACTGGGCGAGGGCATTACCGGGATGGCGGCTCAACAGGGAGAAGCCATTCTGGTTGGAGATGTTGAAAAGCACGAAGCCTATATACCCGGTATCTCCAATGTCCGATCCGAACTGGCTGTGCCTCTCATCATCAAGAACCGGGTGATTGGCGTCATCGACATCGAGTCGCCCATTCCCGACCACTTTACCGAAGAGCACAAACGCCTTCTAACCCTGATCGGCTCGCGTATGGCGGTGGGAATCGAAAATGCCCGCCTGCACACTCGCACTACGCGCCAGGCCCGTACGCTGCTGCTGCTGAACGAAATTGCGCGCGAGCTAACCTCGATCCTGAATCTTGACGAACTGTTCAAGCGCATCGCCGAACTGCTCAGCCGGCTGATCGATTACCAGATGTTCAGCATCCTGCTGCTCGACTCTGCCGGAGAAAAGCTGCAGCACCGCTTCTCTTTGCGCTTTCAGGAGAATATTCAGCTGAAGCATGACGTAGCTCTCGGCACCGGAGTTGTAGGGTATGCCGCACAGCATAAACATGCCGTCCTGGTGCCCGATGTAAAAAAAGACTCTCGCTATATCTCGCTCAATCCCGAAACTCGCTCCGAACTGGCCGCTCCGCTTATCTACAAAGATAAAGTGATCGGCGTGCTTGATCTCGAGCACACCCGCCGCGGTTTTTTTACCGACGACCACAAGAGGACAGTCGTGACCTTGGCGGCCCAGGTAGCAATCGCTATCGAGAATGCCCGCCTGTATGAAGAGATCGCCAGACAGGAGAAACGCCTGGAGCGCGATCTTGCTCTGGCGCGAGAGCTCCAGTTCCGGCTGCTGCCGCCCAATAATCCGACCATGCGCAACCTTGAGGTCGCAGCAAAGTTCGTTCCCGCCCGCGCCATTGGCGGCGATCTCTATGACTTCGTTCATTATTCCCTGGCCCGTCTGGCTATCGTAATCGGCGATGTCAGCGGCAAAGGCGCCCCGGCGGCTATCTATGCAGCCTTGGTGAGCGGCATCCTGCGTTCGCACGCGCCCATCGAGCCTTCCTCCGCCGAAATGCTGCGCGCCGTCAACTTCTCGCTTGCTGATCGCCGCATCGAAGGCCAGTTTGTTTCCCTTATCTACGCCATCTGGGACGACGAAGCCCGGGTGCTGACGGTCGCGAACTCCGGTCTGCCGCGCCCTTTGTTCTGTCACGATGGCAAGATAGAAGTGATTGAAGCCACCGGCTTACCTCTTGGCCTTTTCGACGACGCCGAATATGACGAACTGGAATTTAAGGCGAGTCCCGGCGATATGTTTGTGTTTTTCAGCGACGGTATCCTCGATGCCCGCAATCACGCGGGCGACCTTTTTGCTCGGAAGGAAGTGGAAAACATCATCACCTGCAGTAAGGAATTACCTGCGCAGACCGTGGTGGATACGATCTTTCAGGCGGTAGCCGACCATGCCTCAGGAGTCGAGCCGTTCGATGATCAAACGGTCGTCGTCATCAAGGTGAGGAGTGACGGAAACCCCTCGTGAGCGACCAGGGTTTCCTCGAGCGGCCTCGCGCGTTTAGCTACCGGACTTCACGGCCCACTGTTCTCAGCACTGCTGCATCTGTACTCCACTGTGACCGTGTTGGCCTCAATCATTTGTCGGAACGCTACGGTACACCGCTCTACGTTTACTCGGCTTCGGCTATTCGCGATCGAGTCCGCAATTTCAGGAGCGCGTTTCGCCAGGTTCCACACACGCTCTGTTACTCGGTAAAAGCCAATCCCAACCTTCACCTTCTTAAGCTGCTGGCAGCGGAAGGCTGCGGCTTCGATGTGGTCTCAGGGGGTGAACTGGAGAGAGTGCTGCGGGCCAGCCGCCGCTCAGCCCCGCGGACGGCCTTTTCGGGTGTTGGAAAAACAGATGAAGAAATGCTGTTGGCGCTCAAGGCACGTATTCTTCTCTTCAACGTAGAAAGCGAAAGCGAACTTTGGAAGCTGGCGGAATGCGCCGGCCGGCAACGTTGCCGCGCTCCGATTGCATTGCGAGTGAACCCGGATGTACCCGCCGATACCCATCCTTACATTTCTACTGGCCTTCGCCAGCACAAGTTCGGCGTGCCCATTGAACAAGCCCGAATGCTCTACGCCCGGGCTGGCGGAATACGTCATCTGCGGGTGGCCGGCGTGAGCGTGCATATCGGCTCCCAGATAACTGACGTGCGTTCCTTTTCGGCGGCAATGCATCGGGTTGCCGACCTGGTGCGCGAACTGCGCCGCGATGGCCATGAAATCGAATTTGTGGACGCCGGGGGTGGGCTGGGTATCTCTTACGACTCAACCCCGCACACAACAGATGAGTTCAGGAACACCATCGCCGGCTACGCTGACTACATCCTGAAGCCGCTTCGCGGCCTGAAAGTACACCTGCTGGCGAAAGCGGTGACTTCCTGGCGCTAAACCGTAAGCTGCCACGGATGGAAGAAGGCGATTTATTGGCGATTTTTGATGCAGGTGCCTATGGAATGTCTCTGGCTTCCAACTACAACACCCGTCGTCGCCCGGCGGAAGTCCTGATCGAAGAAAAGTCCATCCGCCTCATCCGCCGGCGCGAGACGATAAGCGATCTGCTAAGAACTGAGACAGTGTAGGTCCGTTATGCGCCCTGATGGTGCTTGTGATGGTGCTTACCATGCTTGCCCGCTTTGTGGGCGTGGTGCTTCACGGCCTTAGGGTGACTGGGAGGGGGTGCCGACTGCGCTTGTACTGTTGACGCCGAGATCGCCATTACCAGAATTGCGAGAACTGCTTTGGCCATGAATTCTCCTTTTGCGAGCCGCCCCAGGCTAATCTTTTAACACCGTGCCCAGAAAAATGTTGTAATTAATTTGGTTCAAGGGCTCGAATCAATCCATAATTGGGGAATGACCGATCCCAGGCACAACCACCGAGTCGAAAAAGATGAGGATTGCGGCAAAGGAGCAGTGGAGAGTGATTCCCCGAGTGCGCCCGGTAACAGTTCGATGAGCGGGCAACTCGGACATCGGACGGAAGATCCCCTCGTAAAGTCTTCCGATAGCGACTTTCCGGAGCCCGGAGAAAATCCTGAGCACTCCGGCGAACCCGAAGAAGGCGCAGCTTAAAAGAGACTAGCGCAGCTCTTCCATCACTTGTTCCAGCACTTCCCTGCCCGGGCGAACGACTGCTTCCGGCAAGGTCGCAAGCGGCTCGTCCGTCATGTTCAACAGCTCGAGGAAGGTTGGCGTTTTGGTGTTGACATAGAACACGCCGGTCAGCACCTCGCCTTTCTCGTGCGCTTCGTGCAGACGAGTAATAGCCTTGATACGGTCGGTCGGATCGTAATCCTCCTCGATCTTGCTTAACCGCAGTTTCGATCCATCGTGCATGGAAACTTCAATCGTGGTGCCCGGATCATAGTCGACGCTGATGTCCTCAAAAGCGGGCACAAAGCTGATGTCCTGCAGCGGCTCTTCATGGTCTTTCATGTACTTGTAAGATTTCGTGGAGCCTTCATGGTCATTGAAAGTGACACAGGGCGAGATCACGTCCAGCATGACCGTTCCCTTGTGTGCAATGGCTGCCTTCAGAATGGCGTGCAGCTGTCGCTTATCTCCGGAGAAAGACCGTGCCACCAAAGTTGCGCCAAGCGTAACCGCCATGGCGCAGGTGTCAACCGGCGGCAGATCATTGATGACGCCGGTTTTCAGCTTGGATCCCAGATCCGCAGTGGCCGAAAACTGTCCCTTGGTAAGACCATACACGCCGTTATCTTCAATGATGTAAATCATGGGGAGATTGCGCCGCATCAGGTGCACAAATTGCCCCATGCCGATGGACGCTGTATCGCCATCACCGCTGACGCCCACCCCGAGCAGATTGCGGTTGGCCAGCACCGCGCCGGTAGCTACTGACGGCATACGGCCATGCACCGCATTGAAGCTGTGGGCGCGATTCATGAAATAGGCCGGTGTTTTGGAAGAGCAGCCGATTCCGCTCAGTTTGGCCACCCGTTCGGGCTTTACGCCCATTTCGTACATGGCGTCGATAATGCGCTCAGAGATTGCGTTATGCCCGCAACCTGCGCAGAGCGTGGTTTTGCCGCCGCGATAATCCATTACCGCCAAGCCGATCCGATTGGTCTTGGGCGGAGGAGTGCTGGTTGGTGTGGCTGCCATCTATTTGCCCTCCATAGTCATCAATTCGTCGGTGACAGAACGTGCGTCGAGCGGAAGTCCGTGAATATGCGCCATACTCCGCAAGCGAGTGACCAGAGAGGCTTCCACATCCAGCTTCAGCAGGCTCAAAAGCTGCGCGTCCCGGTTTTGCTCCACCACGTACACCCGGTCATGCTGCTTGACGAAGTCATGAACTTCCCTGGTGAAGGGATATGCCTTCACCCGCAGGTAATCCACCTCCATCCCATACTCTTTGCGCATCTGATCGCGGCTTTCCACAATTGCCCAGTGCGACGTCCCGTAGGCGATGATGCCGATCTTTGATTTGCCGCCATCCACCTCCGGCCGCGGAACCGAGGACCGCGCAGTCTCGAACTTGCGATTCAA